>CAZYMM010000057.1:0-12942 GCA_964648515.1 uncultured Conexibacter sp.
TCGCGCCGCCGGGGCGCTCGCTGCACCGGCTCGGCACCGAGCTCGACCTCGGACCGTCCGGCGCCTACCGCTGGCTGGCCGCCAACGCCGGCCGCTTCGGCTTCGTCCAGCGCTATGACTGGGAGCCCTGGCACTACGGTCTGGCCCGCGCAGCCGGCAGCCGCAGCGTCGGCTACGGCCCGCCCGAGGGCGCGCCGGCGCTGCCGGCGTTCGTACCGGCGCGGTTCGTCCCGATGATCGTCGCCGCCGCCCAGCGCTGGAACGTTGGCGCCGCGCTGCTGGCCGCCCAGATCCAGCAGGAGTCGGGCTTCGATCCGCTCGCCCGCTCGGGCGCGGGCGCCGGCGGGATCAGCCAGTTCATGCCCGAGACCGCGGCCCGCTACGGACTCAGCGACGCCGATCGCTTCGACCCCGCGAAGGCGATCATGGCCCAGGCCCACCACATGCACGATCTGCTGGCGCAGTTCGGCGCCGTCCCGCTCGCGCTCGCGGCCTACAACGCCGGGCCGCTTCCGGTGCGCCGCTGCGGCTGCATCCCGCCGTACCGCGAGACCCAGGCCTATGTCGCCGCGATCATGGCGCTGCTGGCCGGCGGCGGTGATGTCACGCTCGGCTACCGGCTCGACGTACGGCTCGTGAAGTAGCCGGCCGTCGAGCCGGCTTCGGCTATGCCTTCTTGGCCGGTTTGCGCTTCGGCTTCGGCGCCTGGGCGGCCTCGACGATCGCGACCACACCCTGGCCGCCGGCCGCGCAGATCGACACCAGCGCGCGGCCCGAGCCGCGCTCGTGAAGCTCCTTGGCGAGCGAGGCGATGATCCGCCCGCCGGTCGCCGCGAACGGATGGCCGGCCGCCAGCGAGGAGCCGTTGACGTTCAATTTGTCGGTGTCGATCGCACCGAGCGCGCCGTCCAAGCCGAGCTGCTCGCGGCAGTACTCGTCGTCCTCCCAGGCCTTGAGCGTCGACAGCACCTGCGCGGCAAACGCCTCGTGGATCTCGTAGAGGTCGAAGTCCTGCAGCGTCAGGCCGGCGCGGGCGAGCAGTAGCGGCACCGCGTGGACCGGTGCCATCAGCAGGCCCTCGTCGCCGTGCACGTAGGGGACGGCCGCCGTCTGCACGATGTCGAGGTAGGCGAGCACCGGGATCTGGCGCTCGGCCGCCCAGTCATCGGATGCCAGCAGCACCGCCGACGCACCGTCCGAGAGCGGCGTCGAGTTGCCGGCCGTCATCGTCGCGTCGTCGCCGCGGCCGAAGACCGGCTGCAGCTTCGCGAGCGCCTCGAGCGAGCTGTCGGGGCGCAGGTTCTGGTCACGGGTCAGGCCCAGGAAGGGCGTCAGCAGATCGTCGAAGAAGCCGCGCTCGTAGGCGGCGGCGAGATTCTGGTGGCTGCGGACCGTCAGCTCGTCCTGGGCCTCGCGCGTGATCTGCCAGCGGCGCGTCGTGATCGCCTGGTGCTCACCCATCGACAGGCCCGTGCGCGGCTCGGCGTTGCGCGGCTGGTCGGGCATCAGGTGGCCGGGACGGATCGCGGCGAGCGCCTTCAGCCGCGACGCGTTCGACTTGGCCGCGTTGGCCTTGATCAGCGCGCGCCGCAGGTCGTCGCCGACCGCCAGCGGAGCGTCGGAGGTCGTGTCGGCGCCGCCCGCGATCCCGGACTCGATCTCGCCGAGCTTGATCTTGTTCGCGACCAGCGTGATCGCCTGTAGGCCGGTGTCGCAGGCCTGCTGGACGTCGTAGGCCGGCGTGAAGTCCGACAGCGCCGAGCTCATCACGCACTCGCGCATCAGGTTGTAGTCGCGCGAGTGCTTGAGCACCGCGCCGCCGACGACCTCGCCGACGGTCTCGCCGCCGAGCCCGAAGCGGGCGACCAGCCCGTCGAGCGCGGCGGTGAACATGTCCTGGTTTGAGGCCTCTGCGTAGGGGCCGTTGGAGCGCGCGAATGGGATCCGGTTGCCGCCGAGGATCGCCGCGCGGCGGGGGAGCTTCATCGTTGAGGCAGGCATAGTGACATCAGACAATGTAACATGAAGCTGTGTCATCAACGAGCAACGACCGCTATCAACAGCTGACCGGCACGCCGCCCGGCCGCTTCATCCAGCAGCGCCTGGGGCTGCCGGACGCGCCACGGCTGCGGCGGTTCGAGCCGGGCGCACCCCTGCTTGACGGGGCGGCCGTCGTGCTCGGGCAGGGACGTCTCGCGGAGCCGACGGCGGCGATCGTCGCCGATGCGGGGGTGGAGGTTCTCCGCGAGCTGCCCGACGGCGACCGCGACATCGGCGCGGTGATCTTCGATGCGACCGCGATCACGACCGTCGCCGGGCTCGAGGCGCTCTACGAGGCGCTGCATCCGGCGATCAGGCGGATCGCGCCGTCGGGCCGCGTGGTCGTGCTCGGCTCGCCTCCCGCGCAGGCCGAGAGCCGCAGCGAGCGGATCGCCCAGCGCGCCCTCGAGGGCTTTGTACGGGCTGTCGCCAAGGAGCTCGGCCGCGGCGCGACCGCCCAGCTCGTCGAGGTCGCCCGCGGCGGCGAGCAGGCGATCGCCTCGACGCTGCGCTTCCTGCTCTCGGGCCGCTCGGCCTACGTCGACGGCCAGGTGATTCGCGTTGGCGAGGGTGCCGCGCCCGAGGCGATCGACTGGGACCGGCCGCTGGCAGAGAAGGTCGCGGTGGTGACCGGTGCCTCGCGCGGGATCGGCGAGCAGATGGCGCGCACGCTCGCGCGTGACGGCGCGACCGTCGTCTGCGTCGACGTGCCCGCCGCCGGTGACGGGCTCGCGAAGGTCGCGAACGCGATCGGCGGCACGACGCTGGCGCTCGATGTCACCGCGGCGGACGCCGGCGAGGCGCTCTCGAACCACATCGCCGAGCGCCACGGATCGCTCGACGTGCTCGTGCTCAACGCCGGCATCACCCGCGACGTGACGCTCGCGCGGATGCCGCCCGAGCGCTGGCAGGCCGTGATCGAGGTCAACCTCGCCTCACAGGAGCGGATGCTCGACGCGCTGTTCGACGCCGGCCGGCTGAGCGCCGGCGACCGTGTCATCACCGTCTCGTCGATCGCCGGGATCGCCGGCAACCGCGGCCAGACCAACTACTCGACATCGAAGGCGGGCGTGATCGGCCTGGTCGAGGCCTACGCGCCGGTGCTGGCCGCCCGCGGCGCGACGATCAACGCGGTCGCGCCGGGGTTCATCGAGACGCAGATGACGGCCAAGGTGCCGCTGGTCGTCCGCGAGGCCGGGCGGCGGATGACGAGTCTCCATCAGGGCGGGTTGCCGCTCGACGTCGCCGAGACTGTCGCCTGGTTCGCGAGCCCGGGCTCGGGCGCCGTCAACGGGACCGTGCTGCGAGTCTGCGGCCAGTCGCTGCTGGGGGCATGAGACCGATGACGACCCGCACCGTCGAGAGCCCGATCGGCGACCTCACGCTCGTGCGCCGGATCGCGCTCGGGATGCTGCCCGGACCGCTGCGCCGCGGTGCTGCCGGCGGCGATTTGCCCGAACTGACACTCGAACGCCGGGCGGTGCAGATCGACGCCGGCCGGCTCGCCGCCTACAACCGGCTCTGCGGCTTTCCGGTCCGCGACCGGCTGCCGGCCACCTACCTGCACAACGTCGCGTTCCCGCTCGCGATCGAGCTGATGACCGATCGCCGGTTCCCGTTCGCGCCGCTGGGGATGATCCACCTCGAGAACCGGATCACGCAGCTGCGCCCGATCGGGATCGGCGAGCGTCCCGACGTCCGGCTCTGGGCCGACGGCGCCGGGCCGCACCGCGCCGGCACGAGCTTCACAGTCCACGGTGAGGCCTCGATCGACGGCGAGGTGCTCTGGCGCGACGACAGCCTCTACCTGGCCCCCGGCGCCGGCGCCGGCGCGAGCAGCGACAACGGCAACGGCGAGCGTCCGCAGCGCGCTCCGGGCGCCGCCCGGCGCAGCGGCTTCCCGCCTGCGCCCCAGCCGGAGGCCGTCTGGGAGCTGCCGGCCGACATCGGCCGCCGGTTCGCATCGGTGTCCGGTGACCGCAACCCGATCCACCTCTCGTCGCTGACCGCGCGCGCATTCGGGCTGCCGTCGGCGATCGCGCACGGCATGTACCTGAAGGCCCGCTGCGTCGCGGCACTCGACGCCGGGCTGCCGGACGCGTTCAGCGTCGAGGTCCGCTTCCGCCGGCCCGCGCGGCTGCCGTCCCGCGTCGGCTTCTCGACCTCCGGCCTCGACGGCCGCACCACGTTCGCCGTCCATCAGCTGCGGCGCGGCACGCCGCACGTGCTGGGCTCGGTCGAGACCATCTGAGCGTCAGCACGCGGACCGCCTCGGGGCTGGGCCCCAGGTCATCCGTCCAGTTCCGGGCCGGTCCCGTTCAGCGCCGTGCCCGGTGGCTCAAGAGCGTCATGGCGTCTGCCGATTGCACGAATGCCATGGAGGCTCACGACGCAAGGGACTGCTCACCCTGGAGGGACGGTGTTCCGGACGCCGCGCTGGCGCGGGTCTCCGACGCGATCGAGGCGCTGGCGCAGTTCCCTGTGCTCGACGCGACCGTGATGCGCGTGATCCGTCTCTGCGACGACGTCGACACCACCGCGGCCGACCTCGTCGACGCGCTTGAGCAGGATCCGACCTTCGCCGCCAACCTGCTGCGCTTCTGCAACTCGGCCGCGATGGCGACGCCGATCCGTGCCAAGACCGTCCGCCAGGCGGTGATGCTCGTCGGCCGCCGCATCCTGCGCCGGCTGGCGATCGAGACCGCGACCTTCCGTTTCCTGGAGCGGGCCAAGGGCAACGGGCGCGCATCCTGCGGACAGCTGCACCTGCATGCGATAACGGTCGCGGGCGGCGCCGTCGTCATCGCCGACGAGGCGCAGATCGCCGGTGACGTGGTCCACCTCGCGGCGCTGCTGCACGACGTCGGCAAGCTGGTCCTGCCGGAGGCCTTCGGCGAGGAGCCCTGCGACGAGATCGCGCGCGTCACGCCGAGCGGCAGCGAGCGGGCGCTCGCCGAGCGCGAGCGGTTCGGGATCGACCACGCTCAGTGCGGTGCGCTGCTGGCCGAGGCGTGGGGGTTCGACGACCAGATCACGGCGCTGATCGCCTGGCATCACGGCGGGCCAACCGGGATCGCGGCACCGTCGGCCGAGGCGGCCTGTGTCCAGATCGCCGACGCCGTCGCCGCGATGCTCCACGGCGGCAGCCCCGATCACGCTCTGCTCGAGGTCGCGCTGGACCGCACCGGGCTCTCGGTCGACGTGCTCGACACGATCGCCGACAAGGTCGTCCACGCCGACCAGAGCCGTGCCGTCGGCCGGCTCTCCGAGCGCATTACAGAGCTCGAGCAGGTGACCCGCACCGACGAGCTGACAGGCCTCGCCAACCGTCGCCACTGGCTGCAGACCGTGCGCGCTTCGCTTGAGGCATCGGGCAGTGGTGCGCTCGTGCTCGTCGACATCGACAACTTCCGTGCGATCAACGAGCGCCACGGTGTCGCGGTGGCCGACCTCGTGCTCAGCGAGCTGGCCGAGATCGTCGCCCGCCACGGGTTCGCGGGCCGGCTCGGCAGCGACACGTTCGCGGTGCTCGTGCCCGGCGACATCGAGTCGGCCGCGACGGTGTCGGCGACGATCATGGCCCAGGTCGAGGAGTGCTTCGAGGCCGGCAGCGGCGCCAAGGTCGACGTCTCGATCGGCTGCGCGGCGGCTCCACTCCACGGCTGCGAGCTGTCCGGGCTGCTTGAGGCCGCCGACCTGGCGCTCGTCGACGCCAAGCGCGCCGGCCGCTCGCGCACCGCGGTCGCCGGTCTCGAGCTGCGGCCCGTCGACAGCGGCGCGACCCAGCCCTACGCCGCCTGACAGCGCCGGGGGTACCCTGGATCGCGTGACGGGCGACACCAGGGCGCAGCGGCTTGCCGAGCAGCGGCGGACGCTGCCCGATCAGCCCGGCGTCTACCTGTTCCGCGACGGCGCCGGCCGCGTCATCTACGTCGGCAAGGCGATCTCGATCCGCAAGCGCGTCGCCGGCCACTTCACCAACCCGGTCGTCCGCGGCAGCACGCGGCTGACCGACGTCGCCGAGTCGATCGAGTTCCTCGTCGTCACGTCCGAGACCGAGGCGCTGCTGGTCGAACAGAACTTCATCCGCCAGTACCGGCCGCGGTTCAACATCCGGCTGCGCGACGACAAGTCCTATCCGTACATCGCGATCTCGATCGACGAGGAGTTCCCGCGCGTATACTTCACGCGCGAGAAGCACCGGCGCGACCGCGTCTACTTCGGCCCCTACTCGTCGGCCAAACGCACCCGCGCCACGCTTGAGACGCTCGGCAAGGTCTTCCAGTACCGCTCCTGCACCGGGCCGGTGCCCGGCCGTCGCAGCGGCTCGCCCTGCCTCGACTACTACATCAAGCGTTGCGGGGCGCCGTGTGTGGAGTGGGGGGCCACGCGCGAGCAGTACGCCGAGGCGATCGACGGCGTCCGCGCCTTTCTCTCCGGCCGCTACAAGGAGGTGGAGGACGGCATCGAGCAGCGGATGCTGGCGGCGGCCGCCGCCGAGCAGTTCGAGCAGGCGGCGCTGGAGCGCAACCGGCTGCAGGCGATCCGCGGCCTGATGCAGCGCCAGCGCGTCGCCAACGATGCGATCGGCACGATCGACGTGATCGCGATCGCCTGTGACGGCGCCGATGCCAACGCTCAGGTCTTCCAGGTCCGGGACGGGGTGCTGTCGGACCGCCAGTCGTTCTATCTCGACAACGTCGCGGGCGCGGCCGAGAGCGAGGTCGGCGCTCAGTTCCTGCTCCAGTACTACGGCGAGCAGACGATGATCCCGTCGCAGGTGATCGTGCCGCCGGAGCTGGGCGACACCGCTCCGCTGGCGGAGCTGCTCAGCAAGCGGCGCGACAGCCGGGTCGAGCTGCGGATCGCCGAGCGCGGCGACAAGGCCCGGCTCTACGACCTCGCGCTGCGCAACGCCCGGCTCGCTCTCGACCAGGAGCGGCTGACCGCCGAACGCCGCCACCAGCAGCGCGTGGTCGCCCTCGACGGCCTGCAGTCGGCGCTCGGGCTTGACGTGCTGCCGCTGCGGATCGAGTGCTACGACATCTCCAACCTGATGGGGACGCACACGGTCGCGTCGATGGTCGTCTTCGAGGGCGGCACGCCGAAGAAGTCCGACTACCGCCGCTTCTCGATCCGCGGGCTGACCGAGGGCGTGCCCGACGATTTTGCGGCGATGAACGAGGTGCTGGCCCGGCGCTACGCGCAGTGGGAGAGTCAGAGCGACCTCTCACCGCACGATCCCGAGCGCGACGCGTCGTTTGCCGCGCTGCCGAATCTGATCGTGATCGACGGCGGTAAGGGGCAGCTTGCGGCCGGCCTCCGCGCGCTCAGCGGTTTCCGTGAGCGCGGCGTCGCGGTCGTCTCGCTCGCCAAGCGGATCGAGGAGATCTTCCTGCCCGGGGCGCCGGAGCCGCTCGTCCTCGACCACGCCGATCCGGCGCTGCAGCTGCTCCAGCGGCTGCGCGACGAGGCCCACCGCTTCGCGATCACCCATCATCGCGGCCGCCGCGACCGGGCGATGACGACCTCGCTGCTCGACGGGCTGCCGGCGATCGGACCGGCGCGCAAACGAGCGCTGCTGACCCACTTCGGCTCGCCTGACGCGGTGCTCGCGGCCAGCAGCGAGGAGCTCGAGCTGGTGCTGCCGGGCAAGGTCGCGCGCGAGCTGTATGCGACGCTGCATCGCCTGCGCACGGGAAGGTGAGACGAAACGGGCGCGCTGCAGGGCGCTTGGCAGCGCGATCGTCATCCGTTCGGCACAATGTCGTGCTTGCAGCGCCCGATCTACGTCAGCGGCCATCGCAACCCCGACACCGACTCGATCGGGTCGGCGATCGCGTACGCGGAGCTGTGCGCACGCACCGACAGTTCGAACACCTATATCCCGGTCCGGCTCGGTGAGGTCAACCCGCAGACCCGCTGGGTGCTCGAGCGGGCCGGGACAGACGATCCGGAGCTGCTCGAGCACATCAACCTGCGCGTGCTCGACGTGATGGAGCACAGCTTCTACGCCGCCTCGGTCGACGAGTCGGTGCGCGAGGTCGGCCTGACGATGGCGGCCGAGCGGCTCGATCTCGTGCCGATCCTCGGTCACGATCGCGTGCTCGCCGGCGTCGTCACCGAGCGCGAGCTCGCGCGCCGTTACATCCGCGAGTCGCGCGACCCCTCGTCGCTGGTCGAGACGCCGACGATGATCGAGTCGATCGCCGCCGCCGTCAGCGGCCGGATCGTGCTCGGCACCGGACAGATGGTCGCCGGTCGCGTCTGGGTCTTCGCAATGCACGCCGACCGTGACGAATCCGGGATGGCCGACGGCGACATCGTCGTCGTCGGCGATCGCAAGAAGGCCCAGCTGAAGGCGCTCGAGCGCGGTGTATCGCTGCTCGTGCTCTCCAACGACGCCCAGCCCTGTGACGCCGTGCTGGTGCGGGCGCGGGAGTTGGGGGTGGCGGTGATCGTCTCTCCGCTCGACTCCTACATCTGCGGCCGGATGACGACGCTGGCGGCGCCGGTCAAGGCGCTGATGGATGCGCGGCCGTTCACGGTCGGCCCCGAGGATCTGCTCTCTGAAGTCAACGAGATGATCAAGGACGTTCACTACCGGGCCGCGGTAGTCGTCGACAAGCGCGGCATCCCGGTCGGGCTCGTCACGCGCTCGGATCTCGTCGACCCCGACCCGCGGCAGGTCATCCTCGTCGACCATGCCGAGCAGGCGCAGTCGGTCGAGGGCATCGAGGAGGCCCACATCATCGAGATTCTCGACCACCACCACATCGGCTCGATCGAGACGCAGGTGCCGGTGCGGGCGTCGTTCGATCCGGTCGGATCGACCGCGACGCTGGTCTGCGAGCGCTTCCGGGCGGCACGGCTCGAGCCGAGCCACATCGCCGCGACGATGATGCTCGGGGCGATCCTGTCCGACACCGTGATCCTCAACTCACCGACGACGACCGATCGCGACCAGGTCGCGATTGACTATCTGGAGGCGCTCGTCGGCGTCGACCACGACCAGTTCGGGCGTGAGATGTTCGAGGCCGGATCCGACGTCGCAGACGCCAAGCCGCAGGCGCTGATCCGCCGTGACTGCAAGGAGTACGACGTTCAGCACGGGTCGATGACGATCGCCCAGGTCGAGACCGTCGGAGCGACGCTCGATCGGCGACTGCCGGAGCTGCGGGACGCACTTGAGGAGGACCGGCGGGTCGGGGGACACGTGCTCAGCGCGCTGATGGTCACCGACATCCTTGAGAAGCACACGAGCCTGCTCGTCTGCGGCGACCAGCAGGCCGCCGAGCGGGCCTTCGGCATCCAGGCGGCCGAGGGTGTGCTCGACCTGCCGGGCGTGATGAGCCGCAAGAAGCAGGTCGCGCCGCCGCTGATGAACGCGCTCTGAACGGCGGGCGCCGCAGCCGGTCAGCGCCGGATCGTCAGCGCCATCCGCCGGACCGCGCGCTCGGACCCTGTGGTGCAGCTGACGGTGATCCGTGCCTTCAGCGACCTCTTGCGTGTCCGCAGGGTGCGGCGGGCGCGGGGTGCGACGGTCAGCTTCAGCTTGAGCTGCCGGCCCGCAGCGACCCGGTTCCTGTGTGTCGCCAGGCGCGCGCCCGGAGCCGTCCGCAGCGACGTCGACGCCGTGCAGGTCCGGTTGGCGGCGATCGTCAGCGTCAGCGGTCGGCCGGCGGCCAGCGCGCGCAGCGTCGGCAGCTTGCCGCGGCGCAGCCGCAGCGTCAGCTTCTGTTTCGACGCACCGCCGGCCGGCGGCTTGACGGTGCTGCCGGGGTTGCCGCCCGGAGCCGGAGCCCCGGCCTTGTTGCCCGACGGGATCGTGTCGGTGACCGTCTCGCAGTCGCCGGCGACGTTGTCGAGGCCCTTGTCGACGACGGCGACGTCGCTGCCGCCCTCGCAGAAGACCTTGTCCTGCTCGCCGTCTTTGGCCAGCAGCAGATCGTTGCCGTAGCGCAGCGCCGTGGACATCCAATCGGAGTCGCCGCTGCCATCGCCGTTGATGTTGTCGCGGCCGGGGCCGCCGTCGATCGTGTCGCTGCCGCTCGACCCGTCGAGATCGTCGTCGCCGCCGTCGCCGTAGATCAGATCGTCGCCGCCGTAGCCGGTGATCGTGTCGTCGCCGGCTCCGCCGTGAAGGACGTCGTTGCCTGAGCCGCCTGTGATCTCGTCGTCGCCGGGGCCGCCGTCGACGGTCACCGGGATCGATGTCGGCCACCAGATCAGCGTGTCGTCGCCGGCACCGAGCGCCACGTTCGCGCTCCCGCCGGCTGGCAGATTGCAGCTGACGTCGGTGTCGGTGACCTGTGTGCAGCCCGGGCCGGCGCCGAGCGGCTGGCCTCCGGGCGAGGTGAACCAAGGTGAGGTCGGATCCGACGAGGTCTCGAGGATCGCGTTCGGGCCGTCGTCGCCGACGATCGTAAGCGCCGTGCCCGATACCGAGATCATCGGCGTCGCCGCAGCCGCCGCGGGCAGCGCCAGAACACCGGCGGCCGTCAGTGCGAGCAGCAGCCCCCTGCATGCATTCCCCTGCATCGGCGGCAGGATGGCAGAAACCCGGCGGGAAGGGAAATCACAACCGGAAACAGGTGTAGCGGTGCGTAGCAGACAATCGGTCCTTCCCTACCGTCCCGTTTCGACCACGGGCGGTAGTGTCAGAGCAAGGACCCAGCATCGACCAAGGACACTGATTCCCAATGGCAGTCAAGGTAGGCATCAACGGCTTCGGCCGCATCGGCCGCAATCTCTTCCGCGCCGCGCTCAAGCGCGACGCCGACATCGAGTTCGTCGCCTTCAACGATCTCACCGACAACAAGACGCTTGCGCATCTGCTCAAGTACGACTCGATTCTCGGCCCGCTCGAGCTCGACGTCAGCTACGACGACGACGGCATCACCGTCGGTGGCAAGACGATCCGCGTCTTCGAGGAGCGCGATCCGGCCAAGCTCGACTGGGCCGGCGTCGGCGCCGACGTCGTCGTCGAGTCGACCGGCTTCTTCACCAAGCGTGACGACGCCGCCAAGCATCTGGCCGGCGGTGCCAAGAAGGTGATCATTTCGGCCCCCGCCTCCGATCCTGACGTGACGCTCGTGCTCGGCGTCAACTTCGAGGACTACGACAAGGACAAGCACAACATCATCTCCAACGCGTCGTGCACGACCAACTGTCTGGCACCGTTCGCGAAGGCGATCAACGACGCGGTCGGGATCGAGCGCGGCCTGATGACAACGATCCACGCCTACACAGGCGATCAGCGGCTGCTCGACGCCCCGCACTCCGACCTGCGCCGCGCGCGTTCGGCGGCGACCAACCTCGTGCCCGCGTCGACCGGCGCGGCAAAGGCCGTCGGCCTCGTGCTGCCGGAACTCAACGGCAAGCTCTCGGGGATGGCGGTCCGTGCTCCCGTGCCGACCGGCTCGGTCGTCGACCTGACGTTCGTGCCGAAGCGCGATGCGACCGTGGAATCGCTCAATGCCGCGGTCAAGGCTGCCGCCGACGGCCCGATGAAGGGCATCCTCAAGTACACCGAGGATCCGATCGTCTCCGGAGACATCGTCACCGACCCGCACAGCTCGATCTTCGACGCGCTGCTGACGAGCGAGATCGACGGCAAGCTGTTCAAGGTCATCTCCTGGTACGACAACGAGTGGGGCTACTCGAACCGCCTCGTGGAGCTGCTGCAGAAGGTCCTGTAGCGCTGTGCGCACGATCGATGATCTCGGCGAGCTCGCCGGGCGGCGCGTCTTCGTCCGCGTCGACTTCAACTGCCCGTTGAAGCTCGCGGACCCGGCACAGCCGGACTCGCTGCCGGCGGCGATGGCCGTGGCCGATGATGCCCGGATCGTGGCGGCGCTGCCGACCCTGCGGGCGCTGCGCGAGCGGGGGGCACGGCTGGTGCTCGCCGCGCACCTCGGGCGGCCGAAGGGCGTCGATCCTGCGCTCTCGCTGACGCCGGTCGCCGCGCGGCTCTCTGAGCTGCTCGGCGTGCCGGTGCCGCTGGCCGCCGATCTCGACGACGTGCCTGACGGCGATGTCGTGATGCTCGAGAACGTGCGCTTTCACGCCGGGGAGACCAAAGACGATCCGGAGCTGGCGGCCCGCTACGCGCGGCTCGCCGACGTCTACGTGGATGACGCGTTCGGGGCCGCACACCGCGCGCACGCCTCCAACCACGCGATCGCCAAGCTGCTGCCGGCGGCGGCCGGCCTGCTCCTGGAGCGCGAGGTGCGGACGCTGACAGCGATCCTGCAGGCACCGCCGCGGCCGATGGTCGCGATCGTCGGCGGCGCCAAGGTGACCGACAAGATCGGCGTGCTCGAGACCTTCCTCGAGCGCGCCGACGTGGTTCTGATCGGCGGTGCGATGTGCTTCCCGTTCTTCGCCGCCGAGGGCCACGAGGTCGGTGCCTCGCTCTGCGAGCAGGAAGGGCTGGAACCGGCCCGTGCCGTGCTCGCGTCGGCGAACGCCGCCAAGCTGCGGCTGCCGGTCGACCTCGTCTGCGGCCGCGAGTTCGCGGCCGGCACCGAGGTCACGGCCGTCGATGGCGTCGACGTGCCCGCCGGCCTGATGGGGCTTGACGTCGGCCCGCGCACGGCCGCCGCGTACGGCGAGGCGATCCGCGGCGCCGGGTCGGTGTTCTGGAACGGGCCGATGGGCGCGTTCGAGCTGGCGCCGTTCGCAGCGGGCACGCGGGCGGTCGCCGAGGCCGTCGCAGAGTGTGCGGGCACGACGGTCGTCGGTGGCGGCGACAGCGCTGCGGCGCTGCGCGCGTTCGGGCTCGTCGACCGCGTCACCCACGTCTCGACCGGCGGCGGGGCGTCGCTGGAGCTGATCGAGGGGAAGAACCTGCCGGGAGTGGAGGTTCTGTCGTGACGGGCGGTCTTCGTGGCGTGCGCG
>CAZYMM010000058.1:0-12730 GCA_964648515.1 uncultured Conexibacter sp.
GCCGTGGCCGCCGCGCTCGGCGATCTCGGGCCGCAGGCCGTCGCCTACGCGAGCGCCCTCTGCGCCGACGAGCCGTTCCGCTACGGGTTCGACGGCGCGGTCGCGCGGGTCGCGGAGATCGGCGCACGCCTCGCGCGCGCCAGCCTGCTGCTGCGGATGACGCTGCCGGGCACGCCGGTCGTGGTCGCCGCCGACGACCAGCAGCTCGCCGCGACGCTCGGCCGGCTGCGCCGTGAGCTGCCGGAGCCGTTCTCCGCGCCGCTCGAGCCGATCGCAACCGGGCTCGCAACCGATCCGGCCGATCGCGTCTGCTGCTTTGCGCGCGGCGAGCGGCTGATCGTCGGCGCCTGCATCGGCGACCGCGCGACCGGCGCCTGCGGCTGGGAGCTGCCCGAATGGGTGAGCGGCAGCTGGCGCGAGCTGCTCTCCGGCGTCATCCACGAGCTTCCGGCCGGGGCGACGCTCGCCGGCGTCGCGGGCTCTGGCGGGCTCGCCGTGCTCGTGCCGGCAGGCTGACGGACCGGCGGGCGCCATTATCATCGGCGCCTTCATGGCGCGCGTGCTGATGGTCAGCTGGGAGTACCCGCCGGTGATCGAGGGCGGGCTGGCGCGTGCCGTCTGCAAGCTCGCCGAGGCGCTGGCCGCCGCCGGTGACGAGATCCACGTCCTGACGCGCGGCGGCGAGGGCGCCGCGGCCTACGAGCTGCGCGGCGCCGTCCACGTCCATCGCATCGTCGAGGAGGACCGCCCGACCGAGCTGCACGCGTTCATGGACTGGGTCCACGGCTTCAACGACGACCTGCTCGAACGCGGGCGCTCGCTCTGCGACGAGCACGATTTCGATCTCGTCCACGGTCACGACTGGCTCGTCGCCCACGCTGCCAAGCGGATCGCCGACAGCGCCGGCGTCGCGTTCGTCGCGACCGTGCACGCGACCGAGTACGGCCGCCATCAGGGCTGGGTCCACGTCGCGCCGCAGTCCGAGATCCATCGCGCCGAGCGCTGGATGGTCCACGTCGCCGACGCCGTGCTCGTCTGCTCGCACTACATGCGCGATCACGTCGCCGACGTCTTCGGGCTCGGTGCCGGCGTCCCGATCGTCGCTCCCAATGGGATCGATCCCGATGACCTGCAGCCGCTGCCCGACCTCGAGCTCGTGCGCGGCGCGCTCGCGGCACCGGGCGAGCGGTTGATCCTGCTGGTCGGCAGGCTGGTCTACGAGAAGGGATTCCAGGACGCCCTGCAGGCGCTGGCCGGCGACGACGGAGTGCTCGCGCGGATGCCCGGCACGCGGTTCGTGATCGCCGGCTCAGGCTCGCACGAGTTCCAGCTCAAGCAGCTGGCGCGGGAGCTCGGGATCGCCGATCACGGCACGTTCATGGGCTGGATCGACGACGGCGTGCTGCACTCGCTCTACCGCGTCGCGGACGTGATCGTCGTGCCCTCGCGCTACGAGCCGTTCGGACTGGTCGCGCTCGAGGCGATGGCCTCGGGCTGCCCCTGCATCGTCGCCGATACCGGTGGGCTGCGCGAGGTCGTGCCGCACGAGCACGCCGGGCTGCGCTTCGCGCCCGGCGATCGCGATCAGCTGCGCGAGCTGATCGTCAGGGTGCTGAGCGACGACGATCTTCGCGCCGGCCTGGCAGCCCAGGCCGCCGAGCACGTGCTCAGCTTCGACTGGTCGGAGGTGGCGGCGCAGGTCGCCTCGATCTACGCGCGGCTGATCGCCCGCGAGCCGGTCGCGAGCGCCGCGCGAGCGTAGGCGCGCCGGCCGCGCGGCCGGCTACTCGGCGGCGTCGAGGTAGCGGTTGTTCTCGTCGGCCTCGCGCTTGGCCTGCGCAAGGGAGAACAGCACCAGACCGCCGATGATCGCCGGGAGCAGGACCACGAAGACGAACAGCAGGCCGATCGTCGCGTGGGAGGCGGTGAGCGTGAGCAGCGGTAGGACCATGACCGGCGCATCGTACAGCGCCGGGCCGTCGCCGCGCTTCCGGCCATTCCGACCTCTGCGGTAGGATTGAGGGCCGATGATCTTCACGACGAAAGCCGAGTACGGCGTGCGGCTGCTCGTCGAGCTCGGCCGTCACGGCGAGAGCCGCGAGCCGGTCTCGCTGAAGGCGCTCGCCGACGCCGAGAAGCTGCCGCTCGCCTATCTGGAGCGGATCGTCGCGCGGCTGAAGAAGGCCGGGATCGTCGAATCGACACGCGGTGCGCACGGCGGCTACCGGCTTGCCCGCGATGCCGCCGAGATCCGCATGGACGACGTGATCATCGCGCTCGAGGGTCAGATCGCGCCGATGACCTGCTTCGTCGACGAGGACGACGGCAGCGGCGTATCGGGCCAGCGCGTCGTCTGCAGTCACGACATCGACCGCGGCCAGGGCTGCGCGACACGGCTGCTCTGGACCCGCGTCCAGGCGGGCGTCCAGCGCGCGCTGGCGACGACGACGCTGGGAGACCTTGTCGCGTTCGCCGAGCGCGGCCCTGCCCCGACCGCAACCACCACCGGCGCAGCCGCCTGACGGTCGCTCCCGCGCCGCCACAGACCAGACCGAGACAGAAGGAACGATCAGACGACCATGGCCGAGCTCGAGATCCGCGACCTACATGCCGCAGCTGGCGACAAGGAGATCCTCAAGGGCGTGGACCTGACGGTCGAGGCCGGTGAGATCCACGCCCTGATGGGCCCGAACGGCTCGGGCAAGTCGACGCTCGCCAACGCGATCATGGGTCATCCCGGGATCGAGGTGACGGCCGGCGAGATCCTCTTCCGCGGCCAGGACATCACCGAGGCCTCGCCCGACGAGCGCGCGCTGGCCGGGCTGTTCATGGCCTTCCAGTACCCGGTCGCGATCCCCGGGGTGACGATCGCCAAGTACCTGCGGATGGTTCTCAACGCCCACCGCCAGGCGCGCGGCGAGGCGGAGATCTCCTTGCGCGACTTCCGTACCACCGTGCAGGCGGCGATGGAGCTCTGCAACGTGCCCCAGGCGTTCTCCTCGCGCTATCTCAACGACGGCTTCTCCGGTGGCGAGAAGAAGCGGCTCGAGGTGCTGCAGCTCGCTCTTCAGCAGCCGCGGATGGCGGTCCTCGACGAGACCGACTCGGGCCTCGACATCGACGCGCTGAACGTCGTCGCGCACGGCGTCAACACGGTCGCCAAGGAGGCCGGGATGGGCGTGCTGATCATCACCCACTACCAGCGCATCCTGCATCTGGTCGAGCCGTCGCGCGTGTCGATCATGTTCGACGGCCGGATCATCCGCGAGGGTGGCCCCGAGCTGGTCGAGCAGCTCGAGGCCGAGGGCTACGCGGACATCAAGGCCGCCGCCGGCGTCTGACCGATGAGCTCCGCGTCGCGAGCGGAGGGGTCTGAGTCCGGCCGAACCGGGGCCGAAGGAACAGCTGCACCGGAAGAACGGCGCAGCCGTTCTTCCAATGCTCCGGTCGCAGACCGGAGCACCCGTTCTTCCAATGCTCCGGTCGCAGACCGGAGCGCCTTCCCAACCCTGATGGCCAACCCCGAGGTCGTCTACCTCGACGCCGCCGCCACCTCGCAGACGCCGGAGCCGGTGCTCGCCGCGGTCGACGACTACTACCGCCACCACCGCGCATCGGTGCACCGCGGCGTCTACGCGCTGGCGATCGAGGCGACCGACGCGTTCGAGGGCGCCCGCACACGGATCGCCGAGCGAATGGGCGTCGCCGCCCAGGACACCGTCTTCGGCCGCAACGCGACCGAGCTGCTCAACCTCGTCGCCCGCGGCTGGGGCGAGCGCCATGTGCGGGCCGGTGACCGGATCCTCGTCCCGAGGCTCGAGCACCACGCGAACTTCGTGCCCTGGTGGCGGCTCGCGCAGCAGACCGGCGCCGAGCTCGTCGAGGTGCCGATCGACGGCGACGGCCGGCTCGACCGCGAGGCGCTGACGGCGCTGCTGCCGGGTGCCCGGGTGCTGGCGCTGGCGCACGTCTCGAACGTGCTCGGCACGATCAACCCGGTCTCAGAGCTCGTCGCGCAGGCGCGTTCGCACGGGGTCGTAACGGTCGTCGACGGCACGCAGGCGGTGCCGCAGCTGCCGGTCGACGCCGGCCGGATCGACGCCGACTTCTACGTCTGGACCGGGCACAAGGCCTACGGGCCGACAGGGGTCGGTGTGCTCCACGGCCGTCGCGAGCTGCTCGAGCAGACCGAGCCGCTGCTCGGCGGCGGCCACATGATCGCCCGGGTCTCCTACGACGAGGTCAGCTTCGCGGCGCCGCCCGAGCGGTTCGAGGCCGGCACGGCGGCGATCGCCGAGGTGATCGGCCTCGGCGCCGCGATCGACTGGCTCGACTCGGCCGACGGAGCGGGCGGGATCGACGCCGTGCGGCGGCACGCCCGCGAGCTGACCGGCTACGCGCTCGGCCGGCTCGCCGAGCTGCCCGGCGTCAGCAGTCACGGTCCGGTCGGCGAGGACCGCGCGGGGATCGTCTCGTTCACCGTCGACGGCGTCCACCCGCACGACGTCGCCGAGATCCTCGGCCGTCGCGGCGTCTGCGTCCGCGCCGGCCATCACTGCGCCCAGCCGCTGATGGAGCATCTCGGCGTCGCCGCGACGACGCGCGCGTCGTTCTCGGTCCACAACGACGAGGCCGACATCGACCTGCTCTGCGACGCGCTCGGCGACGTACGTCGTATCTTCGGTGGCTGATGGACGACCTCTACCGCGAAGAGATCCTGCAGCACTACAAGCGGCCCCACAACTGGGGGACGATGGACTCGCCCGACCTTGAGGCGCAGGACATGAACCCGCTCTGCGGCGATGAGCTCAAGGTGATGCTGCGTGTCGGGCCGGGCGAGATCGTCGACGACGTGCGCTTCGAGGGGCACGGCTGCGCGATCTCGCAGGCCGCCGCCTCGATGGTCTCCGACGAGATCAAGGGCATGACGCTCGAGCAGGTGCGCGCGCTCGACAAGAACTTCGTGCTCGACCTGCTCGGCATCGACATCAGCGCGACGCGGATGAAGTGCGCGCTGCTCTCGTTGAAGGTGCTGAAGGCCGCCGGGCTCGGCCACGAGGTCGCCTGGGAGCCCGAGACACCGGAGGCCGCGGACCCCGGCGCCGCCGCCCGCGGCGCGGTCTGAGCGCAGCGGCGGTCAGAGCCGCCGGTGCAGGCCGGTGATCGCGAGGACCCGGGCCGCGAGCGAGCCGTAGCGGCGGCGGACGTGGCGCAGCACGAGCCGCGGGCGCAGAACGCGCAGCCAGGCCTGCCAGGCGCCGGCGATCGCTGCGAGGGCGGCGGAGGCGATGAGGGCGATCGTCGTCATCGTTGGTCACCGAAATCAATCACACGTTGATTTCCGTGACCAACGTTCGGGCTGTGGGTGTGGGCACCTGCCCGTGAGCGTCAGCGGCCGTAGAATCGCGCGATGAAGCCGGGTGAGAAGATCGCGCCGTTCAGCGCGCCCGACCAGAGCGGCGCGACGGTTACGAGCGACGAGCTGCTCGCGGCCGGGCCGCTCGTGCTGTTCTTCTACCCGAAGGCCGGCACATCGGGCTGCACCGCCGAGAGCTGCCACTTCCGCGATCTCGGCGGCGAGTTCGAGCGGCTCGGGGCCGCGCGGGCCGGCATCAGCGCCGACGGCGTCGAGGCGCAGGCCCGCTTCGACGGGCGGCACGGTTTCGGCTATCCGCTGCTGTCGGACCCCGACCGCTCGATCGCAAAGGCGTTCGGTGTCAAGCGCGCCGGGCCGCTGCCGAACCGGCGCGCGACGTTCGTGATCGACGGCGACGGGACGGTGCTCGAGGTGATCTCCTCGGAGACGAAGATGGATCTGCACGCCGACCGCGCGCTGGAGGTGCTGGCGACGCGGGGCGCTCGCGGTTGAGCGGCGATCGGGCGTCCGAAGTGCGTATCGGATGTGATACGCCGCCTGTTTCGTGGACCGTCGTGCCGAGTCGGCTTCGCCGACGATCAAGCAGGTACTTGCCTCGGCGGCGAGGCTGCAGCGCGTCGTGCCCGATGCGGTTCTCGTCGGCGAACACGGCCGCTCGAGGTCGAGGTCGTCGCTCTCGGAGAGGACGGCGAGGTCACCGTCCCGACGCTTGCCGAGATCCTGCGCGTCAAGGCGTACCTCGTCGTCCAGCGCAACCAGGTGCGCGACTATCTCGATGTTGTCGCGCTCGCCGAACGGACCGGGCCAGGTGAAGCGGTCGGCGTGCTGGCGTCGATCGACGGCTACTACGTCGACCGTTCCGGTGGGCCCGATTCGGTGCTCACCGCTCTGATCCAGCGGCTCGCCGAGCCATCTCCGCGTGACCGGGCTGTGACCGGCCAGCTCTCTGCCTACAAGGGCCTGGATTCGCGCTGGCACGAATGGAAGGCGGTCACCGAGGCGTGCGGTGAGCTTGCGGTCGCGCTCTTGGACACGGTCGCCGGCGGTCGTGAGCAGCGATGACCGTCCGCTTCCGCAATGTCGACGCGGATCCGCTCGGCCCGGTCGATCTCTGGCCGTATGAAGCGCTGGTGACCGCGATCGAACGCGGGACGGCGACCGACTGGGCCCGGATCGCGCGGGCGATCGAGCGGCGGCCCTGGGGCGAGGTCGCACGGCAGCTGGAGGAGTATTTCGGCTACGAGCGCCCGTACGGCGTCGCTCCACTGCTCGAGCGGGTGATCGCGCGGGCACGCACGGCCGCCGAACAGCGCGAGCGCGAGGAGGTGGCCGGCGAGGTGCGCGCGCTGCAGGAGCGCTCCGGCCTCGGAGCCGAGGCATTCGCCCGCGCAATCGGCACATCGCGCAGCCGCCTGTCGACCTACCGCAGCGGCCGCGTCATCCCATCGGCGGCGCTGATGGTGCGGATGCGGGGCGTAGCGGACGGCTCGCCGCAAGTTGCTGATGCGTGCTATGAGCGGTGAACAGTTGTTGTCGCTGGACGACCACAACGGTTCACGGGTCTGCTCAGAGTCGCGCCGCGGTCACCCCGGTGCCGCGCCGGCCTTCGCCCGCCGTGCGGCCTTGACGCGGGCGTGCGGGTCGAGCTCCCACTTGCGGATGCGGACGGCCGCAGGCGTGACCTCGGCGCACTCGTCCTCGCGCAGCCACTCCATCGCCTGGTCGAGCGACAGCCGGCGGGCCGGGATCAGCCGCTCGAGCTCGTCGGCGGTCGAGGAGCGGATGTTGGTCAGGTGCTTCTCGCGCACGATGTTGACGTCGAGATCGTCGGCGCGGGCGTTCTCGCCGACGACCATGCCGCCGTAGACCTGGTCGCCGGGGGAGACGAACAGCGCGCCGCGCTCCTGCAGCGCAAAGCAGGCGAACGAGGTGACCGCACCCTGGCGGTCTGCGACCAGCGCGCCGGTCGGGCGTGTGCGCAGCTCGCCGTGCCAGGGCTCGTGGCCGTCGGCGACCGCGTGGGCGATGCCGGTGCCGCGCGTCTCGGTCAGGAACTCCGTCCGGAAGCCGATCAGCCCGCGGGCCGGCACGCGGAAGTCCATCCGCACCCAGCCGGTGCCGTGGTTGGTCATCTGCTCCATCCGGCCCTTGCGCAGCGCCAGCATCTGCGTGACCGAACCGACGTACTCCTCGGGCACGTCGATCGTGATCCGCTCCATCGGCTCGTGCACGACACCATCGACCTCGCGGGTAACCACGCGCGGCTGGCCGACGCAGAGCTCGAAGCCCTCGCGGCGCATCGTCTCGACGAGCACCGCGAGCTGCAGCTCGCCGCGGCCCTGGACCTCCCATTGGTCGGGGCGATCGGTCGCAAGCACCCGGATCGAGACGTTGCCGATCAGCTCCTGGTCGAGCCGCGACTGGATCTGGCGGGCGGTCAGCTTGTTGCCGTCGCGCCCGGCGAACGGCGAGGTCGAGGTCGCGATCGTGACGCCGATCGACGGCTCGTCGACGCGGATGACAGGCAGCGGCTTCGGGTCCTCAGGGTCGGCCAGCGTCTCGCCGATCGTGACCTCCTCGATGCCGGCGACGGCGCAGATGTCGCCCGGGCCGGCCTCGGAGCTCGGCACGCGCTGCAGCCCGTCGGTCAGCAGCAGCTCGGAGATCTTGGCGCGCGAGATCGTCCCGTCGGCGCGGCACCACGCGACCTCCGCGCCCTTGCGCAGCGTCCCCTGGCGCACGCGGCAGATCGCGAGCCGGCCCATGTACGGGTCGGCGTCGAGGTTGGTGACCAGCGCCTGCAGCGGATGCTCGGGCTCGAACCGCGGCGCCGGGACGGTCTGCACCAGCAGGTCGAGCAGCGGCCGCAGGTCGGTGCCCGGCGACTCGAGTTCGGTCGTCGCGGTGCCGGCCTTGGCGTTGGTGAAGACGACCGGGAAGTCGAGCTGGTCCTCGGCGGCGTCGAGGTCCAGAAACAGCTCCTCGACGTCGTGGACGACCTCGTCGATTCGGGCATCGTGGCGGTCGATCTTGTTGATCACGAGCACGACCGGCAGGCGCGCGTCGAGCGCCTTGCGCAGCACGAACCGCGTCTGCGGCAGCGGGCCTTCTGATGCATCGACGAGCAGCAGCACGCCGTCGACCATCGTCAGCCCGCGCTCGACCTCACCGCCGAAGTCGGCGTGGCCGGGCGTGTCGATGATGTTGAGCTTGACGGAGTCGTAGACGATCGCAGTGTTCTTGGCGAGGATCGTGATGCCGCGCTCGCGCTCCTGATCCATCGAGTCCATCACGCGCTCGGTCAGCTCGCCATGGGCCGAGAACGCTCCGGCCTGGCGCAGCATCGCATCGACGAGCGTCGTCTTGCCGTGGTCGACGTGCGCGATGATCGCGACGTTGCGGATGTCGTCTCGGGTGGTCGTCATGCGGCGGGGGAGGCTACGCGGTCGGCATCGCTCTCCGCCTGCGAAGATCGCTTGATGAGCGGATACGACGAGCTCCCCGTCCGCGGCGGGCCGAGCGGCCTGTCCGTGCCGCCGGCGCCGATGCCGTTGCGCCGCGACGGCCGGGTGCTGAAGCGCTGGCGCTACGTCGGTCTGTGGGGTGAGCGGTACATGCTCTGTGCCGCGCGCGTCCGCATCGGACCCGCACGGCAGCGCTTCTGGGCGCTCTGGGACGGCGAGCGGCTGCGTGGACGGACCTCGATGCTGCCGATCGGCGTCGACGTCGACGGGGTCGCGCAGGCCGGGCCGTTCGAGTTGCGCTGGCAGGAGGACGGTGAGCTGCTCGAGGTCTGCTCACGTCACGGCGACTCCTACATCTGGACGCGCAAGGTGCCGCTGCGGGCGAGCGGCACGATCGACGGCGAGCCGGTCGAGCTGCGCGGCCTGCTCGACGACTCGGCCGGCTACCACGCCCGCGACACGCGTTGGCGCTGGTGTGCCGGTATCGGCGAGACCGCTGACGGCACCCCGGTCGCCTGGAACCTGACCAACGGCATGCACGATGCCGAACGAGCCTCCGAGCGCGCGGTGTGGACCGCCGGTGCGCTCACCGAACCGCCGGCCGGGGAGATCGCACCCGGACTCGACCGTGTCGACGGTCCGGCCGGCGAGCGGCTCGACGCCGAGGTCGTCGCGACGCGTGCCCACCGGCAGAACCTGGGCCTGCTGGTGACCGACTACGCCCAGCCGTTCGCCCGCTTCAGCGGCACGCTGCCGGGCGGGACCGTGCTGGCGCGCGGCTGGGGCGTGCTCGAGCGCCACACGGTGCGCTGGCCGTAGCGACAGCCGCTTGGCAGGCCGGCGCCTAGCTCATCAGGATCTGAGCCTTCTTGACCTCGAACTCGGCCTCGGTCAGCACGCCCGCGTCACGCAGCTCGCCGAGTTGCTTGAGCTGCTCGAGCTGAGCGGCGACGTCTGTGGTCGCGGGCGGCGCGGCCGCAGGCGGTGCGGGCGGCGGCGGTGCGGCGGCTGGTGCCGCTGTGCCCTGGGCTGCCCAGCGCTCCTGCTGGCGTCGCTGGACGCGGCCGTGGACCGAGCTGGCGACTGCGGCGCGGCCGGCGGTTTTCAGTAGTCCCATCGTCTCCTCTCCTGTTCTCGCGTCCTGATTCAGCTCAGGTCGGTCGCGTCGAGTGCATCGACCAGATCGGCGGCCGGGATCCCGCCCTCGGCGATCAGCCGCGCACCGGTGGTGCGGAAGGCGTCGACGAGGCCGGTCACCCAGCGGTTCTCGAAGACCACGACGACCGCAAGGTCTCCGGGCTCGAGGCCGGCGCCGACCTGCTCGAGGTCGGCGGAATCGAGCAGTTGCGACGAGGCGCCCTGCCAGGCGGACAGGTCGGCACTCGTGATCTCGGAGGCCGTGACGATGCGGGTGGTGCCGTCCGCGTCCTTGGTGAGGAACTCGGTGTCGAGGATGCTGATCACATCGCGGTCGACGAGATCGAGCAGATGCTGAAACCCCGCCGTGTCCGGCCTGCCGCCGGGGAACGCGACCGCGATGAAATCGATCGGGCCGAGCTGCTCGTCGTGCTGGTCGCTGCCTGTCAACGTGGTCTCCCTGAAATCCGAAGTCTGGGCTGCCGGCGATGCTATCCGCACGCGAAGCCCGCCGCGCCGCTATAGCTTGGGGCGATGCCCGAAACGATCGATGTCTGCCCGCTGTCCGAGCTGCCTGAGGGCACAATCCGCGTCGTCGCGGGCACCGACCCCGAACTGATGGTCGTCAACTGCGGCGGTGAGATCCTCGCGATGGAGGACCGCTGCTCGCACGACGACGGCCCGCTCGCCGAGGGTGTCCTCGACTGCGACGCCTGCACGATCGAGTGCCCGCGCCACGGCTCGGTCTTCGACCTGCGGACCGGCATCCCGAAGACGCTGCCGGCCTACGAACCGGTCGAGACCTTCCCGGTGCAGGTCGGCGCGGACGGGATCATCGGCGTGACCGTCGACTAGCGGCCCGCGGCGCGGAGCGCCACCGGCCAGCACCAGATCGGGGAGCCAGAGCGGCCGTGATGGTCGTTCTGGCTCCCCAATCGCCGCGAGCTAGCGGCGCAGCTTGCGCGCCAGGCGCGTGGTCGCGAGGTTGTTGGCGCCGTCCTTGGCGGCGACCTCGACCAGCACCTTGCTGCCCTGCTTGAGCCGGCGGTTGAGCGTGACCGTCAGCGTCGACGTCCTGTTTGCTCGGATCGTCTTGAACTTGCGCGAGCCGAGCAGCTTCTGACTCTTCTTCCGCTTCGCGTTGACGCGGATGCGGACGGTGCCCGAACAGGCCTCGTTGCAGCGGAACCGGACGACGACCTTGCGTCCGTTCCTGCTGATCGTGGTCAGGCCGTTGAGCTTGACCTTTGGCGCCGTCGTGTCGGCAGGTGGTCCGGGCGGTGCGGGCGGGGCCGGCGGAACCGGGCGGACATAGGCCTTGGCCGCCGCAACGGCAGCGTTGGCGTTGATCAGACCGGAGCCGAACTGCGGGTCGGCCCCGGCGCTGCCGAGGTCGGTCGCGGTGCCCTTGAGCAGCGCCTCCACCTCGTCGGGGGTGAGATCCGGGCGAGCCGACTTCATCAGCGCGACGAGCCCGGTCACGACCGGGGCGGCCATCGATGTGCCGGTGATGATGTTGTACTTGTCGGGCTTGTCGCCGATCGTGCCGCCGTTCTGCGGAGTGTCGCGGCTGTCCCAGGTCGAGAGGATGTCCGTGCCCGGCGCCGCGATGTCGACCCAGGCGCCGTTCGAGGAGCTCGGCGCGATCGAGTTGTCCGATTGTGTGTTGGCGACCGCGATCACGCCCGGGTACGAGGCCGGGTAGATCGGGGCGTTGGCGTTCGACTGCTGGAAGTTGCCGGCGGCGGCGACGATCGTCACGCCGCTGTTGCGCAGCGCCGTGATTGCGGCCGCGAGCGGCGGATGGTCGCGCGTGCCGCCGAGCGACATGTTGACGACCGCGATCCCCTGGCTCTGCAGGTAGCCGAGCGCCTCGACGAGATCGGTCACGAAGTTCGCGTCGACCGGGTTGCCGCTGCCGGGCTGGAAGCTCGTGTTGATCCGCACGGGGACGAAGTTGGCGTCCATCCCGGCACCGGCGACGCCGAGTCCGTTGTCGGTAACGGCTGCAGCAATGCCGGCGACGTGGGTGCCGTGCAGCTGCTGGGCGTTCTCGGCCTTGAGGTCGCCGGTGTGGTAGTTGGGGGTGCCGCTGGCCGTGTTGTAGGGGTTGCGGACCTTCGGCGAGAGGTCGGCGTGCTCGGTGTAGAACTCGGAGTCGACGATCCCGATCAGGACGCCGGTGCCCTTCGAGATGTCCCAGGCGGCGGGGAAGTTGGCCTTCGCCAGATGCCACTCACCCTGGAGCTGGGCACCGGAGACCGGGCCGGTAATCATGAAGCTCGGCTCGAAGGCAGGATCCCGCGGCGTGAACTGCGGCTCGATGCTCTCGCCCGGAGCGACCGCGTCGGTGTCCTTGACCTCGGGGTCGCCGGCGACCGCCTTGGCGAAGTCGCGACCGTCGGTCGTGCCCTGCGGTGATGTCAGCTCGTACCAGCCGATCCAGGGGAACGAGCGCTCGACGGTGACGCCGTGACGGGCAGCGACCGCTTGGGCGTCCGCCAGCGAGGCGGCCTTGATCGAGATCGTCGGCGTCGTCGGGCCGAGATCGACCGAGGCCGGGGCGAGCGTCGGGCCGAGCTGCTGGACCGACAGGCCGTCGGCGAGCGCCGGGGCGGCCGACAGAGCGAGCGAGAGTGACAGCGTCGCGGCGGCGACGCGAAGCTTTGAATGGACCATGTCGGAACTTTACACACAATCTAGGTACTTATGCGCCGGTTCTGGGTAGGCGCAGGCGCATGGGTCGCGTCCG
>CAZYMM010000059.1:0-1624 GCA_964648515.1 uncultured Conexibacter sp.
TAGCCGTAGAGGTTGAGGTAGGTGAACGTGCGCCGCGCCTCGTCGACGACCATCTTGTCGGGCGTCATCACGAGCCGCACCGAGGTGTGTTCGGTGTCGGCGACGATCGCGTGCATCGCGATCAGGTTCTCGACCAGGCGGCCGATCTCGTTCAGCGCCTCGTTGCCGGGCAGCGTGATGTCGAGCATCGTGCGGGCCAGCGGCCGGACCGCGTCGAGGAAGCGGCCCTGGGCGGGGAAGACGCGCTCAAGCCACCAGCGGGCGACATCGGGGAAGGCCAGCAGCCGCAGCGTCTCGCCGGTCGGCGCGCAGTCGACGATGATCGCGTCGTAGTCGCCGGACGCATGATGACGCTCGATCGCCAGCAGGCTGAACAGCTCGTCCATGCCCGGCGGCACCGACAGCTCCTCGGCGCTGATGCGATCGACGCCCTTGCCGATCAAGAGCTCGCCGAACCAGTCCTGGACAGCCGACCAGTGGCGGACCATCTCGGCACGGGCCGAGATCTCCTGGCCGTGGAGGTTGCGCCCCAGCGGGCACGGCTCGGGGCCGATGGTGGTCTCGAGCACGTCGCTGAGCGAGTGTGCGGGGTCGGTCGAGACGACGATCGTGCGCAGTCCGGCCGCCGCGCAGCGGCGCGCGGTCGCGGCGGCGATCGACGTCTTGCCGACACCGCCCTTGCCGGTGTACAGGATCGTTCGCGGAGTTCCGGACACGAGCGTCAGAGCGTAGATGGTTCCTGTGCGGCCGGGGACGCCGGCTGCGGGCGGTGCGTCGGCAAACAGCGTGCCAACACGATCCCAACCGGAATCTGGGCCGGCGGCAAAGGTCGCGCGCGATGCTGGGCAGGCGAAGAATGTCATCGACAGCCTCGACATCGCTGCGGGAACCGGCGCCGCTAGTCGCGCGGCCACTGCCGCTGCGTGCGTTCGAGGGCTTCGCCGCCGGCGCCGGCCTGGCGACCGCGTTCGCCGTCTGCCTCTGGCTGGTTGCGGCGGCGGCCGAGCGTCCGTCGGTGCTCTCGCCGCCGTCGATGCACCTTGACGCCGTCTGGCTGCTGGGGCCGCTGCACGGCCTGCTGCCCGGGCTGGCCTACGGATTCACCCGGCTGCACTACGACCACGACGTCGCGCTCGCGATCCTCGGTGCCGCCTGGCTCGTCGCCTGGCTGTTCGCAGACGCGCTGCCGCAGCGGGTCATCTTCGGCGCCGTCGCGCTCTGCACCGCGCTGTTCGTGCTCTCGCCGCCGCAGCCGATCACCGATGTCTTCAACTACTTCGGCTATGCACGGATGCCGGGGCTGGGCCTCAACCCCTACCGCGACCTGCCGCAGGCCGCGCCCCACGACCAGCTGTTCGCGCTCTCGAACTGGCATCACCTGCAGAGCCCGTACGGCCCGTTGTTCACCTATGCGATGCGGCCGCTGGCCGCGCTGCCGCTGGCGACCGGCTTCTGGATCTGGAAGGTGATCGTCGTCGGATCGGCGATCGCGATCGTCGAGGTAGTGCGCAGGCTGGCAATCGCGCTCGGCCGCTCGCCGCAGCGGGCGATGGTGCTCGCAGGCCTCTGCCCGCTGACGCTGGCGCTCGGCGTCGGCGCGTTCCACAACGACTTCCCGCCGATG
>CAZYMM010000059.1:1724-12705 GCA_964648515.1 uncultured Conexibacter sp.
CAGGGGCGGCTCGTGACCGTCGTCAGCGGCCCGAACCTGATCGGGCTGCTCGCCGGTCACGGCGGCGCTGATGCGTACATACGGTCGCTGGCCCGGATCACGGTGCTCGCTGTCGCCGCGGTGGCGACCGTCGTCGCCTTCCTGCGTCCACGCCACGGTCTCGGCGCGATCACGATCGTGCTGCTGGCCAGCCTGCTGCTGCTGGCGTGGGTGATGCCCTGGTACCTGAGCTGGATCCTGCCGCTGGCGGCCGTCGGCCGGGCTCGTGTCTGGCTGCCGGCGCTGATCGTGCTGACGATCGCGCTCGGCGTCGGCAGCAGCTCGCGTGCGCCGCGGCTGTACCACTCGCTCGGCTTCTACCCGACGCGCACGGCGACAGGTCATGCCAACCACCTGTTGACGATGGAGCTCGTCCGATGAGACTGCGTGAACGACTGATCACCCCGCTGCGGTTCCTGGCCGTCGGCGCGTCGAACACGATCCTGACGCTGGTCGTCTTCCTCGCGCTGGTCGCGATCGGCTGCCCGGCCGGGGCCGCGTCGGCGATCGGCTTTCTGGCCGGCGGATTCAACGGCTTCTTCCTCAACCGGGCGTGGACTTTCAAGGGTGCCGTTCGCGCCGGGACTGCCGCTACCATGGTCCGCTACTTCGCGGTGCAGGTCCTGGGCGCTGGATTGAGTGCGGCCGGGGTGTGGGTCTTGATGACGTCGTTGCGAGAGGGGCACTTCGTCGCCGAGATTGCTGTGCTGCCACTCGTGACACTCGTCACCTACAGCCTGTGCCGTCGCTTCGTCTTCGCCCCTCCGCAGGACCCCGCCGGATCGTCCCGGTCCGCCGCGCGCATGCCCGCATAGCCGCTCTTGTCACCGTGCTGCTCGCGTTCGCCGTGTTCGCCGGTACCGAGACCGGCGGTGGAGCGCAGACGATCGGCGGCGCCGCCGTGCCGGGGGACTGCGTCCGGGCCGCACCGGGCACGATCCAGCTCCGCGTCGACGAAGGACGGGTCCCGGTGCTCGTCCACATCCCCAAGGGGCTGCCGGCCGGCAGGCGCGTGCCGGTCGTGGTCGTGCTGCCGGGTGCGTCACAGACCGGCGGCGCGATCGCCGCCTACACCGGCTACTCCAGGCTCTCAGACCGTGAGCGCTTCATCGTCGCCTACCCGACGGCGACCGGCAATCGTCCGTTCTGGAACGTCTCCGGCTCGCTGCCGGGCAAGCCCGACGATGTCGCCTACCTGCGCCGCGTGATCGGCGCGCTGACCGCAGCTCGTGTCTGCGGCGACCGCACCCGCATCGCGATGACCGGCCTCTCCAACGGCGGCGGCATGACCGCGCGGATGGCCTGTGAGGCCGCCGACCTGCTCAGCGCTGCGGCCCCGGTCGCCGGCGGCTACTCGACGCTGCCTGACTGCAAGCCGGCCCGGCCGCTGCCGGTGCTCGAGGTCCACGGGATGCGTGACTCGGTCGTCCCGTACGGCGGCCGCGGGCCGGGGCGGGCCGGTGCTGTCGACACCTTCCTGGCGCAGTGGCGCAGCCGTGACCGCTGCCGCACGCCGTCGCGGCTGACGCGGGCCGGCAACGTCGTGCAGGAGCGCTGGCAGTGCGCGGGCGGCCGCGTCGTCGCGCGCGTGACGATCGACGACGCCGAACACGGCTGGCCGGGCGAGAACTCGCTCGCACCGGGCGGCACGACCGCGCGCACCTACTCGTTCCTGCGCGCGTTCAGCAACCCGATCGGGCGCTGACCGTCCGCACGCCGCGCCGCCGGCGCGCACCGACATGGCGCACCGGCAGCGGCGGCGTCTGCGCGGAGGGGCGCGCAGTCAGGTGACGGCGTGCCGTCACCACAGAGGTTGTCTCAGAATCAGATGGACTCCAGATCATTCTGAGACAACCTCTAAAGCCTCGCGGGAGACACGCCCGCGACGAGGTCGCCGAGCCCGGCCCGCCCGCGCAGGCGACGCAGCAGCCGGCGCCGCTCCTGAAACGCGCGCAGCACGACGCGCGGGTCGCCGCCGGTCGGCTCGCCGGCCAGGCGTGGCCGGTGGTGGACGCCCTGCTCGGCGATCCGCAATTGCGAGCCGGCGGCCAGCAGCAGCAGCTCGGTCGAGATCATCGCGCCCTCGCTCTGCAGCGGCAGCGCCCGCAGCGCGGTGCCGCGGCCGAGCTTGAACGCGCAGTCGATGTCGGTCGCAGTGACGCCGAACGAGCGTCGCATCAGGCGGTTCCAGGCGTGCGCGGCGAGCCGCCGGGCGGCCGGGTCGGCGCGGTCGATGCGGAACCCGATCACGAGGTCGTGGCCGCCGGTCAGCGGCACGAAGCGGTCGAGCTCGGAGAGATCGAACTGCAGGTCGGCGTCGGTCAGCAGCACCCAGTCGTGACGTGAGGCCGCGATGCCGGTGCGGACCGCGGCGCCGTAGCCGCGGTTGTGCTCGTGCCGGACGAGCCGGACGCGGACATCGGCGGCGGCCAGCGACGCGGCGACGACGGCGGTCGCGTCGGTCGACCCGTCGTCGACGATGATCACCTCGTGGCGGCGTGCGAACAGCATCGCCGCGCGCTGGGCCTCGGCGACGGCCGCCTTGACGTTCTCGGCCTCGTTGAAGCACGGCAGCACGATGCTGAGGCTCGGCAGCCGGACATCGGTGCCGGCGTCCGGCAGCGGTGCGCGGAAGGTGGTTGCGGGCGGGGCGATCGGTTGCGGGGTCATGGCCATCGTTCTCTCGGTCGGGGGGCTCCCTCAAGATCGGCGGCGGCGGTGATCGGTACCCAAACGGACGGTGGGCGCTTCGTTGGCGCTGTGTTGGACAGCCAAACGGTCCCGCAGTCCAGCGACTACGGTGGGCGCATGGCACGGATCCTCGTCGTCGAGGACGACCCCGACCTGCGGCAGGCGATGGTCTCGGCGCTTGCCTCCGATGGGCACCGGACCGACGGCGCCGCCGACGGCGATGGTGCGCTCGAGGCGCTGACCGGCGACGACTTCGCGGTCGTGCTGCTGGACGTCGGTCTCGGTGCCGGACTCGACGGGATCGAGGTCTGCCGGCGGCTGCGTGCCGCGTCGGCCGGTCCCTACGTGATGATGCTGACCGCCCGCGACGCCGAGCCCGACATCGTGCTCGCGCTCGAGGCCGGTGCCGATGACTACGTCGTCAAGCCTGTCGGCATCGTCGAGCTGCGCAGCCGCGTGCGGGCCGCGCTGCGGCGGCTCGCGACGGCCGGCGCGGCGCCCGATCCCGGACCGGACTCCGAGCCGCTCGGCTTCGAGTCGCTGGCCCTCGACCCCTCGTCGCGGACGGTGACCGTCGACGGGCAGGCGATCGGGCTCACGATGTCCGAGTTCGCGGTGCTCGAAGATCTGCTGCGGGCCGACGGCGCGATCCGCTCGCGCGGACACCTGACCGAGACGATCTACGGCGACAACGCGTTTCGCGATCCGCGCAACATCGACGTCCACATGCATCATCTGCGCGGCAAGATCGGCGCGGCCGGTGGTGATCCCGACTGGATCGTGACCGTGCGGGGCGCCGGCTATCGCATGGCGAGGTGACCGTGCGTCGCAGCGGTCACGCACGGGCAGCGCCGTCCGGCGTGCGGCTGCGGCTGCTGCTGGCGATGGTCGGCGCGGGCGTGTTGGCGGTCGGTGCGGTCGCGCTGGCGTTCGAGCCCCAGCTTCAGCGCCGGCTTCATGCCGACCGCATCAACGAGCTGCGCGCGCTGCTGCGGACCGCGCGCCCGGCGCTCGCCGATCTGTCCAGCGATGGCCCGAGCTCGCTCGCCGGGCTCGCCGACCGGCTCGCCGAGCGGGCCGGCGGCCGGATCGTGATCTTCGGCAGCGGCGGTCGCGTGGTCGCCGATTCGGGCCCCAGCGACGAGCGCGGCGGCCAGTTCGGGCAGGCGCTGACCGCCGTGCGTGCTGCCGCCGCCGGCGACGATGGTGTGCGCGCGGCATCGCTGGGCCCGTACATCGTCGCGGCCGCCGATGCCGGCAGCGGCGACGATCGCAGGACGCTGGTCGTCGCCAAGCGGCTCGATGACACCCGTGCGGCCCTGTCGGTGGTGCGCGGCGGCCTACCGCTGGCGCTGCTCGGCGGCGTCGTCGTCGCGGTCGTGCTCGCGGTGATGCTGAGCCGCTGGCTGGTTGCCCGCCTGCGGCTGCTCGCCGCCGATGCGCAGGCGCTGGCCGGCGACGGCCTCGGGCACCGGGTGACGGTCTCGGGCCGCGACGAGATCACGACCGTCGCGCTCGCGCTCGAGACGATGCGCTCGCGGCTCGCGGCCGACGAGGCCGAGCGGACGGCGTTCCTGGCGACCGCCAGCCACGAGCTGCGGACGCCGCTGGCGGCGTTGCAGGCGACGCTCGAGCTGCTCCGTGAGGAGGTCGATCGGCTCGGCGGCGTCGACGCGACCGTGCTCGCCGGCAACGCCGACGCCGCGCTGCGCCAGACGTACCGCCTGGTCGCGCTGTCCGAGGAGCTGCTCGAGCTGAGCCGTCTGGACTCCGGCGCCGAGCAGGTTGTCGAGCCGCTCGATGTGCTCGCGCTCTGCGAGCTCGTCGCCGGCGAATATTCGGCGCGTGCCGAGGGTGGCGGGCGGCAGATCGAGGTCGTGGGCGGGCCGGCACAGGCGCTTGCCTCGCCGCTGGCGCTTGTCCGGATCGTCACGATCCTCATCGACAACGCCTACAAGTACGGTGACGGCCGGATCGAGATCCGCTGCTCGCGTGACGACGAGGCGGTGGTAGTCGCGGTCGCCGACGAGGGTGCAGGGGTCGACCCCGCCGATCGCGACCGGATCTTCGCCCGCTTCGAGCGCGGCAGCGGTGCCGGCAGCGCGCCCGGGGCCGGGCTCGGGCTGTCGATCGCCACCGGCCTCGCCTCGGCGATGGGCGCCGAGCTGACGGTCGCCGACGACGCCGCGCTCAACACCTTCGTGCTGCGGCTGGTGCCGGCGCCCGGCGACGACACGATCCCAACCGGGTCTTGAGCAAACCTGAAGGACGCGGCGCGAGGGTCGGGAGATGCCGACTCCGCGCAGCCTGCTCATTGCCGTCATCTGCTGCTCGGCCGTGGTCGGCGTCGCCGGCTGTGGCGCGGCGGCGGTGGGGGGCCCCGGTCAGGTCGCGGGCGCCCCGGTCGCATCGGGATCGGCGGCCAACGTCGGCACGGCGACGGGGGCGGTTTCGAGCGTCTGCGCCGCGACCGCCGATGCGACCGACGCCGACGTCGTGCGCCGGATCTACGCCCAGGCCGTGGACGGCCGGCTGGTCGCGTCGGTGACCAGCAGGCTCGGCTCCTCGACCGCGTTGGCGTCGGCGGTGGCGGCGCGCGACCGCACAGCGATCGCGGCCGCGGTCGCGCCGCTTTGGCGCAACCAGATCCGCCGGCTGATCGTCAGCGACAACGGCGGCCGCGTGCTCTACGCGCGCGGCCGCACAGCGGCGCTGGCGCCGTTCTCGCGTCCGCTCACAGATGCAGGCGGAAAGGTCGTCGGCAGCTACACGGCGGCGGTCTCTTCCGACGCCGCGCTGACCGGGATCGCCGCGGACGTGACCGGCGGCCGGGTCGCGGTCCGCGGCAGTTCGGGCCGCGTGCTGTCATCGACCGGTCGCGGCGGTCCCGGCGCGGCGGTCAGCGTCGTCGCGGGCACCGCGTTTCCGTCCGGAGCTGTCGCGATCACGCTCGATCCGCCGGCCGTCGACCCACGCCTCTGCGGGGCAGATGCTGCCTCAACCCATGCGCTGATGGTTGCCGCCGTCGGCCGTCGGCTGTTCGCCACCGAGGCGGGCAGCACACAGGCCACGCGCGTGCTCGCCCACGTCGCGGGAACGCGTGCCTTTCAGGATGCGGTCGCCGCGCACAGCGCGAGCGCACTGCGCGCCCAGATCGTCCGCTTCTTCGCCGACCCGAGCCTGCACGTCGTGCGGATTCGCGCGATCGACCCCTCCGGTGTCCTGATCGGCGATGTCGGCGGGCCGTATGCGCTGGCACCGGCGTCGGCGCCGGTGCGCCGCGGTGGCCGCCGGCTCGGCACCGTGACGCTGGCGGTCCAGGACGACACCGGCTACATCAAGCTGCTCGGCCGCTTCACCGGCGCCGCCGTCGCGCTCAAGGCACCGAACGGTCCGGTCCCGGGCAGCGACCTGCTGCCGTCCGGTGGCGGCAGGCAGCAGGTCGCCTACACGGTCGGCGCCTTCCCGAGCGGGCCGCTCGACGTGACCCTGTCGGTGCCGCCGCTGGGCTAGTTGCCTGCCCGGGTGCTGCGGATCGCCCGCTCGAGCTGCCCGAGCGCGGCGGCGGTACCGCCGGTGGACGCTGCGCAGCCCGCGTCCGGCCGGCCCTCCAGCTCAGCGACCACGAACCTCTTGCCGACGCGTACGGAGGCCAGCGCGCGCACGATCGGCGGCGGGTCGGCCGCTACCCCGTTGACGAGCCGCGGCACACCGCCCTTCATCGTCCCGAGCACGTAGCGGCCGCCGCCGGCGAGCGAGCCCGAGCGCGTCATCGTCGCGTTGGCGAGCCGCGAGCGCAGGTTCGGCGGGCGCGTCATCGTCCGGCCGGAGGCCAGCACGACCATCGTGCAGCCGCTGCCGGCGGATACCGGGGCGAACGTCGCCAGTCCGTAACGCGACAGCCCGACGCGGCGCCAGCCGGCCGGTGGCACGAACGACGAGCGGGAGAGCCGCTGGCGCCGCACCACGACCCCCGGCGTCAGCGGCATCCAGACCGGGGTCCGCGAGCTGTGTGGGGGAGACCAGTCCGCGTCGCCGGTCGGATTGCCGGCCGCGGCCGCGGTCAGCGTGACCGCGGCGTTGGTGACGTGTGCGGCCCTGGCCGCCGCGCGCGCCTGTGCGATGACGGTCGCCGGAACCGCGATCTGAATCGCAACCGTCTGGAACTCGGTCAGCGCCGGTGTCGTCACCGGCGCTGTCGAGGCGATCATCTTGCCCGCGACGGCGATCTGCGCCGTGACCGTCAGCGGGCTCGGTGCCTCGCTCTGCTCCTGGCGTACCCAGACGTTGAGCGTCTGCGTCAGCGGCGTGCCGCTGACCAGCCAGGCATGGGCGTCGCCGTCGGCCTCGGCGTGGGCCACAGCGGGTACACAGAGGCAAGCGCTGAGGGCGGCGGCTGCGGCCATCCGCTTGCCGGGTACGCGGCGTCTGGTGATCGTCATGGCCTCTGAACGGATCGCAACGAGGCGAGGTCACGCCTGCGTTGCTACACCGCCCGGATCTCGCGCGAGAACTCGTTGGCGGTAGTGCAGTAGGGAGTCGGGTCGGGCAGCCTGTCATCCGCGTCTGTCGGCGGCGGTGTCGGCGGTGGTGGCTGGGTACCGGGGGCGACACCACCGGGTTCGGGCTGCGCCGGCGGCGCCCCGCCGGACGGCGCCTGGGCGGCGCGGGCCTGGCCCTCGAGCGTCGCCGGGCGTAGCGGGTTGAAGCCGGGTTTGAGCCGCCGGCAGAGGCCGAGCAGGAAGTCCCGCAGCACGACGTGGTAGCCGAGCGTCGATGCCGGGCCGGTGCTGGAGTTGCCGGCCAGCTGGTAGACCGACCAGGACGGCGTCACGAACTGATGCAGCGTCGTTCGCAGCTCGCGCTCACCGGCCAGGAACAGCGTGCGCCCCTGCGGGTCGCCGGTCAGCAGTGCGTAGTCGAGCAGGCCGTTCAGTGACTGCACGAAGCCGTTGACGATCCGCAGCCGCGGCGCATACGAGTACTGCAGGTAGTGGGCGCCGGCAGCGGTCTTCAGCAGCACGCCGGATGGCGGCGGCCGCTCGAAGATCCCGAGCAGCTTGCGGGCGATGCCGCGATAGCGGGTCTTGTGCAGCCTTCGGTAGCTGCGCGAGTAGGCCGACAGCGCCGTCCCCTGCGCCAGCCCGCTGACCCACGGCGGCCGGCCGCCGCCGAAGCGGAAGAGGTACTCGAACGCGATCCCGCCGGCACGGTCTGCCGCGAGTGGGCGGGCCTCGTCGAGCAGTAGCCGCAGCTCGTGGTTCTTGCCATAGGCCCAGAGGCCGTTTGCGCGGCCGAAGGTCCCCAGCCACTGGATCTGCAGCCCCTGGCCTGGGTAGTACTGCCAGATCAGCTCGCTGGAGCGAAACCGCACCCGCTCGCCGGAGGCGAGCAGCCTGCCGTGCGGCCACCACTCGCGGTTACGCCGGACGGTCAACATCAGGGCCGGCAGGCGCGACGCGGTTAGCATCCGCGCTGCGGTGATCGCGCGGACGTTCGTCAGCACGGCCCGCAGCTCGTTGCGGCGTCGCCCGCGCAGGCGGCGGGCGACCGTGGTCGCCTCGCGCATCGTCGCCAGCGCGCGGGCGGCGGCGCGGCGGCTGAGGCTGCCGTCGCGGACGAGGTTCGCGACCGCGACGCGGAATGGCAGCGCGGCGCGGGCGGCGGTCGCGGGCTCAGTGGGCGCTACCGCGCGCGGCGGTGGCGCGGGGTCGGACGGCAGCGCCGGGTCGTCTGTCCGCGTAATGGCGGTGCCGGCCGGGTCGGCGAGCAGCACCGGTGAGGCTTCGGCCCGCCCGCTGCAGGCGAGGGCGATCAGTACCAGCGCGAGGGCGAGCGGCGTCCGTGCGGGCGTCGTCATGCGTCCCCAACGGTAGAGCCGGACGGCGTTCGCGGTCGCACCATTTGCTGCGGTTTCACTGCTAGCCTCGCGCGCTCGTGCCGGCCGCGTCCCGCGCTCACCGCATCCTTCGCCGGATCGCCCTGACCGCCGGGGCGCTCGCGCTGCTCAGCGCGGCCCTCACTGCCGCCGGCTGCGGCTCTGCCAAGCCCGACGCCCGCAAGCTGCTCGCAGACACGTTCGGCGCCGGCCATCCGATCCGCTCCGGGCGGCTCGATGCCAACCTGCGCGTGGCCGGCAGCGGCGGCGGGCTCAGCCGGCCGTTCGTGCTCGGTGCGAGCGGGCCGTTCACCGCCGGCGATCCGGGCCGGATGCCGCGCTTCGCGCTCGAGTTCCAGTTCGGTCCGGGCGCGCCGGCGGCCGGGCTGATCTCGACCGGCAAGAAGGGCTACCTCACGCTCGAAGGGCAGCCGTTCGTGTTGGCCGCCGCGACCTACGAGCGGATGCAGCGCTCCTACGCGGCGAGCCGCAGCAAGGACGCTGCGGGCGGTGGGCGGGAGCGTGGCGGGCTTGCGGCGCTCGGCGTCGACCCCGGCCGCTGGATCACAGGCGCCAAGGTCGCCGGCGAGCGTGACGTCTCCGGTACGCCGACGTTCCACATCACCGGCAAGGTCGACGTCGCCGCGCTGCTCGGCGATGTCGACCGGATCCTGCGCCGCACCGGCTCACTGCCGCGGACCGCCCAGACCCGCGGCGTGCCGGACCGGCTCGACCCGAAGGTCAGGGCCGCGATCGAGCGTTCGGTGCGCGACGCCGCGATCGAGGTCGATACCGGCAAGGACGATCACACGCTGCGGCGTCTGCAGCTGCGGCTGAGGCTTGCTGTCGCGGCAGCGGACCGCGCGCTGCTCGGCGACCTGCGCTCGCTCGACATCGACCTCGATGTCGCGCTGGCGCAGCTCGGGCGGGCGCAGGCGATCGTGGCGCCGAAGGACGCGCGCCCGGCCGCTGAGCTGCTCAAGGCGCTGGCGACGCTCGCGACCGCGGGGCCGGCGGCGCAGGGGACGGCGACGGCAACGACGCCGCAGACCGGCACCGCCACGACGCCGCGATCGTCATCGGGTGCCTACGACGACTGTCTGGCGCACGCCGGCAATGACCTGCGCAAGCTCCAGAGCTGTGCCCCGCTGGCGGGCGCACAGTAGGTTCCGTTCGTGCTCTCGTTCCTGCGCAGCGGCTCGAGTTGGCCGTACTGGCTGACGCCGTGCATCCCGCTCGCGATCGTTCTGCGGCTCGCGCACAGCGACGAGACGCTGCTGTTCTTCGTCTCGGCACTGGGTGTGATCCCGACCGCGGCGCTGATGGGCGCGGCGACCGAGCAGCTCGCGGCGCGCGCCGGCCCCGGGATCGGCGGCCTGCTCAACGTCACGTTCGGCAACGCGCCGGAGATCATCATCGCGCTGTTCGCCCTGCAGCGCGGCCTGCACGAGGTCGTCAAGGCCTCGCTGATCGGCTCGATCCTCGGCAACATCCTGCTCGTGATGGGCGCCGCGATGTTCGTCGGCGGGCTGCGCCGCGAGCGCCAGCATTTCGACCGCAAGGCCGCCACCTCGCAGGTCGCGATGCTGATGCTCGCGGTCGCCGCGCTGGTGATGCCGGCCGTCTACGAGATGGTCCAGGGCCGCGGGCTGCCGAGCCCCCACGCGACCGCCGTCCGCTTCGAGCCGGTCGTCGAGAACCTCTCGCTGGCCGTCGCGGTCGTGATGATGGCCGTCTATGCGGCCGGCCTGATCTTCTCGCTGCGCACCCATCGTGAGCTCTTCAATCCCGCCGGCGACGAGGACGCCGCCGGCGACGAGCACTGGTCGGTGCGCCGCTCGGTCGCCCTGCTCGCACTCGCCGGCGTCGCCGTGGCGGTGATGAGCGAGATCCTCGTCGGCTCGATCGAGCACGCCGCGAAGGGGGTTGGGCTGAGCCAGTTCTTCGTCGGCGTGATCATCGTCGCGGTCGTCGGCAACGCCGCCGAGCACTGGGTCGCCGTCGTCGTCGCCGCCAAGGACAAGATGGATCTGGCGGTCGGGATCGCGGTCGGCTCGAGCGCCCAGATCGCGCTCTTCGCGGTGCCGCTGCTCGTGCTCTGCTCGTTTGTGATCGGGCCCTACCCGCTGGCCTTCGTCCTCAACGGCTACGAGCTCGTGGCAGTGATCCTCGCCGGCGTGCTCGCCAACCAGGTGACGAGCGACGGCGAGTCGACCTGGTTCGAGGGGCTGCAGCTGCTCGCCGTCTACGTCGTGATCGCGATCGGCTTCTCGATCGCCTGAGAGCCGCTCAGCCGCGGCGCAGCGTGCCAAGCAGCGGCTGCATTGCGTTGAGGGCGCTGGCGACGCCGCTTTCACCGAGGTCGCAGCCGGC
>CAZYMM010000060.1:0-12699 GCA_964648515.1 uncultured Conexibacter sp.
TAGTCGACGACGAACGTCGGCTGGATCAGCGTCGGCTCGACGACCTTGCTGAACAGCGCGTCACAGAGCGCCGGCCACTGCAGCCCGCCGGTCGCGATCTGAACGCCCTCGGCGGCGTCGATCGCGGCCGCCAGCGACGCGGCATCCGGATGGGCGAGCACGTCGATGCCGGTCCGTTCGGCGATCGCGTCGACGAAGGCCACGCGCCGGTACGGGGTCGTGGCCCAGTCGATCTCGCCCTCGTAGCCGGCCGCGGCAGCCAGCCGCGGCATCAGCGCCTCCACGCGCCGCATCTGATCGTCGTAGTCGGAGTAGGCCTCGTACCACTCGATCGCGGTGAACTCCGGATTGTGCTTGTGCGAGACGCCCTCATTGCGGAAGTTGCGGCCGATCTCGTAGACCCGGTCGAGGCCGCCGACGAGCAACCGCTTGAGGTACAGCTCGGTTGCGATTCGCAGATAGAGATCACGCCCGAGCTCGTTGTGGTGGGTCACGAACGGACGCGCCAGCGCACCGCCGTAGAGCGGCTGCAGGATCGGCGTCTCGACCTCCAGGAAGCCGTTCTCGTCGAGGTAGCGGCGCAGCTCGGCGATGATCCGTGCACGCCGCACGAACAGCGCGCGGCTCTCCTGCGAGCTCATCAGGTCGAGCTCGCGGCGGCGGAACCGGGTCTCGACGTCCTGCAGCCCCGAATGTTTGTCGGGCGGCGGCCGCAGCGCCTTGGCGAGCAGCGCGAAGTCATCGATCCGCAGCGTCAGCTCGCCGCGCCGCGAGCAGAATACGGTGCCGTCGATGCCGATCAGGTCACCGAGATCGATGAGACCGAGCAGCCGCTCCATGCGCTCGGGACCGAGCAGGTCGAGCTTGGCCTGCGCCTGGATCCGGCCGGAGCCGTCGAAGATGTCGAGGAAGGCCATCTTGCCCTGCCCGCGCCGCGCAGCGAGGCGGCCGGCAACGCGGTAGGAAGACCCGGTCTCGGCTCCTGCCTCGAGCTCCGCGTGCGCGTTGCGCACGGCCGCGATCGGGACGACGCCCGGGTAGTGCGCCGGAAACGGCTCGATCCCCTCGGCCCGCAGCGCCTCGAGCTTGGAGCGGCGGACCGCCAGCAGATCTGACTCTCCGGTGTGCGCCGCGTCGCCTGTCATCAGGCTCGTGAATCTAGCCCGTGACCGGATGCGCGGTGCGCGGGGGCCGACCATCTAAGGTCATCGGCATGGTCGACCAGCTGAGCGCCAGCGCCGCCACCGCCACCGCGGGCGGGCTCAGCGAGGCAGAGGCCCAGCGCCGCATCGCGGCGCGCGGCGAGGTCCAGCCGCCCGCCACCAGCCGCTCATACGCGAGCATCGTCCGTGCCAACACGTTCACGGTCTTCAACCTGATCCTGGCCGTGTTCGGGATCCTGACGCTGACGTTCGGCGACTGGCGCGACGCGCTCTTCCTCGGCGTCCTCGTCGGCAACACGTCGGTCGGGATCGCGCAGGAGGTCCGTGCCAAGCGCGCCCTCGACCGGCTCGCCGCGCTCGTCGCCCCGGTTGCGACCGTCGTCCGCGACGGCACCGCGCGCGATGTCCCGGTCGTCGACGTCGTCGACGGCGACCTGATCCGGATCAAGGCCGGCGACCAGATCGTCGCCGACGGCACCGTCGTCGATGCGCAGGAGCTGAGCATCGACGCGTCGATCCTGACCGGCGAGTCGGAAGCCGTACCGGCCGAGGTCGGCAGCATCGTGCACTCAGGCTCGTTCGCCGCCGAAGGCGCCGGCGCGTATCGCGCCGAGGCCACCGGCGGCGAGAGCTACGCCGAGCAGCTCGCCGGGCGCGCACGCGAGTTCGACTACAAGCGCTCGCCGCTCGAGCGCGCTGTCAACAGGCTGCTGCTGGCGCTGGTCGGGCTGGTGGTCGTGCTCGGCGCGATCCTCGGCTACTCGCTCTGGCGCCACCAGCCATCGATCGGCGATGCGGTCGCGACCGCGACCGCCGCGGTGCTGAGCCTCGTGCCGGAGGGGCTCGTCCTGCTCGTCAGCGTCACCTACGCGATCGCGGCGCTGCGGATGGCGCGCAAGGGCGCGCTCGCACAGCAGCTCAACGCGATCGAGTCGCTGGCGTCGATCGACGTGATCTGCACCGACAAGACCGGCACGCTGACCGAGCCGTCGCTGCGGATCGTCGAGCTGGTGCCGGCGGCGGGCGTCGACAAGGAGCACTTCACCGAGCTGCTCGGGCGCTACGCGGCCAGCACGCCCGAACACAACAACACGCTTGCCGCGATCGCGGCCGCGCTCCCGGGTGCGGCGGCGCCGGTCACGAGCCGCGTGCCGTTCTCGTCGCGGCGGCGCTGGAGCGCGCTCGAACTGGCCGGCGAATCGCTCGTCTTCGGCGCCCCGGAGCGGTTCGAGCTCGGCGCGCTGGCGGCCGAGGCCGGGCGCCACGGCCAGTCCGGCCGCCGTGTGCTGGCACTGGCGCGAGGCCCGGTCCCACTGACCGCCGGCCCGGGCGACGACGCCCCGCCCGGCCTGACGGTGCTCGGGCTCGTGGTGCTGGGCGAGGAGCTGCGCCCCGAGACGAGGTCGATGATCGAGTACCTGCTGCGCGAAGGGGTCGAGGTCAAGGTGCTGTCGGGCGACGCCCCGGCGACCGTCGCGGCGATCGCCCACGACGCCGGGATCCCGCTCGACGGCGGCGTCCGGGCAGGCGCCGATCTGCCCGCCGATCCGAAGGAGCTGCGCGAGGTCGCGCTCGCCACCGCAGTCGTCGGCCGCGTCTCACCCGACGACAAGCGCCGCTTCGTCGAGGCGCTGAGCGCCGCCGGGAAGCGTGTTGCGATGGTCGGCGACGGCGTCAACGACGTGCCCGCACTGAAGGCGGCGCAGCTCGCGATCGCCCAGGGCAGCGGCGCCCAGATGGCGCGCTCGGTGTCGGCGCTGGTGCTCGTCGGCGACAGCTTCGCCGTGATCCCGCCGCTGATCGAACAGGGCCGCCAGGCGCTGCGCAACCTCCAGCGCGTCGCCAAGCTCTACGTGACCAAGTCGACGTTTGCGGCGTTCCTGATCCTGATGATCGGCACGACGACCACCGCCTATCCGCTGCTGCCCCGGCATTTCAGCCTCGGCGCCGCGCTGACGATCGGCATCCCCACGTTCTTCCTCGCGCTCGCCCCGAGCCGCGGCGAGTGGCGTGCCGACCACTTCACGCGTGACGTCGCGCGGTTCGCGGTCCCGGCCGGATTCCTGACCGGCACCGGTGTGATCGCGAGCTACCTGTTCGCGCTCCAGGCCGCGGCGATGCCGCTGATCGAGGCGCGGACGGTGGCGCTGACCGTGCTCGTCGCGGTCGGCCTCTACCTGATCCTGGTGCTCGAGGCGAGCGGGCTGCGACGGCGCACGCTGGTGTCGGTCGCGGTCGCCGTCCTCGCCGGCGCGTACGTCGTCGCGCTGCTGACCGCGCCGGTCCGCGACTTCTTCCAGCTCGCGACGCCGACCGTCGGCATGATCCTCGTCGCCGCGTTCGGCACCGCTCTGTCGATCTACGCGCTCGCGATGACGGGCTTCACGCCGGCGCTGGCGAACGCGCTGCACGACGACGGCGAGCCGGCGGCGGCCGGCGGCGCGTAACGGTCCGTCGGCTCTCCGGATCGCGCGCGCCCGGACGTTCGGGACCGGCCCCGCCTACAGGTCAGCGATGTCGATCTTGGTGATCTTGAGCTTGCGGGCCGGCCCCTTCGGGACCTTGACGGCGACGATCTCGCCGCGCCTGCGACCCATCAGCGCACGGCCGACCGGCGACTCGTTCGATAGCCGCAGCTCCGACGGGTTGGCCTCGGCCGAGCCGACGATCGTGAACTTCTGCGACTTGCCGGTCTTCTCGTCCTTGACATGGACGACGTTGCCGATCTGGACGGTGTCCTTGTCGACCTCAGACGGATCGATCACCGACGCCGCGCGGATCCGGTCCTCGAGCTGGGAGATCCGCGCCTCGAGCATCGCCTGCTCGTTCTTGGCGTTGTCGTACTCGGCGTTCTCGGCGATCTCGCCGAACTCGCGCGCCACCTTGATCCGTTCGGCGATCTCGCGCCGCTTGTCGCCCTGGAGCAGCTCGAGCTCCTCCTTGAGCTTGATCAGTCCTTCGGGGGTCAGGATGACATCACGCGGCAAAGTGGCGCGGCAGTATAGCTAGCCCGTCGCCACCGCCGGCAGGCTCGCCTGTGACTCGATCAACGAGCGCGTCTGGGCGATCGAATCGACATGCTGGAGCGCGATGTGGAGCGGCTTGCCGGCGCCGAGGCGGTCGACGTACCAGGGGTGAAACTTGCGCAGATAGCGTGCGGCACGGTGCTCGCCGATGTGCTCGACGGCACGATCGACGACCCACAGCCACTCGCTGACGATCTCGTCCGGCGACGGCTCACCGGTCTCACCGAGCAGCTGCCCGAACAGCCACGGGTTGCCGAGCGAGCCGCGGGCCAGCATCACTGCGGCCGCGCCGGTCTGCTCGTGGGCGTCCCGGACCGCCGCGACGTCGCGCAGGCCGCCGGTCAGGATCACCGGCGCGGGCAGCGTCTCGACCAGCCGTGCGGCGAGCTCGTAGTCGGGCACGCCCTTGTGGTGGACCTTGGCCGAGCGCGGATGGAACGTGATCGCCGCGACCCCCGCCTCCTGCACCAGCCGGTGCGCGAGCTCGATGCCGCTGGTCGTGTCGGACGGCGAGCTGCCCGAGCGCAGCTTGACGGTTACCGGCAGCCCTGAACCCTCGCCGGCGGCGCGCGCGACGGCCACGGCGGTCGCCGGATCCTTGAGCAGCGCTGCACCGGCCCCGGTGCGGCAGACCTTCGGCACCGGGCAGCCCATGTTGAGGTCAATCAGCGCGACCCCGGGTACGTGCTCGGCGACATGCGCGGCGGCACTGCGCATCACGTCCGGGTCCTGACCGAACAGCTGCAGCGCGAGCGGCCCCTCGCCGGGATGGACGCGCAACAGCTCGGTCAGCGTCCGCTCGTTGCGGTGGTGGATCGCGAACGAGGAGACCATCTCGCTGAAGGCCCCGCCGGCGCCGTGACGGCTCGCCTGGAGCCGTACGAACCAGTTGCCGATGCCGGCCAGCGGCGCGAGCAGCACACGGTTGGCGAAGCGCACGCCCCCGATCTCAAGCGGCTCTGTCAGCGCCGGTCCGGCCACGCTCCCAGCGTAGGCGCTCGGCCGCCAACCGCATGTCGAGTGGCGTCCGACTACCCGCTGAGCAAGAGTTGCGCGACACTCGACCGGATGATGCGCGGATACGTGACATTCGGGGCCAACCTCGGCGACCGGACGGCGCAGATCGGCGCGGCCCTGGCCGCACTGCCGGCGCACGGCGTCAAGGTGCTCGGATGCTCGGCGCTGTACGAGACCGACCCGGTCGGCCCGGTCGCCGGCCAGCCGCCCTACCTCAACGGCGCCGCACGGATCGAGACCGCACTGACGCCGCTCGAGCTGCTCGCGGCGCTGAAGAGCGTCGAGCGCTCGTTGGGCCGGATCACCGATCCCGCCGACCCCGCCTACGTCGACCAGGGACCACGCCCGATCGACCTCGACATCGCGCTGCTCGACTCGATCACCGTCGACGAGCCGCAGCTGACCGTCCCCCATCCGGAGCTGCTCGGGCGCCGCTTCGCGCTGATCCCGCTGCTGGAGCTCGAGTTCGGGCTCGCGCAACCGGACGGCCGCAGCCTCGCCGGCGCACTTGCGACGCTCGATCCGGCCGCCCAGCCGGTGCGACGCTCCGATCAGCTGTTGCGCTCGTAGAGCAGCTTCAGCCCGTCCAGCGTCAGCAGATCGTCGAGCTCGTCGATCTGCTCGGTGTGCGGCACGACCGTCGATGCGAGCCCGCCGGTCGCGATCGTCGGCACCTCGAGCTCGTCGTCATCACCGGCAAGCTCGGCGCGGATCCGAACGATCACGCCGTCGATCGCGGCCGCATAGCCGAACACCATCCCCGAGCGGATCGCGTCGACGGTGCCCTTGCCGATCGTCTGCCGCGGGGCAGTCAGATCGATCCGCGGCAGCTTCGCCCCGCGGCTCGTCAGCGCGTCGAGCGAGATCTCCATCCCGGGCATGATCACGCCACCTGCGTACTCACCGGCCGAGTTGACGACGTCGAACGTAGTCGCGGTACCGAAGTCGACGGCGATGCAGGGCCCGCCAAGCCGCTCGTGGGCGGCGACCGCGTTGACGATCCGGTCGGCGCCGAGCTCACGCGGATTGTCGATCCGGATCGGCATCCCGGTCTTCAGCCCGGGCCCGACCGACAGCATCCGGTGGCCGAGATAGCGCTCGCCGACCGCGACCCACTCGGGCTCGAGCTGCGGCACCGTCGAGGAGACGATCGACGCGCGCACATCGGCGAGCCCGACACCGCGCAGCTCGAGCAGGTTGCGCAGCGCCGCACCGAGCTCGTCGGTCGTCGACGTGCGCACCGTCGCGAAGCGCCAGTGCTCGACCAGCTCGTCCCCGCGGAACGTGCCGAAGTGGGTCTGGGTGTTGCCGACGTCGACGACCAGCAGCATGCGGCCGCAGATGATGGCACCGTCGGCCGCGCTCAGCGGCTCGCCAGCACCGCCGCCGGCCGCAGGCGGGTCACGCGCCAGGCCGGATAGAGCCCGCCGGCGATGCCGATCGCGCCGCCGACGAGCAGCCCCTGGCCGAGCCCCCAGCCGGTCAGCTGCGGATGGACGTAGGCGCCGGCACCGAGCGCATCGACGAGCGGACCGGCGCTCGCGGCGCCGAGCGCGAGGCCGATCGCGGCGCCGAGCAGGCCGGTCGCCAGCCCCTCGGCAAGGATCAGCGCCGTCACCTGCGGGCCGCTCCAGCCGACCGCCGACATGATCGCGAAGTCACCGCGCCGCTCGAGCGTCGCGAGCAGCATCGTGTTCATGACCGTGACCGCGCCGATGATCAGCGCCAGCACGACGATCACGGTGGCCGCCTGCGAGATCAACTTGCCGTTGGCGCCGGCGCGAAGCGCCTGGCCGGGCTCGCTGATCGCCATCAGCCCCGGGAAGCGCCGCTTGATCTCGCGCTGGACCGACTTCGCGGAAGCGTTGTCGTTGAGCGTGACGGCGATCGTCGTCGCCTCGCCGGGCCGGTCGCCGATCCGCTGCGCGTCGGCGAGCCCGAGCATCGCGCCGCCGTCCTCGAACGGCACGCCCGCGTGGTAGATGCCGGCGACGCGCATCGTCCGGCCCTTGATCTTGGTCGTCATGCCCGGCCGCAGGTGCAGCTCGGAGGCCAGGAGGTCGCCGACGAGAACCTCACCGCGGCGTTGCGGCCGGGCGCCGGAGGTGATCACCAGCCGCTGCGCGAAGAAGCCGTCGAGCGGGCTGCCGAAGACGACGGCCGCCGGATCGGCGGGGACGGCCTCGACAAGCAGGATGATCGGGACGGCGTCGGCGATCCCCGGCACCTCGCGCAGACGGCCGACCATCGAGACCGGCAGCACCGAGGTGGTCGGGTCGGCGGCGTCGGCCTGGAACAGTCCGAGATCGGCACGGCCGAGGTGCACGAGCTGCGCGGCGGTCTGCTTCATCCCGCTGGTCAGCGCCAGTAGCGCGACGATCGTCGCGACCCCGAGCGCGGTGCCCAGCGACGTCAGCAGCGTCCGCGCCGGGCGCCGCATCAGGTTGGCGAAGATCACGCCGATCATGGCACCCAGTCCCCTGCGGCGTCCGCCGCGCGCTCGGTCAGCCGGCCTCCGTCCAGCTGCAGGTGGCGGTCGGCGCGCGCATCGACGGCCGGATCGTGCGAGACGACGATGACGGTCGCCCCGTGCTCGCGCGACAGGCCCACGAGCAGGTCGGCGATGCGGTCGGCGGCGGCACGGTCGAGCGCGCCGGTCGGCTCGTCGGCGAGGATCAGGCGCGGCCGGTGGACGATCGCGCGCGCGATCGCGACGCGCTGGCGCTCGCCGCCGGAGAGCTGCTCGGGCCGGTCGTCTTCGCGGCCCGCAAGCCCGACCCGCTCAAGCTCCTCGCGGGCGCGGCGGCGACGTTCGGCGCCGGCGACGCGGTCGGCGATCAGAGGCAGCTCGACGTTGCCCGCGGCACTCAGCACCGGCACAAGGTGGTGGAGCTGGAAGACGAAGCCGACCTCGTGCCGCCGCACGAGCACCGGGTGGCGGATCGCGCTGACGCAGACGTCGTCGAGCCAGACCTCACCGCTGTCGGGCCGGTCGAGCGCGCCGAGCAGCTGAAGCAGCGTCGTCTTGCCGGAACCTGATCGGCCGGTGATCGCGACGATCTCGCCGGGCTCGACGGTCAGCGAGAGCCCGTCGAGGACCGGCTGCTGGGCGCCGAACACGCGCCGCAGCCCGCCGGCGCGCACACGGGCGCCCGAGGGGCGGTCCGTGGCTGCGCCGGCGATCGCGTTCACTTGCGCACGACTACCGCGTAGGGCAGACGGACCGTCCCGAGCTTCGTCTTGACGACGACCTGGAATGTCAGCCGGGTACCGACGGAGCGTGCGGGCCAGACGATCGTGTCGCTGAAGCGCCCGTTGCGGAACGCGTAGTTCGAGCGCCGCGCGACGACTTGGCCGCCGAACAGGAACTCATAGCTGATGCGTCCCGACAGCGCGCGGCGAGACCATGTTCGTGCCGTGACCGTGATCGGCCACTTCTTGTTGGCCTTGGGATTGTGCCCGCCCGGGGCCGACAGCGTCGCGACGAACGGTGCACGGCGCGCCTGTGCCTCCGATGTCCCGAGCTTGCCGCCGGGGACGATCAGCACGAGCACGAGAACCAATACGAGCGCGGCGGCGACGGCTGCCGCGATGACGGCACCCGCTCTGGCATCGACTCGAAACTTCCTGGTCATGACCCACCTCCTTCTCCTCTTCGCTGGTGGTGGCGTCTTTGAGGTTAGTCCTCGTCGCCAGACTGAACGCCGATCCGACCGTGAAACGGGGCACAGACGGCGCCCAGCGCGTAGGCTCAGCTCCATGTCCGCCAAGCTGTTCGTAGTCCACGGCTCACACCCGTGCCTCACCGTCGAGCAGGCGCTGCACATCAAGCGCGTGCCGTTCTCGAAGATCGAGCTGCCGGCGGCCAGCCAGCCGCTCGTGATGAAGCTGTTGTTCGGCGAGCGCACCGTGCCCGCGATCCGTTTTGAGGACGGCAGCAAGGTCCAGGGATCGCGCGCGATCCTGCGCGAGCTCGAGCGCCGCGTGCCCGAACCTGCGCTCTACGGCGATCCGGAGGTCGAGGAGGCCGAGCGCTGGGGTGACGAGACCTACCAACAGGTGCCGCGCACGATCCTTTGGCCCGCGTTCACGCGCAACCCGGGCGCGATGTACGACTTCCAACAGGGGGCGCGGATGCCGCCGCTGCCGCGTCCGGTCGTGCGCGTGCTGGCGCCTGGCATCCTCGCCGTCGAGCGCACGATCAACCGCACCGGCGACGAGCAGTGCCGCGCGGCGATCGCCGGGCTGCCCGCCCTGCTCGACCACGTCGACGCGCTGATCGCCGCCGGCACGCTCGACGGCGAGAGACCGAACGCCGCCGACCTGCAGATCGCGCCGACCACACGGCTGCTCCACGCCGTCGCCGACGTGCGGCCGCTGATCGCCGGCCGGCCCTGCGAGCGGCACGCCTTCCGCTGGCTCGGCCCGAACCTCGCCGAGATCCCCGCCGGCACGCTGCCCGCCGGCTGGGTCCCGGCCGCGACGCCGGCGAACGCGCCGGGCCGCGACACCGCGACCGCCTAGGGAGCCGCTTGCACGCAGACGGGCACGACGAGCACGGCGGGCACGAGCACGGACACGCGCACGGCCATCAGCATGTGATCGCGGCCGACGCCGACCGCGGCAAGCTCGCGATCGCGCTGGCGCTGATCGTCGCGTTCATGATCGCCGAGGTGATCGCGGCGATCATCGGTCACTCGCTGGCGCTGCTCTCGGACGCCGCGCACATGCTGACCGATGCCGGCGCGATCGCGCTGGCCCTGGTGGCGATGCGGATCGCGACCCGGCCGCCGAGCGGCGCCTACACGTTCGGCTGGCGGCGCGTCGAGATCCTCTCGGCCCAGCTCAACGGCATCACGCTGCTGATCCTGGGCGTGGTCTTCGCCGTCCAGGGTGTGCGGCACGTGATCTCGCCGCCGCCCGTGCACGGGACGATCGTGCTGACCGTCGCGATCACCGGCATCGCCGTCAATCTGGCGGCGACGTCGGTGCTGGCGCGCGCGAACCGCCAGTCGCTGAACATCGAGGGCGCCTACCAGCACATCCTGACCGACCTCTTCGCGTTCATCGCGACCGCGATCGCCGGCGCCGTGATCCTGTTATCGGGCTGGCGAGCGGCCGACGGCCTGGCAGCCGTGCTCGTCGCGCTGCTGATGCTGCGCTCCGGTTGGGCGCTGGTGCGCGAGTCCGGTCGTGTGCTGCTGGAGGCCGCCCCGCGCGGACTCGACGTCGCCGAGATCGGTGATGCGCTCGCGCGCCACCGCGCGGTCGTCGAGGTCCACGACCTGCACGTCTGGGAGCTCTCCAGCGGCTCGGTCGCGCTGTCGGCGCACGTGATCGTCAAGACCCACGACGACTGCCACGCGGCCCGGCACGAGCTCGAGCAGCTGCTCGACGAGCGGTTCGCGATCAACCACACGACGCTCCAGGTCGAGCACCGTGCCGACGCGCTGCTGCAGATCGAGGATCTGCGCGTGGCGCCTCAGTCGTCGTCTTCGGCGACGCCGCGCTGACGCCAGAGCTCGACGCCGACATCCTCGACCGGAAGCGGGATCGGCGGCTCGGGCTTGCAGATCTTGACCCAGACGGCCTCGGCGTCGTACTGGTCGAGGATGCGGTCGGCGACCGCCGAGCAGAGCCGCTCGAGCGTCCGGTACGAGCGCTGCTGGGCGACGAGTGCGACGGTCGTGCAGACGTCGGCGTAGTCGACGGTGTCGCTGACATCGTCGGTGACGGTCGCGTCGCAGGCGCCGACCTCGATCCGCAGGTCGATCAGGATCCGCTGGCCGACCTCGCGCTCTGACTCCTCGACGCCGTGGTGGGTGTAGAGCGACAGGCCGCGGATCTCGACCATCACCTCGGTGGCGTCGCCGTACTCGTCCTCCTCGTCCTCCCAGACCTCGTCGTCGGGCTCGTTCTCGCCGGAATGCTCGCTCATCGGCCGTCGAGCGTAGCGGCGGCGACGGCCAGCGCCTGGACGGCGGCCTCGACGTCGTGGACGCGGAAGATCCGCGCGCCACGCTCATAGGCGATCACGTTGGCGGCGATCGTGCCGGGGACGCGGTCGCGGGGCTCGGCGGCATCCGCGATCCGGCCGATGAACGACTTGCGCGAGACGCCGATCACGACCCGGTGCCCGAGCGCCACGATCTCATTCAGGCGGCGCAGCAGCTCTGTGTTGTGCGCGGTCGTCTTGCCGAAGCCGATCCCGGGGTCGACGTCGATCAGATCAGGCGCGACCCCGGCCGCGATCGCCGCCTGCGCACGCTCGGAGAGGAACGCGGCGACGTCGGCGACGACATCCTCGTAGTGCGGGTCATGCTGCATCGTCCGCGGGCTGCCGAGCATGTGCATCAGGCAGCAGCCGGCACCGCGCTCAGCGACCAGCGCGGCCATCTGCGGCGACTCGCGGAAGGCGCTGACGTCGTTGACGTAGGTGGCGCCGGCGTCGAGTGCGGCGGCGGCCACCGCCGGCTTGGTCGTGTCGATCGAGATCGTCGCGCGGTGGCCGGCTACACGCGCCAGCGCCCGCACCACCGGGATCGCCCGCGCAAGCTCCTCGTCCTCGGGCACCGGCAGCGCGCCGGGCCGCGTCGACTCGGCGCCGACGTCGATCAGCTGCGCCCCGGCGTCGAGCATCCGCAGCCCGTGGCTGACCGCGGCGTCGGTCGAGAACCACTCGCCGCCGTCCGAGAACGAGTCCGGCGTGACGTTGAGGATTCCCATCACCTGCGCGCCCATCGCAGGCAGACGCTAGCGCGGGACAGGTACGGTCTAGGTGTCGGCGAGTCCGGGGCGCGGCAGCGGCTTCGGCGCCACCGGCCGCTCCGGCGAGATCGGTGCGCCGGGCGCGGCGTCGTCGCCCTGGGGCGTTGACGGCTCGGGCGCAAAGACGTCCTCTTCGGCCTTGCCGGCCAGGAGCGCCTCGAACTGTTCCTTCTCGATCGTCTCGTACTTGAGCAGCAGCTCGGATGTCGTCGTCAGCGCTTCGCGGTGCTCGGCGAGCAGATCCTTGGCGCGCTGGTGCGCACCCTCGACGATACGGCGGATCTCGTCGTCGATCTCGCGCGCGATCTCGTCCGAGTAGTCGGCCTGGGCCTGGAACTCGCGGCCGAGGAACGGCTGGCTCTGGTCGTGACCGAAGACGCGCGGGCCGAGCTGCTCAGACATGCCGAACCGCATCACCATCTGCTTGGCGGTGGCGGTCACCTTCTCGAGGTCGTTGGCGGCGCCGGTCGTGATCTCGCCGAAGACGATCTCCTCGGCGGCGCGGCCGCCGAGCGTCATCGCCATCTGGTCGAGCAGCTGGGCCTTGGTCGTCAGGAACTTGTCCTCACGCGGCATCGAGATCGTGTAGCCGAGCGCCTGCCCGCGACCGATGATCGAGATCTTGTGAACCGGATCGGCGTGCTCGAGATAGTGACCGACGATCGCGTGGCCCATCTCGTGGTAGGCGGTGACGAGCCGCTCCTTCTCGCCCATCACGCGGGTCT
>CAZYMM010000061.1:0-12615 GCA_964648515.1 uncultured Conexibacter sp.
AACTCGCCAGGTCCGGCGCAGCCGGACCCGCACACGCTCTCGATCGAGACCTCCTGCGACGACACCTGCGCCGCGGTCGTTGCCGGTACCGGCGACGTGCGCAGCAACATCGTCGCCTCGCAGCTCGATCACGATCGCTTCGGCGGCGTCGTGCCGGAGGTCGCGGCGCGCGCCCATCTGACGCAGATCGGGCCCGTTATCGCGCTGGCGCTGCGCGACGCGGGCGTGACGCTCGACGACATCGGTCGCGTCGCGGTGACAGCCGGCCCCGGCCTGACCGGCGCGCTCGTCATCGGGATGGCCGCAGCGAAGGGGATCGCGTTGAGCCGCGGGCTGCCGCTGCACGCCGTCGACCATCTGCACGGGCACATCTGCGCGAACGCGCTCGGGCCGGCAGCGGTCGAGCCGCCGTTCGTCTGCCTGATCGCCAGCGGCGGACACAGCTTCGTCGCCGCCGTCGCGGGCTACGAGCGCGAGCAGATCACGGTCCTCGGCCGCACGCTCGACGACGCGGCCGGCGAGGCGATCGACAAGGGCGCGCGGATGCTGGGCCTGCCGTTCCCCGGCGGACCGGCGCTGCAGGAGCTGGCGGCAGGAGGCGACCCGGCGGCGTTCGCGTTCCCGGTCGCGGCCGGGGTCGCCGGCCTCGACTTCAGCTTCGCGGGCCTGAAGACCGCGCTGCTCTACACGATCCGCGACCTTGGTAAGGAGCAGGCGGCGGCCCGCCGCGCCGATCTGGCGGCCTCCTATCAGGAGGCCGTGATCGCACAGCTCGCCCGTCGTGCCGAGCGGGCGCTGGCCGAGACCGGAATGCGACGACTTGCGCTCGGTGGTGGTGTCGCAGCCAACGGTCCGCTGCGCGAGCGGCTGTCGCAGTTGGCGGCTGAGCTCCACGCACCGGCGCGCGAGTACTGCACAGACAACGCGGCGATGATCGCTGCGGCGGCACCGTTCACGCCGGCCGCCGTCGATGCCGCCGGGCTCGATGTCTATCCGACCGGCACGGTGTCGCTGTGAGTCCCGCTGCAGAACTGGTCCTCTACGGGCGGCCCGGCTGCCACCTCTGCGACGACGCCCGCGACCGGCTCGTTGTGCTCGCAGACGAGCTCGGCTTCGTGCTCACCGAGCTGGACATCGAGGCCGACGACGCGCTGCTGAAGCGCTATCTCGAGCGGATCCCGGTCGGTGTGCTCGACGGTGAGCACCTGTTCGACTTCTTCGTCGACGAGCGTGAGCTGCGGCGGCGGCTCGCGGGCCCGGCGGTACAGTGAGCGACCGGATGACGATGTCCGAGGCGGTCGTGTCGCGGTCTGCCGATCGAGCCGGTGACGGCCCGGTCGCGCCCCCCGCATCGCGCGAGCGCCTCTCGCTCGGCGTCGCGGTCCGGCTGGCACGCTACCTGCAGGTCCTGACCAAGGCGCGGCGCGCCGGCCAGACGACGATCAGCTCGCAGGAGCTGGCGCAGTTCACGCACATCGGCTCGACCCAGATCCGCCGTGACCTCTCGGGCTTCGGCAAGTTCGGCAAGCGCGGCGTCGGCTACAGCGTCGACGGGCTGGTGGCCGAGATCCGGCGGATTCTGCGCACCGCCGGGCAGCACAACATCGCGCTGTTCGGCGCCGGCCATCTCGGCCAGGCGATCGCGACCTCACAGGTCTTCGCCGATCACGGCTTCCGGATCGTCGCGATCTTCGACAGCGACGAGCGCAAGCTCGGCACCGAGATCGGCTCGCTGAAGGTGCGCGGGCTGCGCGATCTGCGGCGCACGCTGAGCCGCGAAGAGGTGGTCGTCGCCGTGCTGGCCGTGCCCGGCTCCGCAGCACAGGAGCTCGCCGACCGGCTCGTCGCAGCCGGCGTGAAGATCATCTTCAACTACAGCGACGCGCTGCTGCGGGTGCCGCCGGAGGTGACGGTCCACACCTCCAGCCCGGCCGTCGACCTGCTCTACGCGCTCTACTTCTACCTTTCATGACGATCGATCTCGACGCTGCCGAGCGGATGTTCGCCGAGTCCCGCGACGGGACGGTCGGCCTCGAGGAGGAGTTCGCGATCCTCGACCCGGCGACCCTCGACATGGTGCCGCGGTTCGAGCAGCTCCGTGACGCGGCCGCCGCCTCGCCGGTGCTGGCCGAGGCGATCTCCGGCGAGCTGATCTCCAGCGAGATCGAGGTCCGCTCCGGCAAGGGCTCGGACACCGAGGACGCGATCGCCCGGCAGCGCGACGTGCGTGAGCGGCTCGTCGCGCTCTGCACCGACAACGGCGTCGCGCTCGGCGCGACCGGCACCCACCCGTGGGCCGACTATCGCGAGCAGCCGAACATCGACACCGAGCACTACCAGCGCGTCGTCGCCGGGCTGCAGTACGTAGCCCGTCGCAACAACACGTTCTCGCTGCACGCCCACGTCGGCGTCCGCGATCTCGACCGCGCCGTGCGCGTCTGCGACCGGCTGCGGCCGGTGCTGCCGACGCTGCTCGCGCTGTCGGCCAACTCGCCCTATCTCGACGGGGTCGACTCCGGCCTGCATTCGGCGCGCAGCCAGGCGTTCACAAAGTCGTTCCCGCGCTGCGGGATCCCCGATGCCTACGGCTCCTGGGCCGCATACCGCGAGTATCTCGAGCTCTTGATCGAGATGAACTCGGTCGTCGAGTACACGCAGGTCTGGTGGTCGGTGCGGCCGCACTTCTCGTTCGGGACCGTCGAGGTGCGGATCTGCGATGCCCAGGCGACCGCGACCGAGGGCGACGCGCTGGCGCGCCTGATCAGCGCCTGCGTGCTGCAGGCGCTGGCCGACGAGGACGAGGGCGTGCCGCATGAGCCGCTGGCACGGCGGTTGATCGAGGAGAACTTCTGGCGTGCGATCCGCTACGGCCGTGATGCGCGGCTGATCGACTTCGCGGCGCGGCGCGAGTATGCGGCCGACGCCGCGATCGAGCAGATCCTGGCCTGGACGGCGCCGGCGCGAGCCGCCTGGCGGATCGAGGAGCCGCAGATCCCGGAGCGCAACGGCGCCCAGCGTCAGCGTGCGATGATCGCCGCCGGCGCCGGCATCCATGAGGTCTTCCAGGCGTCGGTCGCCGAGACCGAGGCGACGTATGGCAAAGGAGCGTGGGTGACATGAGCGGGGAAGATCAGGATCAACCCAGGCAGTACACCGAGGAGGAGCTTGCGAACCTCTCCGAGGAGGAGCTCAAACAGCTCTACCTCGAGCAGTACAACGCCGAGATGCGTCAGGTCCGGGTCGAGGATCTGATCGCCCAGTCGCTGATCACGCTCGTCAACGTCGGCGCCCGCCGTGCCGGGCTCGTGCCCGGCACCGAGGACGAGCACGATCCCGAGCAGCTGCGGGTCGCGATCGAGGCGGCGCGCGCGCTGCTGCCGCTGGCCGAGCCGACGCTCGGCCCCGATGCCGCCGCGATCCGTGACGCGCTGAGCAGGCTGCAGCTCGCCTACGTTCAGGCTGGCGGCGTGTCGTCGCCGGCACCGTCGGCCGGACAGGCGCCCGCTGCCGAACCCGGCGGTCCGGGGCCGGCCCAGTCCTCGGGTCGGCTCTGGGTCCCGGGGCAGTAGCGGCACGAAGCAACCCCGATGGCTGAGCGCAGGCTCCACGGGCTTCAGCGTGTCCTCGGTGTCAACGCGCTGTTCTCGACCGCCTACGGCAACGTCGGCGGCTCGATCTACTACGCGCTCGGGCTCGTCGCCAGCTTCGCGCTCGGCCTGACGCCGATCGTCTTCTTCATCACCGGCGGCATCTTCTACCTGACGGCCGCGACCTACGCAGAAGCGACGGCGATGTACCCCGAGGCGGGCGGCTCGTCGTCGTTCGCGCGCCACGCCTTCAACGAGTACTGGTCGTTCATCGCCGCGTGGGGCCAGATGCTCAACTACATCGTCACGATCGGCATCTCGGCGTTCTTCGTCGCCCACTATTTCGGCGGCGCCGTCGGCATCTCGCTGCTGCGCCACGGGCCGGCCGACATCGTCTTCGCGATCGGGTTGATCGGTCTGCTCGCGCTGATCAACGTCCGCGGCGTCAAGGAGTCGGCGGGGCTCAACGTCGGCCTCGCGATCACCGACTTCATGACGCAGCTGGCGATGGTGATCGCCGGCCTATTTCTGGTCTTCAGTCCGGAGACGCTCAAGAGCAACATCCACCTCGGCATCGCTCCGACCTGGAGGGACTTCTTCATCGCGATCCCGGTCGGCATGGTCGCCTACACCGGGATCGAGACGATCTCGAACATGGCCGAGGAGGCCAAGGACGAGGCGCGGACGATCCCCGCGGCGATCAAGCGGGTCGTGATCGCCGTCTTCACGATCTACGCGCTGCTGCCCGCGCTCGCGCTCTCGGCGCTGCCGGTCAAGCCCGACGGCCACGGCGGCTACTCGACGCTGCTCGGCCTGCCCGAGAGCCAGGGCGGCTATGCCGGCGACCCGGTGCTCGGGATGGTGCACCACTTCGGGCTCGGGGTCTTCCAGCGGCCGGCGGAGATCTACGTCGGCGTGCTCGCCTCGACGATCCTTCTGATCTCCGCCAACGCCGGCATCATCGGTGTCTCGCGGCTCGTCTACTCGATGGGCATCCACCGCCAGATGCCCGAGCGGATGCGCCAGCTCCATCCCCGCTACGGCACGCCGGCGCTCGGCATCCTGATCTTCTCGGCCGTCGCCTGCGTGATCGTCATTCCGGGCAAGGCCGACTTCCTCGGCAACATGTATGCGTTCGGGGCCCTGCTGTCGTTCACGATCGCCCACATCGCCGTCGCGCGGATGCGGATCACCAAACCGGACTTCGACCGTCCGTACCGCGGCCCGGGGCGGATCCCGATCGGTCGCGGTCGTGAGCTGCCGGCGTTCGCCGTCGTCGGCGGTCTAGCGACGTTCCTGGCCTTCGTCGTCGTGACCGTCCTGCATGTCGATGTCGCGCTCGCCGGCATCGGCTGGCTCGTGCTCGGGTTGATCATCTATCCGATCTATCGCCGCCGTCAGGGCCTCGACCTGACCAGCACCGTGAAGGTCGCGACCCAGATGCCGGTCGTCGACCACGAGGCCGAGTACGAGTCGGTGCTGCTGGCACTCGACGGGACGCAGCCGTTCCCGCGTGCGACCGTCGCGGTCGCGGCGCGGATGGCCACCGTCCGCCGCCGCGCCGTTCACGTCGTCGTCTGGATCACCGTGCCGCAGGCCTCGCCGATCGACGCGGCGATGCCGGATGCCGAGGCGCAGGCGCTGGGTCTGATCGAGCAGGCGCGGCTGCTCGGCGGGCGCCGCGTCACCGGGCATATCGAGAAGGTGCGTGCCGGGCAGGCCGGGCGGATGATCATCCGCCAGGCGCTCGCGCTTCAGGCGCGGGCGATCGTGATGCCGCTGCCGCCGCGGACCGGCACGTCGCTGTTCGGCAAGACGATCGAGACCGTTCTCGCCGAGCGTCCGTGCCGGGTCGTCGTGCAGTCCGAACCCGACCCGAAACACATCCGGCGCGGCGCGACAGCAGCCGGGGTGGGAAGGTCGTGAGCCGATGAACGCTCACCAGCGGATCAGCGCCGCGCTGTCGGCGACCCTGATCGTGATCGGGATCGTGATGGTCGTGACCGCGGTCTCCGGCGGCGGCGGTCCGCTCAGCTACGGCGTCGTCGTCGGCGTGCTGTTCGCGCTGGCCGGGGCGGCGCGGCTGTGGTTGGCGACCAGGGGGAGCCGGCGATGAGGCGGATGCTCGGCCCGGCCGCGATCCCAGCCGTCTTCGCCGTCACCTACACGGCGCTCGCCGGCTCGCTCTACTTCGCGCTCGGCGTCGTCGCCAAGCACGCGATGGGGATGACGCCGGTCGTGTTTCTGATCGCCGGCCTGTTCTTCGGGATCGCGGCCCTGACCTACATGGAGGGTGTCGCGCGGCACCCGGCACGCGGCGGCTCGACCGTCTTTGCCCGCCACGGCTTCAACGAGCTGATCTCGTTCATCGCCGGCTGGGCGGTGCTGCTTGACTACACGCTGCTGATCGCGGTCACGGCGCTGTCGGCGACCAACTACCTGGCGGTGTTCTGGTCGCCGCTTGGCGGCGGCACTGTCGGGATCGTCTCGACGATCGCGGTCATCGGCTACGTCGCCGTGCGCAACATCCGCGGCTTCGGCGAGGGTCGGGGCAGCTGGATGCGGCTGATCGTCGTCGCCGACGTGCTGGTGCTCGTTGTGCTCGTCGTCGCCGGACTGGCGACGTTCTGGAACATCGACCTGTTGACCGCGGGCATCAAGCTCGGCTCGGCGCCGACCTGGGGCGGGCTCGTCTTCGCGCTCGGCGTCGCCACGATCGTCTTCACCGGACTCGAATCGGCGACGAGCCTGGCCGGCGAGATCACGACCGACACCCACTCGCTGCGGCGCCTCGTGCAGAGCGTCACCGCCGTCGTCCTGACCGTCTACGTCGGCACCGCGCTGGTGGCGGTGACCGCACTGCCGTTCACGAGCGGACGCTCGGATCTCGTCGAGGACCATCTGCAGGCGCCGCTGCTCGGGATCGCCCAGAGCTTCGGTGGCTGGGTCGGGCACGCGCTCGAGTACGCGGTCGCGGTGATCGCAGCGGTCACACTCGTCGCCGCCGCCAACTCCGCGATGCTCGGCCTCTCACGCCTGGCCTACTCGCTGTCGCGCAACCGGCAGATTCCGGCGCTGCTCGGCCGGCTGCACACGACCCGCTCGACGCCGATCATCACGATCGTGCTGGCCGCGCTCGGCGCCTGTGCGCTGGTGCTGCCACAGAGCGTCGAGATGCTGGTCGGGATCTACGCGTTCGGCGCGCTGCTCGGGATCACGATCGCCCACGCGTCGGTGATCGCGATGCGCTACCGCGAGCCATCGGTCAGGCCGGCGTTCGAGGTCCCGTGGTCGGTGCGCTTCCGCGGCGGCAGGCTGCCGTTGCCGGCACTTGTCGGGCTCGTGACCTCGTTTGCGGTCTGGGTCTCGGTGATCGCCACCCATCCAGCGGCCCGCTACGTCGGCTCAGGCTGGATGGTCGCCGGGATCGTCTTCTACGTCGTCTACCGGCTCTCACAGGGCAAACCGGTGCTGCGGCGCGTGACCGTGCCCGAGGAGGCGCTCCACGGCGAGCGTTCGCGCGTCGAGTACGGCACGATCCTCGTCCCGCTGACCGGCACGCCGATCGATGACGACATGATGCAGACAGCCGGCCGTCTCGCCGCCGACACCGAGGACCGCCGCGAGCAGCCAGATGAGCCGACGACGATCGAGGCGATCTGGATCCACGAGATCCCGGTTGCGCTGCCGATCGATGGACCGGTCGGCGACGAGGGCCTGAAGCGGGCCCGCGCCGCGCTGCTGCGGGCCAAGGCGGTCGGTGAGGAGTACAACGGCGTCGAGGTGGCGACCGCGACGGTCCGTGGACGGCGCGCCGGCGCGGTGATCGTCGAGGAGGCACGTCGCCGCGGTGTCGAGGTGATCGTGATGGCCGCCGAGGAGCCGAGCCGGATCCGTGGCGGACCGATCTTGGGCGGTCTGCCGGGTGGGCGCGACAACTACGTCGGCGAGGTCACCAAGTACGTGGTCGCGAAGGCGCCCTGCAGCGTACTGCTGACGGCGCCGCCGACCGCCGAGACCCAGGCCCGCTCGGAGCGGATCGCATCGGAGCTGGCGGCCGAGCGTGCCCGCACCGCACCGGTGGCGGACGGCTCGCTCAGCGCCCGCCCCAATGTCGGCGGCAGCTGACCAGCGCCGCCGCCCGAACCGTTCCGCGAGCGTGCCCGCAGCGGCTATGGTGCTCCACGATGTTCGTCATGATCGTCGGCGCCGGACGTGTCGGATCGGCAGTCGCCATCCAGTCGCTCGCTGCGGGCCACACCGTCTCGGTGCTGGACGAGGATCCGCTCTCGCACGAGCGGCTCGAGCTCGGCCTGATCGGCAGCTGGGAGGAGAACGGCGGGCGCTTCACGGTCGGCCACGCACTCGAGGTCGACGCGCTGACCGAGGCTGGGATCGAGGAGGCCGACGTCTTCATCGCCTCGACCAACGGAGACAACACGAACCTGACGGTCGCGCAGATCGCGCGCAAGAAGTACGAGATCGACAGGGTGATCGTCCGCGTGATGGACCCTGCCCGTGCCAAGTGGTACAGCGACCAGGGTCTGCACACGATCTGCCCGACACAGCTTGCGATCGAGATGCTCGCGGGCGCGGTCGACGATCCCGAATGAGGATGGGGGACAGACGGTCATGTACGTGATCATCGCCGGAGCAGGCAAGGTCGGCTGGAACCTCACCAGCGAGCTGATCCGCAAGGGTCACGAGGTGACGCTGCTGGAGGCCGATCGCAACTGGTACCTCTCGGTCGAGCAGGAGCTCGAACATCAGGTCCAGTACGGCGACGCGACCGAGCTCTGGGTGCTCGAGCGGGCCGGAATCCAGCGCGCCGACGTGGTGATCGCCGTCACCGGCGACGACGAGGACAACCTGCTGATCTGTCAGGTCGCCAAAGAGAAGTACGGCTGCGAGCGGATCATCGCCCGCATCAACAACCCGCGCAACCGCGAGTGGTTCGACCTGCTCGGCGTCGCGCCGGTCGTCAGCGCAACGCAGCTGATCCTGCAGCTGATCGAGCACGAGGTGCCCGACTACGGACTCCTCCACCTGCTCGACCTGCGCGACGAGCAGCTCGAGATCATCGAGATCGAGATCGGCCCCCGATCACCGGCGGTCGGGCGCACCGTCGGCGAGCTGAACATGCCCGAAGGCTCGCTCGTGATCTCGCTGCTGCGCGACGGCAAGGGCTTCGTGCCGAAGGCCGACACCGAGATCCGCTCCGGCGATGAGGCGCTGCTGGTGCTCGACCCCGGCCTCGAAGAGGCGATCATGGCCGAGTTCGTCGCGTCCGCGCCCGCCGGCTGAGCACGGGGTCGCTCACGGCCGTTGCTAAGGTGAGCGAGCGCCCTTGCGGGATGGTGTAATGGCAACACGCCTCGCTCTGGACGAGGTATTCTAGGTTCGAGTCCTAGTCCCGCAGTCGGCCGTAGGCCCCTCCGTTGCGAGGGGCTTTCTTGTTTGTCGAACTGGATCGCGCACACACGGGCAAACACCGGAAACTGCGGTCTGAACGTCTGCCGCCGGGTTGCGTCGTTGTGCCGCACGCGCTTAGATCGATCCTGCAAGCGCGTCACCCGAACGGAAACCGCACGGCGACCGGGAGGCAGGACCGGAAGGCCGCCGCAAGGCAGACCGGAAGGCGATGGCGCGACGGAAGGCCGCAAGGCCGCCCGGCGCGAAGTGGCAGCTTGCCTGATCGCGGCGCTCATGCGTCGAGGTCAAGTCCAGTAAGGCCCCGGCTTCGGCCGGGGCCTTCTGCTTTCCGGGCCGTTGGCTTTGCATTTCGTGACGCCGCTGTCCTCGCCGCGCCGGTCACGCACCTACGTGCGCTCCCTTGCGGCTCGTCGGCGTCGCCACGAACTGCTGTGCCAACGGCCCGGAAAGGGCGCCTGTGGCTTTGCATTTCGCGCCGCCGCGCTCCTTGCCGCTGCGGTCACGCACCAGAGTGCGCTCCCTTGCGGCTCGTCGGCGTCGCCACGAACTGCTGTGCCAACGGCCCGGAAAGGGCGCGGGCGGGGCGCCGTTGAGTCCGGCTTGCGTGACGGGCGCTTGTCCTGGCACGCTGGCGGGGTGGAGGCGGACGATGATGAGCTCCGCGAGGCACGGCGGCTGATCGAGCTGCTCAGCTTTCCGCGCGCATCGGCATCAGCCCAGGAGCGACGCGCGGCTGAGCTCGTGCGCGACGCGCTCGCCGATGCCGGGGGAGAGGTCCGGATCGAGACCGAGCGCGTACACGGGACGCACTGGTGGCCGTTTGGCCTGCCGTCACTGATCGCCGCGGTCACGGCGCTGGCAGCGGCGCGGCGTCAGACCCCGCTGCGGCGCCTGACTGCCGCGGTCACCGGCCTCGCCGGAGCCGCGTCGGTGCTCGAGGATGCCTCCGGCGGGCCCGCGCTGCTCCGCCGCCTGCTGCCGCAGCGCAACACCTGGAACGTCGTCTGCGAGCTCGGCGACCCGGACGCCGAGCGACGGCTGATCGTCTCCAGCCACCACGACAGCGCACACGGCGGCATCACCTTCGAGGAGCCGCTGGCATCGCTGTTCGCACGCGGCAGCACTCGGCTGACGTTCGCGCAGATCGCCGCCGGTCCGGCGTTCGCCGGACTCGGCAGCGCGCTCGGCAGCAGCCGGCTGCGGCGTGCCGGCATCGCCCAGTCGCTGCTGACGACGGCGCTGCTGGCCGACGTCGGCGCTCATCGCGCGGTGCCGGGCGCGAACGACAACGCCGCCGGCTGCGCCGCGCTCGTGCTGCTGGCGCGGCGGCTTGTGGTCAGGCCGCCGCGCGGCCTGCGCGTGACGCTGCTGTCGACCGGCAGCGAGGAGAGCTGGGTCGAGGGCATGCGCGCGTTCGTCAACCGTCACGCGGCCGAGCTTGATCCGTGCCGGACGACGCTGCTCTGCATCGACTCGATCGGCTTCCCGGTGCTGTCGCTGCGCGACTGCGAAGAGGACGCACTGCGCGTCCATCACACACCAGACCGGCTCGTGGGGTCGATCGAGGCGGCCGCCGCCGACGCCGGCGTCGAGCTCGCGCGCGGCTTTCCCGGGGGCTTTCCGACCGACGCGCTCGTCGCCCACCACCACTGCATTCCGGCCGCGACGCTCGTCTCGTTCGACGATGACGGCCGGATGCCGGGCTACCACACGCAGCGCGACACTCCCGAGCACGTCCATCTGCCGTCGGTGATCGCCGCGGCCGCCGTCGCTGAGGCGCTGGCCCGGCGGCTGGCTTCGGTTCAGGCGTGACGGGCCGGCGAGGCCGGTGCCTCAGACCGCGGCCTGACGCGCCCAGTCGCGATACAGCGACCAGTAGCGCCCGCCGTCGATCTTCAGCAGCTCGTCGTGGCTGCCCTGCTCGGCGATCCGGCCGTGCTCGAGCACCACGATTCGCGACGCCTGACGGATCGTCGACAGGCGGTGGGCGATCACGATCGCGGTGCGGCCCGCGACCAGCGTGCGCATGCCGTCCTCGATCACGGTCTCGGTCTGCAGGTCGACGTTCGCGGTCGCCTCGTCGAGCACCAGGATCCGCGGGTCGCAGGCCAGCGCCCGTGCGAATGCGACCAGCTGGCGCTGGCCGGCCGACAGCTGGATCCCGCGCTCGCCGACCTCGGTGCCGAGCCCGTCGGGCATCCTGGCGATGAAGTCCCAGGCGCCGACCGCGCGGCAGGCGCGCTCCAGCAGCTCGTCGTCGCAGCTGCCGTCCGGCAGCCCGAACGCGAGGTTCGTGCGCAGCGTGCCGCTGAACAGGAAGCCCTCCTGCGGCACGATCCCCATCTGCGAGCGCAGCGACCGGGCGGTCACGGTCCGCAGGTCGTGGCCGTCGACCAGCACCGCGCCTTCGGTCGGGTCGTAGAAGCGGGCAACCAGCTTCGCCAGCGTCGACTTGCCGGCGCCGGTCGCGCCGACCAGCGCCACGGTCTCGCCGGGCTCGATCGTCAGCGACACGCGGTCGAGCGCGGCGACGGTCTGGCCGTCGGCGCCGGCGTAGGTGAAGGTCACGTCGCGCAACTCGATCCGGCCGGCCAGCGGCGCCGGCAGCTCGACGGCGCCGGCGGCGTCGGTCAGCTGCGGCCGTTCGTCGAGTAGGTCAAAGATCTTGTCCAGCGCCGCCATTCCGGACTGATAGGTCGTGTAGACCTGCGAGAGCTGCTGGATCGGGTCGAAGAAGTTGTTGAGCGCGGCCATGAACCCGACCAGCACACCGACCGTCACGTCACCGGCGAGCGCTCGGTGGCCGCCGTAGAGCAGGATCAGCACGGTCGCAAGCGCACTGACCAGCTCGATCGCCGGGAAGTAGGCGGCGTTGAGGTTGACCGTCACCTGGTTGGCCGCGCGGTTGTCGAGGTTGAGCTGCTCGAACTCCTCGAGGTGGCGCCGCTCCTGACCGAAGCTGCGCACCACCCGCATCCCCGACAGCGACTCCTGCAGCTGGGCGGTCAACGTGCCGATCGTCACGCGGGTCCGCGCGAACGCGTCGGCCGAGGCGAGCCGGAACAGCATCGAGCCGATCAGCAGCACCGGAAAGAACAGGAACGTCGCCAGCGCCAGCTTGACGTCGAAGGCCAGCAGGACCGCGATCGAACCGACCAGCAGCAGCACCGACTGCAGCAGCGTGGTCACCGAGTCGGTGACCATCGACGACAGCGCCTCGACATCGTTGGTGATACGCGAGATCAGGATCCCGGCCCGGCGGCGCTCGTAGAAGCCGACCTCGAGCGACTGCAGGTGCACGAAGATCCGGTCGCGGAGATCCTGCAGCGCGCGCTGGCCGACCTGGTTGGTCAGCACCGTCTGGGCGCGGCTCGTTCCCCAGACGACCAGCGCGCTGAGCAGGAACAGCACGACCGTCACGGTCAGCGTGCCGGTGTCGTGCTTGCTGATGCCGGCATCGATCGCGTGCTTGGCGAGCGGCGCCGGCGCGAGCGCCGCAAGCGTGCCCGCGAAGAGCGCGAGCAGCATCAGCGCGACGCGGCGCCGGTACGGCCGCAGCAGTTCGGCGAGGCCGCGCAGCTTGCGGCCGCGGCCG
>CAZYMM010000062.1:0-12317 GCA_964648515.1 uncultured Conexibacter sp.
CGTTCGACCCGCAGACGGCGGCCCGCTGGATGCCGGTCGACCAGTACATCGGCGGCGTCGAGCACGCGATCCTGCACCTGCTCTACGCACGCTTCTTCTGCAAGGCGCTGTCGGACCTCGGCTACCTCGACGTGCAGGAGCCGTTCGCGGCGCTGTTCACCCAGGGGATGATCACCAAGGACGGCGCGAAGATGTCGAAGTCCAAGGGCAACGTCGTCTCACCGGCCGAGATCGTCGAGCGCTACGGCGCCGACACCGCGCGCTGCTACACGCTGTTCATCGGTCCGCCCGACCAGGACGCCGACTGGGCCGACACCGGGGTCGAGGGCATGCACCGCTTCCTCGGACGGCTCTGGCGGACCTGCGCGACCGCCGCCGCCGAGCTGCCGGACGAGCCTGCGCCCGACTCGCCGGGCGAGCTCGACGCCGACTCGCTGCGCGTGATGCGCAAGGCGCACTGGGCGACCGAGAAGGTGACCGCCGATCTCGACCGCCGCTTCGCGTTCAACACCGCGATCGCGGCTGTGATGGAGCTGATCAACGAGCTGACCAGCGAGAAGCGCGGCGCGGCCGAGCCGGGCGCGGTCCGCTTCGCGCTGGCGACAGCCGCCTCGCTGCTGTTCCCGTTCGCGCCCCACGTCTCGGCCGACGCCTACGAGCTGCTGACCGGCGAGCGCGTCTGGGAGCAGCCCTGGCCGGCCGCCGACCCGCAGTTCCTTGAGTCGGGCACGTTCGAGCTCGTCGTCCAGGTCGCGGGCAAGGTCCGCGACCGCGTGCAGGCGCCGAGCAGCGCCAGCGACGAGGAGCTGCTCGCACTGGCTCGCGGGCTGCCGAACGTGATCTCCCACATCGACGGCCGGACGGTCGTCAAGGAGATCGTCGTGCCCGGCAAGCTCGTCAACATCGTCGTGCGCTGACCGCCGCCGGCGCGACGTGGCCCGCTGCCGCCGGCCCTCCCCGCAGGTCGAGTGGCGTTCCACTACCCGCTGAGCGATAGTGCGACGCCACTCGACCGGTGGGTCATGCGGGATCGTGGATCCACATCGAGCCCGAGGGGATCGATGACTGCCCCTCGGCGGCGTCCGGGATCAGCGCCCAGCTCTTGGCCATCCTGACGCCGCCGATCGCCATGCAGAAGAACGCGGCCAGCTCGACGATCTCGGCGTTGGAGTAGTGCTCGCGCAGTTCGTCGTGGACCTCGGCGTCCTTGCCGTCATCCAGCGTCAGCGTGCGCGCATAGTGCAGCGCTGCTCTCGTCTTGGCGTCCGGGTGCTCCCAGTTCGGCAGCGCACACTGCTGGATCTCGTCTTCGCTGAGCGACTCGGCGCCGATCGCGACCTGTCGGGCGCAGAACTCGCAGCGGATCATCTGCGCAATCTGGATCCGGCACAGCTCCTTGATCTCGAACGCGACGCTGCCGGTACGGTGGGTGGCCTCCCAGTACTGCTGATAGGCGACGGCGACATCGGGGTTGTGTCCCATCGTCAGGTACCAGGACACCGGCGGGCTCCCAGTGGCCTCCGAATGCTCGAGGGCGCGGAGCAGGCGGGGGTCCGTGACGCTGGATCGCTCCACCGGTGGAAGGTTCGCGACGTGGGTTGCCGGTTGGCCGACGGACATCTTCATTCCTCTCTGGTCTGAGGTGGCTACCAGTGGCTGGGGACGCTGTGACCGGTGCGCCGGTCTCCGTAGAAGAGCCCGGGCAGGAACCTGGCCAGGTACTTCCACTCGGTGTGCGAATGGTGGAGCAGGCCCAGCCCGAGCGCATCGGGGACGATCTCAGCGAGGGCCTCGGCGGCGACTCCGGTTCCCTGGCCGATGTAGAAGTGGCTGCGCAGGACGAGCCCGTCGTCGTTGTCACGGCAGATGTGCGCCATCCGGCCCATGTTCGGCCGGCCCTTCTCGTCGCGCAGCGGCTCGTCGCCCATCCCGAGTTGGGCGGCGACGCAGCCGGAGACGTCGCCGCGCTCCAGCGCCTGGTCGTAGGCGTCGCCGAAGAACTCCCGCGGGTCGACGAAGTGGATCTGCAGCGGATGAACGGCCGGGGCCGGCCCGAGCCGCTCCTCGACGATGTGGGTCGAGCCGATGTGGGTGGTCGCGGAGGTCTCCGTCCAGCGCGACGAGACGTGATCCAGCGGATGCCACCAGAGGTACTGCCCGGTGTCGGGCGCAAAGCGGAACCACCACTCGAACATCTCGCCGCTGCAGCCATGCATGTCGGTGCGGACCGCGACGTGCAGCGGGCCTGACGGGCAGCGCACGACGCCCATCTCGAGCGCGTGCGGGCTCGGATCCAGGTAGTCGCCGATGTGGGCGAACTCGGCGAACTCGGCGGTCGGGACTGTGCGGGTTGCGGACACGGGGTCTCTCCTTCTCTCTGTTCTCAGGCCGGGACGGCCAGCGACAGCATCTGCTCGGCCTCTGAGGCGGATGCGGGTTCGCGTTCGATCGCGCGGGCGACGCCGACGAGCCGCGTCACCAGCTCACTGTTGCTGGTCGCCGGTGTGCCACGTCGCAGCATCAGCGTGTCCTCCATGCCGGTGCGGGCGTTGCCGCCGAGCGCAAGGCCGACCGTCGTCAGCGCCAGGTTCGGGCGGCCGATCGCGATCACCTGCCAGACGGCATCTGCGGGCATCCGGCCGATCAGCGTGATCAGGTTCTCTGCCGTCGCGGCCGCTCCGCCCTTCACGCCGAGCACGATCGAGAACTGCAGCGGGTCTGCGAGCAGGCCCTCGGCACGGAGCGCGAGCGCCGCGTCAAGATGACCGGTGTCGTAGATCTCGAGCTCCGGCTTGACGCCGAGTTCGCCCATCCGTGTCGCGAGCCGGCGGACGCCGTCCGGCGGGTTGCGGAACTCGCCGGACCCGAAGCTCATCGAGCAGACGTTCAGCGTCGCCATCCGCGGGCGCGCCTCGACGAGCCGCTCACGCTGCTCGAACGGCACGCTCAGCCCGACGCCGGTCGACAGCTGGATCAGAGCCGGGCAGGCATCCTCGATCAGGCCGACGGTGCGCCGGGCGATCTGCAGATCGGCGGTAGGGAGACCGTCGGCGTCGCGGACGTGAACGTGGACGACGGCCGCCCCGGCCTCGCTGGCACCGGCCGCCGCGGCGGCGATCTCCTCCGGCGTGGTCGGCAGCTGCGGGTTGTCGTCCTTGGTGGCGATCGGCCCGGTCAACGCTGCGGTCAGGATCACCTTGTCGGTCATGTCTGCTCCTCGCTTGCCTCGCCGACGTAGAGCTGGACGAGGCGCGGGTCGTTGTGGACGTCCTGCGGTGTGCCGTCGAGGGCGATCCGTCCCTTCTCGATCACCGCGACGTGGTCTGCCAGCGCCAGACCACGTTCGACGTTCTGCTCGATCACGATCATCGCGACGCCGCGAGCGTTGATCTCGGCCAGCGCCTCGTAGAGACGATCGCAGGTGATCGGTGCGAGGCCGAGGCTGATCTCGTCGAAGAGGATCAGCGCCGGCTTGGACATCAGCGCACGGCCGATCGCCAGCATCTGCTGCTGGCCGCCGGAGAGCGACGTCCCGGAGTCGTCGCGCTTCTCCTTGAGGATGTCGAACAGCTCGTAGATCTCGTCGCGGCGCGCGAGCAGCTCCTTGCGGTCGTCTGCGCCGCGGCCGCCGAGCAGCAGGTTCTCCTCGACCGTCAGGTCGCCGAAGATCTGCCTGCCCTCCATGCAGTGCGCGATCCCACGGCGCACGATCTGGTGCGGGGGCAGGTGGTCGAGCCGTTCGCCGCGATAGGTGATCTCGCCCTTGGTCGTCGGCAGCATCCCGGTGACCGCGCGGGCCGTCGACGTCTTGCCGGCGCCGTTGGTGCCGAGCAGGGCGAGCACCTCGCCCTCGCCGACCGAGAACGAGATCTCCTGCAACGCGCTGAACGCGCCGTAGCTTGCGGCGACCGAGCGGACCTCCAGCAGCGGCGCCGCACCACGGCGCATCTTGCGATCGCTCGCATGGGCGACCGTCTTGCCACCGGATGTGCCGAGATAGACGGCGGCGACCTGCGGGTCGGAGAAGACCTCGCCCGGGGTGCCCTCGGTCAGCTTGTTGCCGCGGTCGATCACGACCACGCGATCACAGCAGCGATGGATCACATCCATGATGTGCTCGACGATCAGGATCGACTCGACCTCGCTGCGCAGGCTCTGGATCAGCGTGATCAGCTCGGCCAGTTCGGAGTCGACGAGGCCGGCACCGACCTCGTCGAGCATCAGGATCCGTGGTCGCAGCGCGAGCGCACGGGCGATCTCCAGACGCTTCATCCGCAGCAGCGGCAGATCACCGGCCGGCACGTCGGCGACGTCCGACAGCCCGCAACGTTCGAGGATCTCGGCGATCGCCTGACGCGCGTGGGTGCGTCCCTCGCCGGCCCCGTGCATCTGCGCGACGAGCAGGTTCTCGAAGACGGTCAGCTGGGTGAACGGGCGCGGCACCTGGTGGGTGCGGCCGACTCCCATCCTCGCCCGGCCATCGGCACCGAGCGTCGTCACATCCTCACCGAACAGCGCTACGGCCCCGGTGTCGGTGGTGTGCGCTCCCGACAACAGGCCGATCAGCGTGCTCTTGCCGGCGCCGTTCGGGCCGACGACGCCGAGGACCTCGCCCGCGCGCATCTCGATGCTGACGTCGCCGACCGCCTGCACGCCGCCGAACGACTTGCCGACACCGCGCGCGTCGAGCAGCAGGTCGCCCGGCTGGTCGGGCGGTTGCGGCGGTGCGGCAGGTTCGGCGCGCTGGTGCTCGACCTCGGTCTCCACCGAATGGGCGCCCAGCGCCACGCCCGACGAGCGCGGCAACAGCCACGGCGGCAGCAGGCCGAGCAGCGGAGCGCCGAGCCTCGTCATCAGGGTGCCCCAGACACCGCGAGGGGCGAAGCGGATGATCAGGATCAGCAGCGCGCCGGTGATCGCGATGTGCACCTCGGGGTAGCTGGCGAGCTGCTCGCCGAGCAGCACGCTGATCGCCGCACCGATGATCGGCCCGATGATCGTGCCGATGCCGCCGATGATCGTCGCGTTGATCGCGTCGATCGTCCAGCTCAGCGAGAACGAGCCATACGGCTCGATGTGGCCGAGCTTCTGTGCCTGGACGGCACCGATCATCCCCATCGCAAATCCCGACAGCGAGAAGGCGACGAGCTTGGTGCGGAATGTGGCGACGCCCATCCGTTGGGCCACGTCCTCGTCGTCGCGGATCGCCATCAGACCGATCCCGAGGCGGGATCGCATCACGAGCATCTGGCCGATCACGGCGATCGCGGCGCAGGCCAGCGCCAGGTAGTAGAGCTGCTGGAGCGTCGGGGCCTCAGCGGTCAGCGTCAGGCCGGCCGCTCCGCCAAGACCGCCGTAGTTGACCATGAAGACGGCCAGTGCCGAGGCCAGCACCAGTGATGCGATCGCGAAATACAGGCCGCGGAAGCGGAACATCGGGACCGAGACCACGAGCGCGAAGATCATTGCGGCAAGGCCGCCCAGGACCACGCCGGGGATGATTCCCACGCCGGCCGAGATCGCGAGCTTGGCACCGGCATAGGAGCCGATTCCAACGAAGGCGCTGACGGCCAGCGAGATCAGGCCCGCATAGCCGGCCATCAGGTTCCAGGCGATCGCGAGCGTTGCGAGCTGGACGATCTGGTAGGCGACGAGGACGCCGTAGTCGCTGGTGATCGCCGGGACGTTGAGCAGCAGGACCACGAGCCCGACGGCGAGCGCGAGCAGCACACCGCGGCGGGCGAGTTGATCGCGTGATCGGATCGCGAGCGCGGTCATGCCGGCAGCGTCCGTCCGAAGAGTCCTTGCGGACGGAAGGAGAGGATCAGCAGGAAGGCGACGAAGCCGACGAGGTCGCGATAGCCGTCACCCCAGACCGTGGCGCCGAGCGACTCGATGATGCCGATGAAGACGCCGCCGAGCAGCGTTCCCTTGACCGACCCGAGACCGCCGAGCACGACGATCACGAACCCGGTCAGCAGGTAGTTGGTGCCGCTGGTCGGCGTGAACTGGAACGTCATGCCGACGAGCACTCCGCCGATCGCCGCGCAGGCCGCGGCGAGCCCGAAGACGAACATGTTGACCCGCCGCACGTTGACGCCCATCACGTCGGCGGCGGCGGGGTTCTCGGAGCTGGCGCGGATGTCGCGGCCCAGCGACGTGCGCTGGAGCAGGTAGTGGACGGCCCCGCCGACGACCAGCGCGATCGCCCCGGAGATCAGGTACATCGCCGGGACCTGAAGGCCGAGGATGTTCACCGACGAGCTCGTGTATGAGGTCGTCAGCGCCTGCGTGTCGCCGGAGAACAGCAGCACGAAGACGTTCTGAAGGATCACCGACAGGCCGAAGGTCGTCAGCAGCGCCGGTTCGGGGCCCTTGTCCATCAGCGGTTCGAGCAGGAAGCGCTGCACCGGCTGGGCGGCGATCAGCACCACCGGGGCGATCACGACCATCGCGATCAGCGGGTCGAGTCCCGCGTGCTTGGTGAGTTCGAAGGCCAGGTATGCGCCCAGCACGACGAACTCACCATGCACCAGGTTGATCAGCCTCATCACGCCGAACACGAGCGCGAGGCCGAGCGCGGTGATCGCGAACAGGCTGCCCAGCAGGGCCCCGTTCACGAGCGCGTCGATCAGCTCATGGAGCGTGGGGAGGCTCATCGTGCTTCCTCCTTACGGGAGCGGGAAGATCAGCTTCCCGGTCGTCTGGTCGGGGTTCGGTCCGACGATGATCGCCTTGCCGTCCTGCCACTGCATCGTGACGACCGGCAGCTTGGACGTGTTGAACTCGTCGAACTTGATCCGTCCGACCACGTACTCCTTGTTGGTCTTGTGGATCGCGTCGTTGACCTTCGTGTTCTCGGTGCTGCCCGCGGTGCTGATCCCGTCGAGCAGGACCTGTGCGGCCGCGGTCGAGTCGGCGATGTGCTGCGAGGCGGTGTTGCCGGTCTCCTTCTCGAAGCGATCTTGCAGCTCCTTGGCGCCCGGGAACGGGAACGACGGGTCCCAGTAGCCGCCGACGAGGATTCCGTTGGAGAGCTTGCCGAGCGCCTGCGCGAACTGCACAGGCTCGCCGCCCTTCTCCATGATCAGAACCTTGGGCGTGAAGTTGACCGATGCCATCTGCTTGCGGATCGAGATCGCCTGCGGCGTCACCGCGTCGACGAAGACGATGTCGGCACCCGATGCCTTGGCCTTCTGCACGAGCGAGCCGAACTGGGTCGAGGCGACCGGGAACGACTCGTTGATCACGACCTGGTAGCCGAGGGTCTTGGCGATCACCGGCAGCGCCTTGCCGAGGCCCTCACCGTCCGGACCGTTGTCGTGCAGCAGGGCGATCTTCTTGTTCGTGTCCGCCTTCGCCATGTTGAGCGTCTTGAACGACGCTGCAGCGAGGTCGGGCTCGGCGAAGAAGATGTCGTGCACCCACGTCCACCGCTTGACCGACTTGAACGCCTCGAGCGGGTCGCAGCCGGTGACCATCGGGACCTTGCTGCGCTCGGCGATCAGCGCACCGGCGTTGACGAGCGCCGGCGTGCAGGAGCCGAGCAGGCCGACGACCTTGTCCTGAGTCACCAGACGGCTGATGTTCGACGAGGTTGTGTTGGGGTCGGTCTTGTCGTCGAGGATCGTCAGCTCGACCTTGCGCTTCTTGCCATCGACGTCGAGACCGCCGGCTTTGTTGATGTCGTCGACGACGTGCTGGTAGCCCCACTTCTGGAACGAGCCGAAGCCGGCGAGCTCGCCCGAGAGCGGGATCGATGCTCCGATCTTGATCGGGCTACTCGAATCTCCCGAGCTGCTGCCGCTGCCGCTGCCGCTGCTGCCGCACGCACTGAGTATGAGCGCCAGTGCCGCTACCAGCGCGACCGTTGTGGACCTCGCGTTCATGCTGTCTCCTCTTGGGTTGCTGTTGCCGTTGAAGCTGTTCTCAGAAGATGGTCGGTGAGGCGCGCGCGGAGCGCGTCGGCCTCACCTTCGGCCCAGTCGCGGAAGCCGTGTCCGGTGCCGACACCGAGGTCGCCGCGCTCGACCCGCGCGCGCAGCCCGGGTGACGGAGCCGACGGTGGATCGAGCCGCGGCAGGATGTACTCGTGGATGTCGAGCGTCAGGCCGAGCCCGACCAGGTCGGCGTTCTCGATCGGCCCGAGCACCGGCAGCCGCAGGCCGAACCCGGACTTGACGACGGTGTCGACGGTCGTGGCGTCGCAGACCCCGTCGTCGATCAGGCTGAACGCCTCGCGCCAGAGCGCATGCTGGAGCCGGTTGCCGACGAAGCCCGGCACGTCGCGGCGGACGTGGACCGGCGTCTTGCCGAGCTGCTGCAGCAGCTCGATCGTCGCCGCCACGGTCTTGGGGCTCGTGCGCTCGGCCTGCACCACCTCGACGAGCGGGACGAGGTAGGCGGGGTTCCACCAGTGTGCGCCGACGACGCGCTCGGGGCTGCGGGTGTCGGCGGCGATCTCGCCGACCGAGATCACCGACGTGTTGGTGGCGAGGATCGCGTTCGCCGGAGCGGCGCCGTCGATTCTCGCGAACAGCTCGCGCTTGAGCTCAAGCCGCTCCGGTGCGGCCTCGAAGACCCAATCGGCGTCGGCAACCGCCTGCTCGAGGTCTTCGGTCACCGTGATCGCGTCGAGCGGATCGCGGGCCGCACCGACGGCGTCGAGTGAGGCGCCGATCCGTTCGAGCACCGTGGCGCGGGCGACCGAGCTCGGCTCGTACACGCTGACGGTGATCCCGCCGGCGGCCAGGACGTGCGCGATTCCACAGCCCATCAGCCCACCGCCGACGACGGTGGCGCGAGCGCCGATAGGGGAGACGGGCATGTCCTGGCTACCCGGCGGTGTACCCGCCGTCGACGTAGAGCACCTGCCCGGTCACGAACGCCGATGCCGGCGAGAGCAGGAACAGCAGTGGCCCGACGAAGTCCGCCGGCTCGCCGAGACGGCCGATCGGGATGCGGCTCAGCATCCCCTCACGGACGGCCCTGCCGGGTCCTTCCTCCTCATACATCCATGCGGTCAGCTCGGAGCGGAAGACGGTCGGCGCGATCGCGTTGACCGTGATGTTGTTCGGACCCCACTCACAGGCCAGCGCCTTGGTCAGGCCGTCGATCGCGGCCTTTGACGGGCAATAGGCGCTGTAGCCGGCGGGATGACCGAGACGGCCGCGGGTCGAGGAGACGAGCACGACCTTGCCGCCGCCCGCGGCGAGCATGTGCCTGCCCGCCGCGCGGCAGATCAGCCAGCTGCCACGGACGTTGCCGTCGATCACCGACTGCCAGTCGGCCGGGTCGAACTCCGTGATCGGAGCGGTCTTGTTGAGCCCCGCCGCCGTCAGCAGCAGGTCGATGCCTCCGTGGCTGCGGACCGCCGCCGCGGCGATCGCCTCGGCATCCGCTTCGCTGTTCGGGCGGCGTGCGACGAGCTCGACGTCTGCGCCACCGTCGCGCAGCTCCGCACCGAGGTTCTCAAGCGCATCCTCGGAGCCCGCCGCGAGGGTCAGCCGCACACCTTCGGCGGCGAGCGCACGTGCCGCGACGCTGCCGAGCGCACCGGTCGCGCCGGTGATGACGGCCGAGCGCCCGTTGAGATCGAGCAGCTCGCGCGCACCGGGCACCGGGCTCATCGCGTTCCCTCGGGATAGGGCATCGCCACGAGCATCGACGCCGGCAGGTTGGTCCGGTTGACGACCGACCGTGCCTCGCCGGGCGCGAGGCGGCAGCTGTCGAGCGGCCCGAGCGTCGCCTCAGCGTCGTCGGTGATCACCGTTACCTCGCCGTTGAGAACGACGTAGACCTTCTCGACCGGAGTCGCGTCGTGCTCGGCACCGCCGCCGGGCAGGAAGTGCGAGAGCCCGACCCAGAAGCTCTCGGCACCGCTGGCATCGAAGCCCTGCAGTCGCAGGGCGGTGCAGGCCTGATGCTTGAGTGCCTCGTAGGGCTCGGCGTCGGCGAGGCGCGTGACCTCCATCAGCTCTCGCTCCCCGTCTCGATGCGGAACTCGCCCGACGGATCGACCATCGCGACGAGCCGTACGATGCATCCGTCGCCCTTCTCCCAGCGCCACGGGAAGGCGGCGAACGTCACGCGCTTGCCGGTCACCGCATCGATCTGCCCGCCGACGTTCTCGAAGCCGATGATGCCGTTGCCGAGCAGCGCGCGGTGGCAGGGCTCCCAGTAGGGGAAGTCGTCGGCCGCCTCGCGGCCCGTGTGCTCCCTGTAGTCATCGAGCACGCCGTCGATCAACGGGCCGTTCGGCTGCGGGCCGATCGCCGTTCCGAGCGGATGATCGAGTGCCTGGCAGTCGATGCCGAAGGCCTTGATCTTCCGGTCGCGCATCCACTCGCCGGCCTCCTTGTAGGTGCCGGGCGACTCGACGAAGTACCTGCGGCTGTCGCCCCAGTAGCGGTGCCAGCCGGTGTTGATGATCAGGATGTCTCCCTCGCGGATCTCCGGCGTCGCGCGCTCGAGATCGTCGGCCGTGATCACCTCCCACTTCTCCTTCGGGATCGAGACGACGACACCGGTGCCGAAGTAGGACGAGAGCGGGACCTCGTCGATGTAGGGCTCGCCCTCGATCACGTGCGCGGGCGCATCGCTGTGTGTCGTGCAGTGCATGAACGTCGTGATCTGCTGGCTCAGCACGCCCGACTTCGCGTGGTAGTGGAAGCGCTCGATCTTGACGTCCGGGAAATAGGGCCAGAGCGGAGCGTTGTGGCCGAAGGGGTGCGAGAGGTCGTAGAACTCGACTCCGGTCCGCGGGTCGACGGACGCCGGGGCGGAAGAGGGGACAGACGTGACGGCCATTGCAGGGAGCTCCTTCGATCGGCTGAGGCTGAGGTCCGTGGACCGGTGGCCCACTACTAGCCCGGCCGAAGCGCCGCTGTCAAGCGAAATCCCGTGAGATAAGATCTCGTGTCCGCGCAGTGGGACGGATGGGGTCGATATCTCGGCCCACGGGCCGGCTACTGCGCGGATCCCATGTCGTGGAGGGCGGCTTCGGCGGCCGTTGCCGCATGGACCAGAGCCCTCGTCAGAAGCGGTTCCTTCTCGGCGAACCGCAGCGTCGGAACGGGGACAGAGAAGGCGAAGATGCTGCCCCGCGGATCGGTCATCGCCACACCGACCGCGCTGATGCCATCGGTGTACTCCTCGTGATCGAAGGCGACGCCGGTCTCCCGGATCGTCTCCAGTTCGCTCAGCAGGTCGGCACGCCGGGCGATAGTCGCCGTCGTGTAGCCGGCGAGCCGGCCCGGAAGCGTGCGTGCGATGACCGCGTCGTCAAGCCGGGCCAGCGCCGCCTTGCCGTTTGCCGTGCAGTGGAGCGGGAAGGTTGCACCGACCGTCGAGACGGCACGCAGGCGGTGCGGCGCCGGAATCTGGTCGACGCAACGCAGGTGGTCGCCGTCGAGCACCGACAGGTCGACGGTCTCGTCGATCGCGTCGTGGAGCTCGAGCATGATCGGGCGCAGCTCCGCCTGGGCATCCCGCTGGCCGCGGGAGGCCAGGCTGAGCAGAGCGGCGCCGAGGTGAACGCGGCCGGAGCGGGCGTTGGTTGTCAGAAAGCCGTCGGCCTCCAGCGCCGTCACCAGACGATGTGTGGTCGAGCGCGGCAGGCCCGTCGCTTCGGCGACCTCAGCGAGGGTCAGCCCTGCGGGCCGGCCGTCGAGGGAGCGGATCACGGCGATCGCGCGCGAGAGCACCTGGATGCGGCGGTCCTCGCGCTGTCTGTCGGCCATCGCGGCGAGCCTAGCGGTGTGCCCCCGGAAGCGGCGGCGGACGTCGCCTCCCCGCAGGTCGAGTGGCGTTCCACTACCCGCTGAGCGATAGTGCGACGCCACTCGACCGGTGGGGAGCGCGGGGGCGGCGGCGGGCCGGGCGTATGCGTCATCAGTGTCGTGCGCTGACCGCCGCAATCTGCGCAGACACGTAACCGGCGCGCGCGTAGCGTCGGCCCGGTGACCGTTCCGGGGCGCGGAGAGCTCGCGTTGTACGCCGCATGCCTGGTGGCCGTGGCGGTCGTCGGCGTCCGCGCGCTGCGCAGCCACGAGCGCGCGCCCCGGCAGGCCCTCACGACCGTGCCGGCAAGGACGGCAGTTGACAGGCGGCCGTCTGCGGTGATCGTCGTCGATGTCGCGGGAGCGGTTCGCAGGCCGGGCGTCTATCGCCTGCGTGAGGGCCAGCGTGTCCGCGACGCGGTCCGGCGCGCAGGCGGAGCGGCACCGGGCGCGCAGCTCGCGGCGCTCAACCGCGCGGCACGGCTCGCCGACGGTCAGCAGGTGTCCCGCGAGAGGCGGGAACTCTTTTGAACGGGA
>CAZYMM010000063.1:0-12225 GCA_964648515.1 uncultured Conexibacter sp.
CTCGACTCGGGCAAGCCGGTCGCCGACGGTGCGTCGCTGTCGATCAGCCACACCGCCGGCGTCGTCGCGGTCGCGGTCTGCGCACGCGGGCCGCTCGGCATCGACATCGAGCGTGTCGGGCGCCCGCGCCCGCGGGTCGCAGGCCGCGTCTTCGCCGAGCAGGACGCGGCCGGGCTCGCGGCGCTGCCCGAAGCTGACCAGCCGCTCGCGTTCACCCGGCTCTGGACCGTTGCCGAGGCCTGCACGAAGTTGACCGGAGAAGGACTCGGCCGTCTCTTCGGCGGCCTCGGGCCGCTCGGGCTGGGAGCGTCCGGCCAATGGTCTGGGAGCCGCTGGTCGTCGCGGATCGTGGGCCCCGGCCTCGTAGTCGCCCTCGCAGGACCGCCGGACATCATCCCGGCGGCGGCCTGGGTGTCGTGCGCGGCGATCGTCGCCTGACCCGCGGCGCGGGCGTCAGCCGGCCGATCGCAGCGGCGGCGCCGGCCGCAGGCGGCTGTCGGCGTCGAGCTCGGGGATCGCGATCACGATGTGGCGGCGGGCCAGCGCGATCATCTCGTGGTAGGTGCCGGGGCCGTCTCGATCGAGCATCTCGATCGTCACGTCGGTGATCGCGATGAAGTCTCGCTCGGTCGCGTTGAGGACGTCGGAGACGCGGCTGCGGTAGCCGTCGCGGGCGAGCCGGATCGTGCCCGCGATCCGGTGGCGGTCGGTCTCGATGTAGATGCGCTGTTCGCAGGTATCGTGCACACTGATCAGTCCAAGAAACGGTCTATCGAGTCGATGTTAGCGTCCCTTCGGTGAGCCGCAAGGCCTCTGGACCGTTTGCCGCCCGACGGTGTCGTTAGGCTGCCGCCCGCAATTGCTTTGCAGTCGACCGAGGAGATCCTCAACCACATGAACAAGACCGAGCTGATCGAGGCCGTCGCCAAGGACAGCGGCCTGAGCAACGCCGACGCCCGCAAGGCGATCGAGTCGCTGCTGGGGACCGTCGAGAAGACGCTGAAGAAGGGTGATGAGGTTGCGATCACCGGCTTCGGCAAGTTCTCCGTCGTCAAGCGCAGCGCGCGCACCGGCCGCAACCCGCAGACCGGCGAGACGGTGAAGATCAAGGCCAGCAAGGCGCCGAAGTTCACCGCGGGAGCGGGCCTCAAGGGCGCCGTCTCCGGCAAGAAGTAGCCCGCATCCGGCGCCCCGGGAGCACGAGCTGCTTCCGGGGCCGGATGTCTCGGCGTGAAGCTACCCGGCGCCGCCGACCGCGATCGCCCAGGGCTCGATCCGGTCATCGGTGACCAGGCCTGCGGCCCGGTAGGGGTCCGCGTCGCGGAAGGCCAGCGCCTGCGCCTGGGTCGGGAACGCGAGCAGTGCGCCGTGAGGCGGGTCGCCGGTCGCGCCACCGATAACGCAACCGTGAGCGGCCAGCAGCGCCAGGTGCTGCTCTCGGTGCGGGTCGCGGCGCGCGACGACGTCCGGCACATAGCTGTAGGTCAGGACGGTGAGCTGCTCCATCTCCCGCACGCTACATCGCCTCGCCGCTGCGCCGATACTGACGGTGACCGTGTCTGGCCGTGCCTTCCTGCTCCTGATCGCGCTCGCGCTCTTCGTCTTGTCGCTGCCCTACATCGCGGCACGGCGTGACATTGCGGCGACCGAGGCCGACGCTGCCCGTGCCGCGCGTACCCAGACTGGCCGTGACATCGAGATCCACTGCCCGGGCCCGATCATGGAGCGGTTCGCGCCCGACACCCTTGAGGGTCGGGTCCAGTTCGATGCCGACGGCGTGCCGATGAACTCGACCGAGCTCAGCGGCCGTGTCTGCAAGGGGTTGCGCGTCGTTCATCTGCGCAAGGAGACGCTCGACTTCTCGTGCCTGACCAGCGGCGGCTGCTCGCATGACGAGCCCAAGGCCGCACTCGGTGTCGCAGTGCTCACACACGAGCTGATGCACCTGCGCGGGATCCTCGACGAGGGTCGTGCGGAGTGCATGGCGCGGAAGAGGGTGCTCGCGGTTGCACACGATCTCGGCCTCAACCCAGATGCTGCCCAGCAGGTCGCCGCTTATCAGCGCGACGTGCTCGAGCCGCAGCTGCCGTCGCAGTACCAGGGTGCCGACTGCTGACGCGCCGGGTACGCTCAACCGATGGACATGGACGCCGCGCACGGGCAGATCGCCGCCTTCATCGACGGGAACGGCGAGTGGAAGCGGCCCGCCAGCACGCTGCGCGAATGGGTCGCCGAACGTCCCGACCCGGGGCGCTACCACCTGTACGTGTCGCTGGCCTGCCCTTGGGCGTCGCGGACGTTGATCGTCCGCAAACTCAAGTGGCTCGAGGATCTGCTGCCTGTGACGGTCGTCGATCCGATCCGCGACGAGCGCGGCTGGCACTTCACCGCCGAAGATCCGGACCCAGCCGGCGCCACCTTCCTCAGCGAGCTCTACGAGCGCACGATTCCCGGCTACGACGGCCGCGTCAACGTGCCCGTGCTCTGGGACACCGTCGAGCAGCGGATCGTCAACAACGAGAGCTCGGACCTGCTGCGGATGATGGGCGGCTGGTCAGACGACGGGCCAGATCTCTACCCGGCGTCCCACGCGGCCGACATCGATGCCGTCAACGACCGCATCTACGAAGGACTCAACAACGGTGTCTACCGGGCCGGTTTTGCGACCACGCAGACGGCGTACGAGCACGGCGCAACCGATGTCTTCGCGACGCTCGACTGGCTCGCCGGACGGCTCGAGCAGAGCCGCTGGCTGATCCCGGGGCTGGACGCGCCGACCGAGGCCGACTGGCGCACGTTCGTGACGCTCGTGCGCTTTGACGCCGTTTACCACGGGCACTTCAAGTGCAACCGCTACACGATCAGCTCGCGCCCGGTGCTTGAGGGCTATCTGCGCGACCTCTATCAGCAGCCCGGCATCGCCGAAACCGTCGACATCGACCACATCAAGCGCCACTACTACGTGACGCACGGCCAGATCAATCCGTCCCGGATCGTTCCGATCGGCCCCGACCTGCACCTCGACGGGCCGCACGACCGCGCCAGCCTGAGCTGAGGCGGCCGTACGGCCCGGTGCAGTACCGCGCTACCCGGCGGTGACCGGGTCGTGCGGCTCGATGTCGTCGGTGTTGGTGACCTTGTAGGCGGCGGCGGCGAGCGCGGCCGCGATCACCTGCCAGATCAGGTACAGCAAGGCCTTGGCCTTGAACATGCCCATGACCAGCGCGCCGATCGTGACAGCCGGGTTGAACGCGCCGCCGGAGTGAGCGCCGACCGCGTAGGCGCCGACGACGACGGTGAAGCCGATCGCCAGGCCGTAGAACGAGTTGCCGTCGGTGCCGCGAGAAGTTGCGACCTGCAGCACCACGAAGCAGAGCGCGAACGTGAACAGCAGCTCGGCGATCAGCGACTTGCCGACCGGGAAGTCCGCCGCCTGTCCGGGAGTGTCGCCGAGCAGCGAGACGACGAGTGCCGCGACGACGGCGCCCGCGATCTGAGCGACGATGTAGGCGGGCAGGTCGGCGGAGCTCAGCTTGCCGCGCAGGAAGACGGCGATCGAGACCGCCGGGTTGAAGTGGCCGCCGGAGATGTGGCCGCCGGCGAAGACCATCACCATCAGTGACGCGCCGATCGCCAGCGGCGCGAACGCCTCGGCGTGGGCGACGGCCGTACCGACCGTCAGGACGAGAAAGAAGGTTCCGATGAACTCGATCATCGGCTTACGGGGGTCTCCCATGTCTGTTGGACCTCAGCTTGTGTTGTTGGGGGGAACGGTTCCGGCCGTCAACGTACCGGGGCGCGCGGCCGTTGCTGCGGCACGCGAGTACGAAGTCAGCGGCCCGCGCGTGACTCGCGGGAGTACGCCACTCGACCTGCGGTTTGCTGCGGCGGTAGCGCTCAGCCGGCGCTGACGCCGGGCTCAGCGCGGCCCGAGACCGCGTCTCCGTGCGGTGCGTCGTGACGCAGGTAGGGCTTGGCGAGCACCATGTAGGCAAGGCCGATCCCGACCACGATCGCGGCGCCGAACAGCACGATCCAGTTGTCGTACCAGGGGGCGTCCGGTGTGCGTGGCCACGCCATGTTCGTGGCAGCCAGAACCTGGTAGGTGAACGCCGCGATCGTGACCGGCAGGCCGAGCGCCCCGAGCGTGAACTTGCCGGACGGCTTCCAGCCCTTCAGCCGCGCGCGCAGCGCGGCGAACACGACCATCATGAACGCGAGGTAGATGCCGACCGTCGCGAACGAGACGATCCGCGTCAGCGCGTTCTCCGACAGTTTCGAGGTCACGATCACGACCGACGGGAAGATCGCCGCGAAGGCCAGCGCGTAGGGGGGCACGTGGCGGGCCGAGGAGAAGCGCTTGAACAGGCCGCTGCCGGGCATCATGTCGTCGCGTGCGTAGGAGTGAATCAGGCGGCTTGCAGCCGCCTGCAGACTGAGCGCGCAGGAGACGAACGAGATCAGCACCACGGCCAGCACGATGCGGAAGCCGACGCTGCCGAACGCCGTCTTCAGCACGCTCGTCACCGGGTCGGGGTCCTTACCTGAGATCACGGCACCGAAGTCCGGCACGGCAAGCAGCAGCGCGAGCACGATCATGAACGACGCGACGCCACCGACGTAGATCGTCATCCGCATCGCCCGCGGGATCATCGCCCGCGGGTCTCGGACCTCCTCGGCGACGTCACCGCAGGCCTCGAAGCCGTAGTAGAGGTAGAGGCCGAGCAGCGATGCGGTCAGGAACGCGGGCAGGTAGGAGCCCGTCCCCTGCACGCCGGCGGTCTCGAACAGCGTCCCGAGGCCGTGGTGGCGATGGCCGATCAGCAGCCAGAGCCCGACCACGATCGCGCCTGTGATCTCGGCAGCAAAGCCGAAGAAGGCGGCACGCGCGAGCAGCCTGGTGCCGCCGAGATTGAGGGTCGTGACCAGCAGGACGATGCCGATCGCGCAGACGATCGTCGTGTTGGTCGACGGGGTGAAGCCGAACAGCATCGCGACGTACGGACCGGCGCCGTAGGTCACCGAGGCGATCGTCGCGACCAGGGCCATCATGTAGACCCAGCCGGCCATCCAGGCCCAGCGCCGGCCCCACAGACGCCGCGTCCAGGGGTAGATGCCGCCGGAGACCGGGAACTGGGAGACGACCTCGCCGAAGACGGTGGCGACGAGCAGCTGGCCGACCGCGGCGATGACGACTGCCCAGATCATCGCCGGACCGCCGGCCGCGAGCGAGATCGCGAACAGCGAGTAGACGCCGACGACCGGCGAGAGGTATGTGAAACCGAGGGAGAAGTTCCCCCAGAACGTCATGTCGCGCTTGAACTCCGAGCTGTACCCGAGTGACCGCAGGTGCGCGGCCTCCTCGTCGTGATGGTCGGGCGCGATCGTCGTGTCGGCCATTTCAGCTCCTCCCGGGGGATCCTGATCGAGAACGTGCCGACCCTACAGCCGTCGGCGGTCGCCCGGCAAGCCCACGCGGAGATCACAAAGCAGGTCGAGTGGCGTCGCACTTATCGCTCAGCGATAGTGCGACGCCACTCGACCTGCGCGGGGGGGCCGCCCCAGGGCCGGACCCCCCGCGCACCGCGCGCCTAGCCGGCGATGCGGATCAGCTTCTTGTTGAGGAACTCCTCGATGCCGTAGGTGCCGAGCTCGCGGCCGAAGCCCGACGCCTTCGTGCCGCCGAACGGCAGCTCGACGCCCTCGGCGCCGACGGCGTTGATGAACACCATTCCGGCGTCGATCTGGTCGGCGACGCGCAGCGCCTGCTCTGGGTCGGTCGTGAACACGTACGAGCCGAGCCCGTAGGGCGTGTCGTTGGCGACCCGGATTGCGTCATCCTCGGAGGACGCCCGGTAGACCTGCGCGACCGGCCCGAACAGCTCCTCGCGGTAGGCGGGGTTGTCGGCTGAGACGTCGGCGATGACGGCGGTGTTGAAGAAGTTGCCGTCACGGCCGCCGCCGGCGACGAGCCTTGCGCCGCCGTCGAGCGCCTGCTGGACCTGGCCTTCGAGCCGCTCGGTCGCCAGCGTCGAGGACAGCGGCCCGATCGCCGCGCCCTCGGCCGACGGGTCGGCCGGCTCGGCCGCCGTCAGTGCTGCAGAGAACTTCTCGAGGAACTCGTCGTAGTACTCGTCGAGCACGATGAAGCGCTTGGCCGCGTTGCAGGCCTGGCCGGTGTTCTCAAGCCGGCCGCCGACCGCGGCCTCGACGACCGCGTCCATGTCATCGACCTTGAGCACGATGAACGGGTCCGAGCCGCCGAGCTCGAGCACGACCTTCTTGAGGTTGCGCCCGGCGATCGCGGCGACCTGCGCACCGGCCCGGCCCGAGCCGGTCAGCGAGACGCCCCGGATCCGCGGGTCGGCGATCAGCCACTCGATCTGGTCGTTGGTTGCGTAGATGTTGATGTACGCACCCTCGGGGACGCCGGCCTCGTGGAAGATCTGCTCCATCGCAGCCGAGGACTCCGGGCACTGCGGCGCATGCTTGAGCAGCACGGTGTTGCCGGCGACGAGGTTCGGGCCGGCGAAGCGGGCGACCTGGTAGTAGGGGTAGTTCCAGGGCATGATCCCGAGGATCACGCCGACCGACGCCTTGCGGACGATCGCCGAGCCCTCACCGTCGAGCAGCTCGATCGGCTCGTCCTTGAGCATCTCGGCGGCGTTGTCGGCGTAGTACTGGTAGATCGCCCCACTGAACTCGACCTCGCCGATCGACTGCTCGATCGGCTTGCCCATCTCGCGCGTGATGATCGCGCCGAGCTCTTCCTTGCGCTCCTCGTGGAGCTCGGCGACGCGGCCGATGATCGCCGCGCGCTCCTGCACGCTCTTGGCCTTCCAGGCGGCATGGGCGTCGTGACAGCGATCGAGCGCGGCCTTGAGCGCGTCGTCGGCGATCGTGTCATAGGTCTTCTGCGTCTCGCCGCTGGCGGGGTTGACGACTGCGTAGGCGGGGCTGGACATCGCTCTCCTCGTTCGGGACTGGAACGTCAGCTCCCATCTTCGCAGGAGCGCGCACGTCGCGGGCGGCGAGATCGTGGGCGCCGTGTTGTCCGGGGTGGCGGACGCTACGCGGCGACGTCGGCGCTCGGCCACGTTCCGTTGACGACGCGCAGATAGAGGGTGTCCGGGGCGAGGTCGGCGCCACCGGGCCAGACGACCGTCCCGCTCTCGGCGTCGACGAACGCCTCGGCGAATCCTTCGCGCGTGCGCGCCCGGTCGAACACGGGACCACGCATGCGGTCGAGCACGTCTACCTGTCCACACTTGCCGTCGGCGAACGTGAGGTCGAGAACGCCGTACTCGACGACGGTGACAGCAACGACGTCGGGGGTCAGTGCGCTCATGTCAGTGGTGCGATCTCGTTCAGTCTCTCACCGTCACGTGCCCGTCGCCAGTTGTCAGCCAGCTCATCCTGGTGGAGTTCGGCCCAAGCGAGCACGAAGCGGAGCTGCCGGCGTGCGCGGCCGTTTGCCACCGGCGCCGACCGCGAATCACTGCCTCCGGCGCGGCATGCCGCCGGAACGCTACGCAGCTACACGCCCGGCGTCGGTACGGGGTTCAGGGACCGGTTGTCCTTCGTCGCGCAGATAGGCGAGATGTGCGGCCAGCGCCTCAGCCATCCGGCGCTCCACCTCATCGCGGGTCTCACCGAGAGCGAACACCCCATCGACGTCCGGGCTATGCGCCCCCCAGCCGCCATCGACGCACTGCTCATAGATGACGAGGTACTTCTTCATCGCAGTTGCTCCAGTCCGGTCGTCCGCCGTATCGCCGCAAGCGTGCCCACAGGGACGTTATCGGAGTTCTTGCCGGCCACGGTGATGCGCCGACCGTCGTCGTGGCGCCAGGTCTCGTGCGACCCTGCTTGGCGGACCCTTGTCCAGCCGGCATCCGTCAACGCCCTGCGGACTTCGCGGTACTTCTTCGGCACGCGGGCAGCCTACGTGCGACATCGGGCGAACGTGTGTTCGATGGGCGCGGCGGGTTTCGAACCTGCGACCTCTCGCGTGTGAAGCGAGCGCTCTCCCACTGAGCTACGCGCCCTCAGGCGCGACAGACTACAACCCGCCGAGTCCGTGGCGGCCGGCGCGGGCCCGCTTCGTGCGGTACATCGCTCTGTCGGCGTCGATCAGGGCGGCGTCGCCGCTTTCGACGCTGTGATCGATCGCGACGACGCCGATGCTGGCTCCGACCGAGACCTGCTGTCCGCCGGCATCGACAACGGTCGCCTTGATCGCCGCCGCGAGCTCGTCGGCGATCAGTCGCGCCTGGGCGCCGGTGGTGCTGCCGAGCAGCACCGTGAACTCGTCGCCGCCGATCCGCGCCAGCGAGTCGGTCTGGCGCAGCCGTCCGCGCAGCGTCTGCGCGATCGCGGTCAGCAGCCGGTCGCCGCTGCGATGGCCGAAGCTGTCGTTGACCGGCTTGAAGCCGTCGAGGTCGAGCAGCAGCAGTGCCGCCGGCTCGCCGTAGCGCCGGCTTCGCGCGACCTGGCGCTCCAGCTCCTCCTCGAACCGGCGCCGGTTCCAGATGCCGGTCAGGTCGTCGTGATCGGCCAGCCTGTGGAGCGTCTCCTCCATCCGCTTGCGCTCGGTGATGTCTTTGATCTGGGCGATGAAGTGCAGCGGACTGCCATCGCTGTCGCGCACCAGCGACGCGTAGAGGCTGACCCAGATCTCCTGCCCGCCGGCGGTGAGGTAGCGCTTGTCGAGCGAGTAGCGATCGATCTCGCCGCGCAACGCGCTCTCGACCTGTGCCACGTCTTCGCCGAGGTCATCAGGATGGGTGATCTGCTGGAACGACATCGCAGCGAGCTCGGTCGCCGTGTAGCCGACGATCTCGCTGAGCGCCGCGTTGCTGCGGATGAACTCGCCTTCGGGGGAGACCAGCGCGATGCCGATCGGTGCGTCCTCGAACGCCGTCTCGAACTGACGGCGCAGCTGATCTGTCGCGCGCTGCTGCGTGATGTCGCTCGAGTGCACGAAGCCGCCGATCACCTCACCGTCGGCTCCACGGATCGGGTTGAACTGCGAGTGGAAGATCAGGCCGTCGGGTGTCTCCTCCTGCTCATACGAGCTCTCGCCGGCGATCGCCAGCCCGTAGTGCGCGACGTAGCGGTCGTACATCTCCGCCGGCAGCGCGTCGCGCACATGGCGACCGATCATCGTCGCCGGGTCCAGGTCGACCCGGCGCAGCAGCGGACCGGCCGCGGCGACGATCCGCAGCCCGCGATCGAATGCGACGACCGATGTCGCCGCCATCGACTCGATGATCGACCAGCCGATCCGGCCTGAGGCCACGAGTTCTTCGAGCGTCACGTCTTCTGGGAGCACGGGCAGCCTCCGTCGCAAGAGGGGCAGACGTTCATCGGCATCGGCGGTCAACGGCTGTAGAGCACGCCGCGGCGACCGGTCAGATCACGTGCCGCAGTAGGTGACGGCCCTGTACTCGCCGGGCGGCGGCGCGGCGAAGCGCTCGCGGCCGGGCTGCGCGTCGAACGGCTGCGTCAGCACCTCCGCGAGCTCGAACGCCGGGGCGAGATCACCGCCGTTCGCGGCATCGAGCGCGGCCTCAACGATGTGGTTGCGCGGCAGGTAGAGCGGATTGGCATCCAGCACCGCCGCCGCGAGCTGGGCGTCCGTCAGGTTCGCGCGGTCGCGCCAGCGGCCGGCCCAGTCGGCGAGCTCAGGCCGAATCGTCGCAGGGCCGGCAAGGCCGCGCAGCGTCAGGTGGTAGTCGAGGCCCGTGGTCCTCATCGTCTCCAGCAGGCCGGCGATCAGGTGCTCGTCGTCCGCGTGCTCGCCGCCGAGCCCGAGCCGGGCGCGCATCCCGTCCCGCCAGTGCGCGCCGAACCGCGCAGTGAACCCGCCGAGCACCTCGGTCGCGGCAGCCACCGCCGCATCCTCGTCGCCCTCCTCTTCGGCCAGCAGCGGCAGCAGCGCCTCGGCGAAGCGGGCGAGGTTCCACTGCGCGACGAGCGGCTGGTTGCCGAACGCATAGCGGCCGTTCGCGTCGATCGAGCTGAAGACGGCGCCGGGATCGAACGCGTCGATGAACGCGCACGGCCCGTAGTCGATCGTCTCGCCGGAGACCGTCATGTTGTCGGTGTTCATGACGCCGTGGACGAAGCCCGCGCACATCCACTGCGCGATCAGCCGCGCCTGCACCTCGCAGACCGCTTCGAGCAGTGCCAGCGCCGGCCGCTCGGCATCGGTGCACTGCGGGTGGTGGCGGGCGATCGCCATCTCTGTGAGCCGGCGCAGCACGTCCGGCGCCGAGGCGGCGAACACGAAGGTCCCGACCCGCAGGTGGCTCGAGGCGACACGGCAGAGCACGGCGCCGGGCTGCGGCCCGTCCTCGCGCAGCACGCGTTCGCCGGTCGCGACGACCGCCAGCGCCCGCGTCGTCGGGATCCCGATCCGGTGCATGTACTCGCTGACGAGCCATTCGCGCAGCATCGGGCCGAGCACGGCGCGGCCGTCGCCGCCGCGCGCGAACACCGTTGCGCCCGACCCCTTGAGGTGCAGGTCGCGCAGCCTGCCGTCGCGATCGCGAAGCTCACCGAGCAGCACCGCCCGGCCGTCTCCGAGCCGTGGCTGCAGCAGCCCGAACTGGTGGCCGGTGTAGGCCTGGGCGACAGGCGTCCCCGACGGCGGCGCAGCCGCACCGGCGAGGACCGCGACGCCGTCCGGGCTGCGCGCCCAGCCGATGTCGATCCCGAGCTCGGTGCAGAGCGCTTCGTTGAGCACGGCCAGCGCCGGATCGGGAACCTCGCGCGGATGCCAGCGCACGGTCAGCTCCGGCAGCTCGCGAGCGAAGGTCGACTCGAGGCTCGGGGCAGTGGCGAGCATCGTGCCTTCACGGTAGCCGCGCCAAGCGAGCAACAAGAACGGGCCCGCCGCACCTGCCGGGGGATCGCTTAAGGCTGCTTCCTTCCGGACCTGACCTGGTTCACGAGCCGGCATCGCGGGGGCCCGCCGGCGGCCAGTCTACGGGGTCGGTGGCAGGCGCCGGCCGCACCCGCGTAGACTCGTCGGCCCGTGGACGCCGGACCGTCGCTCTACCGCCGCCATCGGCCGCGCACCTTCGCCGAGGTCGTCGGCCAGGAGCACGTCGTGCGCACGCTGCGCAACGCGATCACCCAGGGGCAGGTTCACCACGCCTACCTGTTCGTCGGCTCGCGTGGGACCGGCAAGACGTCGATGGCGAAGATGCTCGCCGCCTGCCTGAACTGCGAGCGCGGGCCGACGATCGAGCCGTGCGGCGACTGCGACTCCTGCCGGTCGATCGCGGCCGCGACCTCGCTCGACGTCGTCGAGATGGACGCCGCGTCGCACAACGGCGTCGACGACATCCGCGAGCTGCGCGAGGCCGTCCAGTACGCGCCGGTCGCCGGACGGTCCAAGGTCTACATCCTGGACGAGGCGCACATGCTCAGCACGCAGGCGTGGAACGCGTTCCTCAAGACGCTCGAGGAGCCGCCGCCGAACACGATCTTCGTGCTCGCCACGACCGAGGCGCACAAGGTGATGGCGACCGTCGTCGATCGCTGCCACCGCTTCGACTTCCATCGCCCGTCGATCAGCGAGCTGACGACCGTGATCGGCCGGGTCGCCGCAAAGGAGGGGATCGCGGTCGCGCCCGAGGCGACGGCGCTGATCGCCCGTGCGGCGACCGGCTCCTACCGCGACGCGCTCGGAATGCTCGAGCAGATCGTCACGTACAGCGGCAAGGAGATCGGCGCGCAGGACGTCGCCGTCGTCGTCGGCGCGCCTGACGACGAGCTGCTGTTCGGTGCGATCGACGCGGTCGCGGCCGGCGACGCGCCGGCCGCGTGGCGGATCGCCGAGCGGCTCGCCGACTCGGGGCGTGACGCGCGCCGCTTCCTCGTCGATCTTGAGCAACACGCCCGCGATGTGCTCGTCGTCCAGACCCTGCACGACGTGCCGCAGCAGCTGGCGTTCACCCCCGAGCGCGACGCGCTGCTGCGCGCGCAGGCAGACCGCGCGACCGGCGCCGACACCGTGCGGCTGCTCGATCTGATCGCCGCCGCGACGCGGCTGGTCAAGGACGGCGCCGACGCACAGACTCAGCTCGAGATCGCGCTGGTGAAGGCGGCATCGCCGCAGTACGAGGCGACGACCCGTGCGCTGCTCGCGCGGCTGGAGCGCGTCGAGCAGGCGCTGGCGGCGCGCGCGCCGGTGCCGGCTGCGCCCGCCGTCGC
>CAZYMM010000064.1:0-4795 GCA_964648515.1 uncultured Conexibacter sp.
ACCGGCCGCGGCCACGCGCCGCTCCTGCGACCAGAGCTCCTGGCGCGGCCCGCGCTCGGTGCGGCGGCGCTCCTCGTAGGGCGCGACGAGCTCCGGGTCGAGCTCGTCGGGGTCTGCCGGCGGCGCCACCGAGGTCGTGTCGGGCAGCAGGCTGTCGGCCACCTTGCGCCGCCGCACGACGCCTTCGGCCCGGGCGCGCAGATCGAAGTAGACGAGCGTCAGGAAGCCGGCCATGTACGGCAGCACCACGACCGCTCCGGCGAAGACCGCAAGCTGGACGCTGAGCAGCTGCGCCGTGCCGGTCGGACCGAACGCGAACTGCAGCGGCACGTAGACGATCAGCGCGATCGTGCCGGAGGCGACCGCCCCGAGCAGGCAGATCGATGCGACACGGCCGAGCGTCTCGAGTTCGTGGCCGCGCACGAAGCCGAGCGAGCGTGCGGCGGCTGCGGCGGGCGTCAGCCGCTCGGCCAGCAGCGCCGGCATCGCACAGACAAGCGCAAGCGCGATCCAGACGCCGGGCACGATGCAGAGCAAGAGCCCTGCCGTGATCGCCAGCGCCGCGCCGGCCGCCAGCGCGACCGCAGGCCCGAGCCGCCCGGTCAGGAGCTCGAGCGAATGCTGTGTGTCGGACCGCATCCCGCCGCAGGCCGACGCGACCAGCCGGTAGCAGGCCCCGGTCGCAAGGGCCAGCGCGACGATCGACGCGACCAGCGTCAGCGCCGAGTCCAACGCCGCACCGCCCGAGAACGCACGGTTGACGGCGAACGGCCCCAGCGGCAGATCATCCGGTGCGCCGGCCAGCAGCTTGACCGCCGTCGTCAGCGCCCAGACCGGCAACAGCACCGTCAGCACGGCCTGGGTCAGAGCATGACGGTGCTCGCTGACGATCCGCAGCGTGGTCGCATAGATCCCGCCGAGCGTCATCGGACCCATGGGTAGGCGAACCGTACCCGCCGGCAACGATGGCTCCGCCCTGAGCGGACGGATGTCAGCCGGCGCCCGGCGGACCGACCGAGGATGACGGCGGTGAGACGCTCGGCCGCGCGCCGTCACCGGGCGGCTCCCCCGAGGGCGCGGGCGGACCGGAAGACCCCGGTCCGGCCGGCGGTTCGGGCGCAGGACTCGGCTCGGGCCCGACATTCGGCTCGGGCTCGAGCTCCACGCTGCCGGGGGGCGCCACCGACGATGGCGGCGGAGCCTGGCGTGGAGTCGCCGCGACCGCTGTGGGCGGCGCCGCAATCGCCCCTGTGCGGTCCAGATAGGCGACATGCACGAGCGCCGCGATCGCGGGCGTCAACGCAGCGCCGATCAGCATCATCGCCGTCGCCTGCACGAAGGCCGAGCCGATCGTGACCTCGCCGCCGAAGAACGCGTTGACCGCGATCGTGACCACGACGACGGCTGCGAGCAGCGCCAAGCCCACCGGCGCGAGCTGACGGAAGAGGACCGGCCAGTGGCCCGACGACAGCTCTCGGGCCCGACCGAGCGCGCGCGTTCCCTGTAGATCCTCGAACAGCAATACCGGAATCGCCAACGCGAACGTGACCGCGCACCAGATCGCCGGCAGGATGAAGAGCACCGCACCGACGGTGACGGCCAGCCCCGTCAGCGCGGCGACTGCGAGCACCGGGCCGAGCTGTGCCAGCAGCGCGCGCAGGGCATCGTCGGCGTCGACCTCGGGTTCGTCTTCGCGAGCGGCGATCAGCAGTCGATGGCAGCCGGCGATCGCGACCATCAGTCCGCAGACGCCGAGCATCAGCGATAGCGCGTAGACGACGATGTGCCCGGCCGAAAGCGAGAACAGCCGGCTGTTGTCCGACCCGCGCAGCCCGAGCACGACGAGCGCGAACTGCAAGAGCATGGACGGGATCAGCACGATCACGACGATCTGTGCCAGGGCCGTGAACCGGCCGCGCAGTAGAGCCCGTGCCTGCTCCCACGCCGCCCCCGTCCCGAGTCCGGTCATCACGGGCACCGTACCGGCCGGGCAAGCGGCACATCGACGCTTGTCCCAATGTACGATCGGGCCGATGCGGAGAGGGGCCGCAGCGACGCTCGCACTGACCGGCACACTGATGGCCGGCGCGCCGGCCCACGCCTACACGCTCGGCGGCGCCGCCTGGAACAAGCGGACGATCTCGGTCAGCTCGACGCTCGGCAAGAAGCACGAGCCGGCGGTGCGGGCCGCGATCTCGGCATGGACCAGAAGCGGCGCACGGATCCGGCTCGTCTTCGTCCGCCGCGGCGGCGACCTGCGGATCATCCCCGGCACGGCGCGAACGATCCCCGGCGGGGCCGCCGGCTATGCGCCGGTCGGGATGCAGCCGAACCGTCTGATCCGGATCAGGACCGCCGTCAACCAGAAGCCGAACGGGCTCGACTACACGTTCGCGCGGATCATCACGCACGAGCTCGGCCATGCGCTCGGGCTCGAGCACTCGCGAAAGGCCTGCTCGACGATGTACCCGATCGTCCCGAACGCCGGCGAGTGCGTCAGGACCGGCGGTTACACGGACGGCGGCGTCGGCTCGTTCTGCCGCCTGCTGCAGGCCGACGACCTGCGCGGGATCGTCCGCCGCTACGGAGGGCGGGCCCGGCTCGCGCCGCTGATCTGCTACCGCGCACCGGCCCCCACCAGACCGGCGTTGTCGCAGGCCGCTCCCGACCCCGACAACACGTACGTGCAGACGAGCATGATCGTGAACTGGACGGCGCCCGCCGGCTATCCCGCAGCCTTGGCGGACCACCTGATGACGGTCGCAACGGCGGCCGCCGATCGCTGCCCGACGCGAATGCCCAAACAGGAAGGGCCGCAGGCCTGGACGATCGATCCGCTGTCCGGCTCAGCGGCCGCGACGAACCGCAGGCTTGCCGTCGAGCCGCCGGCCAGCGGGCCGAGGTATGGGCGCTTCTGCGTGACGGTCTGGACGACCGACGATGCCGGGCGCATCAGCCCACCGGCCTCGATCTGGGTCGAGCGCCCGGCACCGCCGCCATCGGTACAGATCGACTGCACCACCGAGTACGACTCGCTGGCCGTCAACTGCTGGAGCTACGCCTACGACCGCGACGCGAGCGGGGGGACGACGACGCCGTCGATCACGGTCGACTGGGGCGACGGAACGCCGCCGCAGGCGCTGGGCGCCGACGGCAACGCAACCCACACCTACGGGGCCGCCGGCAGCTACACGGTCGCCGCGACGGCGCGGACCACCGCCGGCGCCCAGGCCACGGCGACGACGTCCGTCAATCCGGCACCGGTGACTCCGGACCCGTACTACTGAGCCGCGGCGTACGCACGCCGCGCGTACGTCACCGGCCGCCCGACTCGAGCTCGGCGATCCGCCGCTCGGCGACGGCAAGCCGCTCGTAGGCGCGTGCCAGATCACGTTCCAGCGCGAGCACCAGCTCGACGCCGGCGAGGTTGAGGCCGAGCTCGACCGTCATCTCGTGGATGCGCCGCAGCCGCTCGACATCCTCGTGCGAGTAGAGGCGCGTGCCCTTCGGCGAGCGCTGCGGCGTGATCAGCCCGCGCTGCTCGTACATGCGCAGCGTCTGCGGATGCATCTCCGCCAGCTCGGCGGCAACCGAGATCATGAAGACGCCGCGATCCGAGGAGATCGTCACCCGGGTGCGGCGCTGTGCGGCCATCAGCGGAACAGCCTCGCTCGCGGATCGGTCTCGAGCACCTCCGAGAGCCGCTCGACGGCCTCCTCCTGCTCGGCGCTGAGCGTCGCCGGCACGTCGATCACGAACCGGTAGCGCAGATCGCCGCGCCCCTTGCCCGACCCGAGCTTCGGCGGTCCCTCACCGCGCAGGCGCTGGACCGTCCCATGCTTGGTACCCGGCGCCACACGCAGCTTCTTGCGGCCGTTCAAGGTGGGCACCTCGATGTCGGCGCCGCGGATCGCCTCCGGGATCGTCAGCGGCACCTCGACCTGGAGGTTGTCGCCCTTGCGCTCGAAGATCGGTGAGTCGGCGACGTGGCAGATCACGTAGAGATCACCTGACGGGCCGCCGTTGCGACCGGCCGCGCCCTTGCCCGCGAGCCGGACGCGGCTGCCCTCACGGACACCGGCCGGGATGTTGACCTTGTACTTCTTGACCGTGCGCTGGACACCGTCGCCGCCGCAGGTCGCGCACGGCTGCTCGACGATCGAGCCGGTCCCGTGACAGCGCGAGCAGGGCTGGGAGATCGAGAACAGCCCCTGCCCCTGGCTCTCGATGCCACGGCCCTGGCACTTCGGGCAGACCTTCGGCGTCGTCCCCGGCCGCGCGCCGCTGCCATGACAGGTCGTGCAGGTCTGCGTCGTCGGCACCGAGAGCTGGGTCTGCGTGCCGGCAATCGCCTGGTCGAAGGTCAGCGAGACCGCGGCCTCGAGATCGGCGCCGCGCGTCGGGACCGGTCCGGCCGCTGGACCGCCCGCGGAGCGGGCGCCGCCGGCTGCGCCGCCGCGGTCGAAGAGGTTCGAGAGGATGTCGGAGAACGAGCCGAAGTCGGCGTTGGCGAAGCCGCCGGCCTGCGGACCGCCGGCGCCGAAGATGCCGCCGCCGCGGTCGTACTCCTTGCGCTTCTCGGGGTCCGAGAGGATGTCGTAGGCGGCCTGAACCTCCTTGAAGCGGTCCTCGGCGGCCTTGTTGTCGGGGTTGCGATCGGGGTGCAGCTGCCGCGCGAGCTTGCGGTAGGACTTCTTGATCTCCTCGGCCGACGCCTTGCGGTCGACGCCCAACGTCTTGTAGGGGTCGCTGCTCATGGGGCTGTGGTTGTTGTTGTTCTTGCGTTGAGGGTACG
>CAZYMM010000064.1:4895-12178 GCA_964648515.1 uncultured Conexibacter sp.
GGGTACGACCCCCAGTCCTGCCTCACACACGGTGGCCGCCGCAGGGCAGGACGGGATGTCATTGCTGAAACAGCGCGACACCTCGGGACGGAGTGCGCGTCGCGGGGGTACGACCCCCAGCCCTGCCTCACACACGCTGGCCGCCGCAGGGCAGGACGGGATGTCATTGCTGGGGCGGCGCGACAGCCGCACGCAGTCGGCCACCAGCTCAGCTTCCCAGCGCCGGACGCCGGAGCGCGGCGGAGTGCGGGCGCCGGCCCGGCGCGCGCTGCCGGCCCACGGGCGCAGCGGGGTGTGGGTCTCGCTGTGGCGCGACGGGACAACGTCCAGGAAAGGCGGAGTCTGTGCACCGCTGTGGCGCGCCCCGCATGTCGACGGGATGGAGACATGCGGCGCCACAGTGGCGCACAGATCCCGCCGGAGTACCGCCGTGACGCGCGGCACCAAAGCGACGCCCACACTCCGCCCGGACACCACGGCCTGCCGCGCCGGACCGGCGCCCACACCCCGCCACAGGCGCCGCAGGCTCATGGCGCGACCGTCACCTTGGCGTGGCGCAGGATCTCGTCGCGGTAGCGGTAGCCGGTCTGGACGACGTTCGTGATCGTCCCCGGCGCGGCGCCGTCGGCCGCGACCTGTGCGACGGCGTCGTGCTGGTGGGGGTCGAACACCTCACCCTCGGGACTGAAGGCCTCGATCCCGACGCGGGTCAGCCCGGCGGTCAGCTCCTGCTGGACGAGCCGGATGCCCGCGGTGATCGGGTGGTCGCCCTCACCCTCCATCTGCTCGGCGGACTCGAGCGCCCGCTCGAGGTTGTCGAGTGCGGGCAGCAGCTCGCGCGCCAGCCGCGCGACGCCGCGTGCGCCCGCCTGCTCGACGTCACGGCGAGCGCGTTTGCGGACGTTCTCGGTCTCGGCAGCCGCGCGCAGGTACAGGTCCTGGTAGTCGGGCTCTTCGGCCTCGCCGTCGTGCTCCGCGGGTTCGACCTCCGCCGAGCCGACGGCCTGCGGTTCGTCCCGCTCCTGATCGCCGGGCTGCGGCTCTGCTGCCGCCGCGAACTCGTCCGGTGTCTCCGGCGTCTCAGTCATCGCCTACCACCGCCCGCGACGTTTCGCGCAGCGAAACTCGCAACGGATGGGGCCGATTCATCGGTCCCCATCCGCGTCGTCGACGACGGTCGCGTCGACGACCTCGGGCTCGTCGTCGGCGGGCGCTGCGCCGCCATCGCCGGCGGCCTGCTGCGCGGCAGCGGCCTCGGCCTGGGCCTTCTCGTACATCGCCTCGGAGACCTTGTGGAACGCCTGCTGGAGCTCCTCGCCGCGAGCGTTGATCTCGGCAGCGTCCTCAGAGGTCAGCACGTCGCGGACGGCCTTGATCTTGCCCTCGATCTCGCTCTTTGACGCCTCGTCGACCTGGTCGCCGAGCTCCTTGATCTGACGTTCGGCCTGATAGGCGGCGTTCTCGGCGTTGTTGCGGGCCTCGGCCAGCTCGCGCAGGCGCTTGTCGTCCTCAGCGTGGGCCTCGGCGTCGCCGACCATCTGCTTGATCTCGTCCTCGGAGAGGCCGGAGCCGGACTTGATCTCGATCTTCTGCTCCTTGCCGGTGCCGAGATCCTTGGCGGTCACGTTGACGATGCCGTTGGCGTCGATGTCGAAGCCGACCTCGATCTGCGGGATGCCGCGCGGCGCCGGCGGGATGCCGGTCAGCTGGAACTTGCCGAGCGACTTGTTGTAGACGGCCATGTCGCGCTCGCCCTGCAGGACGTGGATCTCGACCGACGGCTGGTTGTCCTCGGCCGTCGAGAAGATCTCGGACTTGCGGGTCGGGATCGTGGTGTTGCGCTCGATCAGCTTCGTCATCACGCCGCCCTTGGTCTCGATCCCGAGCGTCAGCGGCGTGACGTCGAGCAGCAGCACGTCCTTGACGTCGCCGCCGAGCACACCGGCCTGGATCGCGGCGCCGACGGCGACGACCTCGTCGGGGTTGACGCCCCGGTGCGGCTCCTTGCCGGTCAGCTCCTTGACCTTCTCCTGGACGGCCGGGACGCGGCTCATGCCGCCGACGAGCACGACCTGGTCGACGCCGTGGACTCCCTTGCCCTTGGCGTCGTCGAGCGCCTGACGGACCGGAGCGACGACACGATCGATCAGGTCGGCTGAGAGCTCGTTGAACTTGGCACGCGTGAGCCGCTCGTCGAGGTGCTTGGGACCGGAGGCGTCGGCGGTGATGAACGGCAGGTTGATCTGCGACTCCTGCGCGGTCGAGAGCTCGATCTTGGCCTTCTCGGCCGCCTCGTAGAGGCGCTGCAGCGCCATCGGGTCGGCGGTCAGGTCGATGCCCTGGCTCTTCTTGAACTCCGCTGCCAGCCAGTCGACGACGGCCTTGTCCCAGTTGTCGCCGCCGAGGTGGTTGTCGCCGGCCGTCGACTTGACCTCGAAGACGCCGTCGGCGATCTCCAGCACCGAGACGTCGAACGTGCCGCCGCCGAGGTCGAAGACGAGGATCGCCTGGTCGGTCTCCTTGTCGAGCCCGTAGGCGAGCGCCGCCGCGGTCGGCTCGTTGATGATGCGCTTGACCTCGAGGCCGGCGATCTTGCCCGCATCCTTGGTCGCCTGACGCTGATCGTCGTTGAAGTAGGCGGGGACGGTGATCACCGCCGCGTCGACGGCGCTGCCGAGGTAGGCCTCGGCGTCGGCCTTCAGCTTGGCGAGGATCATCGCGCTGATCTCGGGCGGGCTCGAGACCTTGCCGCCGGCGTCGATCCGTGCGTCGCCGTTGTCGCCGGCGACGACCTTGTAGGGAACCATCGACTCCTCTTCGCGCACCTCGGCCTCCTTGCGGCCCATGAAGCGCTTGACGGAGAAGACGGTGTTCTGCGGGTTGGTGACGGCCTGGCGCTTGGCGACGGTGCCGACGAGACGCTCACCGGAGCTCGTGAACGCGACCACCGACGGGGTCGTGCGCCCGCCCTCGGAGTTCTCGATCACGGTCGGCTCACCGCCCTCGAGGATCGCCATGCAGGAGTTGGTCGTACCGAGGTCGATGCCGATGGTCTTGGCCATGTGTTTTCAGGGCTCCTAGAAGTCGTCAGAAGTCAGGTGGAAGATCTAAGTCGGAGCGTAGCAGATCGTCACTTGGCGGCGGCAGCGGCAAGGAAGCCCGCCGCCGACGGGCACATCCGCCGCAACGCACAGCCCGCGCAGTCCGGGCGCAGCGCGTGGCAGGTGCGGCGGCCGTGGCGGAGCGCGTTGATGTGCAGCTCGGCCTCGGCTCCCGGCTCGGTGATCGCGAGCATCGCGTCGTGCAGCTCCTCGAACGGCGCGCCGGGCCGCAGCAGATGCAGGCGCATGCCGACCCGGGAGACGTGGGTGTCGACCGGCACGTCACGCAGCCCGTAGGCGAACAGCAGCACGCATGCCGCCGTCTTGCGGCCGACGCCCGGCAGCGCGCAGAGGAAGTCGCGGCCCTCGGCGACCGGCGCGTGCTCCATCCAGGCGAGGTCGAGCGGGCGCTCGCCACGCGGGTTGGCGGCGGCGATCGCCGTCAGCATCTCGTGGATGCGCCGCGACTTGACCTTCGAGATCCCGCCCGGGCGGATCGCCTCCTCGATCACGGCCACCGGCGCCGACAGCACCGCATCCCAGTCGCCGACCATCCCGCGCAGCCGCAGAAACGCGACATCGCGGTTGCGGTCGTTGGTCGACTGACTGAGCAGCGTCAGGACCAGCTCGGCCAGCGGATCGCGATGCGGCGGCGCGCAGGGAACGCCGTAGAGCTCACGCAACCGCTCCCGGACCCGCCGGACGCGATCGGCGCGCGGCCGGCGCCAGTCGGCTCGTGCGATCGTCTCGATGCCCACCACCACCGCCGTCACGCTAGCCGTACGCTTGCCGACGGTGCGCCTGGCTCGCTACACGGGGACGCTGACCGCAGCGGCGCTGGCCGTCCTCTACCTGCTGTGGGATCCGCTCAGCCCCGATCTGGCCGCGCAGGCCTACCGCGCGGCGATCGCGAGCCGTTACGGGTTCGTGATCTACGACCCGCTCTGGTACGGCGGCCATCACCTGCCGGCCTACTCGTTGCTCTCGCCGCCGCTGTTCGCGCTGATCGGCCTGCAGGTGACCGGCGCGGTCGCGGCGATCACGGCCACGTTCTGCTTCGAGCGGATCGCCCACCGCCACCGGCCGCCGGGAACGGCGGTATTCGCAACGATCGTCTTCGCGTTCTCGTTCGTGGCGACGACGCTCGTGACCGGCCGGCTGACCTTTGCGCTCGGCGCCGCGCTCGCGCTGGCCGCCGTCGCGATCGCCGCGCGCTCGGCGCTGGCCGCGCTGCCCGTGGCCGTCGCCGCCGGGCTGGCAAGCCCGGTCGCCGGTGGCTTCCTGACGATCGCGCTGCTGGTCTGGGCGCTCTGCGGCGGCGGGCGGCGCGCGCTGCTGCTCGCGCTTGCCGCGCTGCTCCCAGCGGCCCTCTTGACCTGGCTGTTCGGCGACGGCGGCGACTTCCCCTACGCGCTGTCGTCGCTGCTGCCGACGCTGGCGGTGTTGACCGCGCTGGGGCTGGCACTGCCGCGAAGCGAGCGCACGCTGCGCTTCGGCACCTTGGCGATGGTGCTGCTCGCGCTTGCCGCGGGGCTCGTCGCATCGCCGATGGGCGGCAATGCCAACCGCCCCGGCACGCTGCTGGCCGGAGCGATCGCGGTGCTCGGGCTCTGGCCCGGCCATCGTCTGCGCCTGGCGCTGCTGGCGCCGCTGCTGGTCGTCTGGCAGCTCTACCCGACCCTCGCCGACTGGCGCACCACGCGGCACGACGCCGCCACGTCCGCCGCCTACTACGCGCCGCTGCGCGCTGAGCTGACGCGCCGCGGCGGCGGCCTGCCGGTACGGGTCGAGGTGCCGTTCACGGCCGGCCACTGGGAGACGGTCCGGCTGACGGACGGGAGCGACGGGATCATGCTGGCGCGCGGCTGGGAGCGACAGCTCGACCGCTCACGCAACCCGCTCTTCTACGGCGGCCAGCCGCTGACGGCGGCCGCCTACCGCCGCTGGCTGACCGGCAACGCGGTCGCCTACGTCGCGCTGCCCGATGCGGCACTCGACTACTCCTCCCGGGCCGAAGGCGCGTTGATCCGCGCCGGCGTGCCGGGCCTTGAGCAGGTCTGGCGCGACGCCCACTGGCGGCTGTTTGCCGTCCGCGGCGCCCTGCCGCTGGCCGACGGTGCACAGGTCACCGCGGTAGCGCCCGACCGGATCACCGTGCGCGCCGCGCGCCGCGGTCCGGTGCTGCTGCGCTTCAGCCAGAGCGCGTTCTTCGAGGCCGCGCCGCGTACCACGATCGGCCCGCAGACCGGCAGCCGCTGGATCCGGATCTGCGCCGGCGGCCCCGGCCCGATCGTGCTGCGGGCAAGGCTCACGTGGGCGGCGATCGGGCGCCGGATCTCGGCTCCGGGCTCTGTTTCCTGTCGTTAAGCGGCCGGACCGGCGGACCGGGCCCGGTCTAGACTCAGAACTTCGTGCGCGCTCGTGCACCCTTCACCTGGCTCGCCCGGCTGGCGCCCAACGGACCCTTCGACGTCGTCCGCCAGTTCCTGCTGTTCGGGACCGTCTACTACCTCTACCGGCTGACGCGCGGCGCGATCGACACGCCCGACGGAACCGTGATCGCGTTCCAGAACGCGCGCTCGCTGATCGACATCGAACAGTCGCTCGGGCTCTTCATCGAATCACCGATCCAGGTCTGGACGAGCGGCTCGCACACCGCGGTCGAGATCGCCTGCTGGATCTACATGAACGCCCAGACGACGATCGTCTTCGGTGCGCTCGTCTACCTCTATCTGGCGCATAACGAGCGCTACTACTTCGTGCGCAACATGCTGATGGTCGCGATGGGGATCGCGCTCGTCGGCTACCTCGTCTTCCCGACCGCGCCGCCGCGGTTCTTCCCCGAGTGGGGCTTCAACGACACGCTTGCCCAGTACACGGGCATCCAGGCCGGCAGCGGCAAGGTCAGCGCGATGTTCAACCCCTACGCCGCCGTGCCATCGATGCACTGTGCCAACGCGATCATGATCGGGCTCGTGCTCGCACAGCTGACGAAGCGCCGGATCGTGCGCTTCGCGTGGGCCGCGTACCCGGCGGTGATGTTCTGGGTCGTCGTCGCGACCGGTAACCATTGGGTACTCGACGTGGTACTTGGTGCGATGACCGCCGGCGTCAGCTACTACGGAGCCGCCCTGCTCGCCAGGGCCCGGCCGGGCGCGTGGGCCTTCAGCCCGGCTGAGGTCTGAGCCCGGCGATGACTAGCGCACCGACCAAGCCGGGCGGCCGTGGCCCCCGCCTGAGCGGCGAGGAGCGGATCGATCTTGTCCGCGACCGGCTGATCGAATCCCGCCTGACGCCGAATGCGATCTCGCTGACAGGGCTGGCGCTCTGCGTGGCGGGCGCCGTGCTCGTCTACTACTCCTACTGGACGTTCGGCGCGCTCGTCTTCCTCGCCGGCTCGATCCTCGACACGCTCGATGGCCGCTACTCGCGGATGTCGGGCAAGGGCACCCCGTTCGGCGCGTTCCTGGACTCGACGCTCGACCGCGCCTCGGAGGGCATCCTGCTGACCGCCGTCGCCGTCCACTTCACGCGCGCGCACAACGAGCTCGCATCGGCGGCGGTCGTGGTGGCTGTGCTCAGCTCGGTGATGGTCAGTTACACCCGCGCCCGGGCCGAGGCGCTCGGCGTCGAATGCAAGGTCGGGATCGCGACCCGGGCGGTACGTGTGGCGATCCTCTGCGTCGGGATCGGCTTTGCCCGTCACGGCACGATGCCGTGGGCGATCTACGCACTCGCCGTGCTCTCCTCGATCACCGTCCTGCAGCGCGTCTGGCATGTCCGCGCCGCGCTGACGTAGCACAGTCCGGCCATCCTGAAGCGATATAGCAAGTCTGCTGTAACCATTCCTGCGGTCCGGTGCTACGTCGGATAGCAACCAATCGAAAGGCATCCCTCCAAAGTGGCTTCCAACGGCATCAACGGCGCCGCCTCGCCAAAGGCGGCTGCGGCCAACCAGAACGGCAGCGCGCGCTACCAGCGCGACAAGGTCCGCGTCGCGATCATCGGCGTCGGCAACTGCGCGAACTCGCTCGTCCAGGGCGTCTACCACTACGCCGACGACGCGCGTAACGAGACGATCCCGGGGCTGATGCACAACGATCTCGGCGGCTACCACCCGCGCGACATCGAGTTCACCTGCGCCTTCGACGTCAACGCGACCAAGGTCGGCAAGGACCTCGC
>CAZYMM010000065.1:0-11913 GCA_964648515.1 uncultured Conexibacter sp.
AGGCCTGCATGTCGGCGGGCGCCCGCCAGGCCTACCTGATCGAGGAGCCGATGGCGGCCGCGATCGGGGCCGGCCTGCCGGTCGGCGAGCCGACCGGGTCGATGATCGTCGACATCGGCGGCGGCACATCCGAGGTCGCGGTGATCTCGCTCGGCGGGATCGTCGTCTCGCAGTCCGCGCGGGTCGGCGGCGACGAGTTCGACGAGGCGATCGTCGCCTACTCCAAGCGCGAGTACAAGCTGCTGATCGGCCAGCAGACGGCCGAGGAGGTCAAGCTGGAGATCGGCTCGGCCTACCCGATGGGCCAGGAGGTCCAGGCCGAGATCCGCGGCCGCGACATGGTCTCCGGGCTGCCGAAGACGGTCGTGTTGACGAGCGAGGAGATCCGTGCCGCGCTCGAGGAGCCGCTGGCCCAGATCATCGACGCGGTCAAGGAGACGCTCGACCGCACGCCGCCGGAGCTGTCCTCGGACATCATGGACCGCGGCATCATGCTCGCCGGCGGCGGCTCGCTGCTGCAGGGACTCGACGAGCGCCTGCGCGAGGAGACCCAGATGCCCGCGCACATCGCCGAGTCGCCGCTGACCTGTGTGGCGGTCGGCTCCGGGCGCTCGCTCGAGGAGTTCGAGGTCATCCACCGCAGCAACCGCAAGACTCGAGGCCGGCGCCGGACGCGCTGAGCGCGCCGCAGGCCACAGCAACCACTGATGGGTACGCCATGTACGACAGGACGATCAGGCGCCGGCGCGCGGCACTCGCGCTGCTGGTCGCTGCTGCGCTGATCCTGATCACCGCGTCGTTCGGCGACCGCAACGCGACCGGCGCGTTCGGTGCGCTCCAGCGCGGCATCGGCACGGTCGTCTCGCCGGTCGAGAACGGCGTCAGCCGAGCTTTCGGCCCGGTCCGCAACCTGTTCCACTGGATGGGCAACGCGATCCACGCCGGCTCACGGATCAAGGCGGCGCGCACCGAACGCGACCGCTGGGAGGCACAGGCGGTCGGGGCGCAGGCCAACGCCCGCCGGATCAAGGAGCTCGAGGCGCTGCTCGCGCTGCGCGACACGCCGATCGACCTCGCCGCCTACGCGCCGGTCACCGGCCGCGTGATCGCCCGTGCCGGCCCGCTGTACAGCGACGAGTTGACGATCGATCTCGGCAGCGGTGACGGCGTCCGCGCCGAGATGCCGGTCGTCGCATCGGGCAGCGGTGGGGGAGCCGGGCTGATCGGCAAGGTCACGGCCGCCCACGACGGCTACTCGCAGGTCACGCTGCTGACCAGCGGCGACTTCGCGGTCGGCGCCAAGTCGCTCGACGGCCGCACGACCGGTGATCTGAAGGCTTCCGGCGGTGCGCCCGGCGATCTCGTGCTGACCTCCGCGCAGCTTGCGCCGAACGCCGACGTCGGCACCGTGATCGTCACCGCCGGCACGGTCGCCAACGTCGCCGGATTGAAGTCGCTCTACCCGAGCGACATCCCGATCGGCCGCATTTCGCGGATCGACAACCTCGGCTCGGTCACCGAGCGCGCCCACGTGCGGCTGTTCGCGTCGCCGCGCCAGGCCGAGTACGTGCAGGTGCTGACCCGGGTCGGGGGAGCGGCAGGGCAATGAGCGGCTCCAACACCGCGCGTCTGGCCTGGCGGCTCGTCGCGCTGGCGTTCGCCGCCGTGCTGCTGCAGGTGACGGTGATCTCCGAGATCCGGATCTTCGGCGCCGCCGCCGACCTCGTGCCGCTGGTCTGCGCCGCCGTCGGTCTGCTGCTCGGATCGCTCACCGGCGCCGGCTTCGGCTTCGGTCTCGGTCTCGTCGTCGACATCATCCTCTACCAGCCGCTCGGGATCTCGAGCCTCGTCTATCTCGGCGCCGGGTTCGCGGCCGGGCGGCTGCGCGAGCTGCGCGACCCGCAGGCGCCGGCGATACCGATCTGGGTCGGCGCGGCGACGACGATCGGCGTGATGGCCGCGTTCGTCGTGATCCGCTTTCTGCTCGGCAACGGGATGCCGCTCAGCTTCGAGCTCGTCCGCCAGTTCCTGTCGACGGCGGTGCTCAACGCGCTGATCGCGATCCCCGTCTTCTCGCTGGTCCGGCGGCTGCTGGCAGCGGTCCTGCCCGATGACGGGCGCCGGCGCCGGCGCCGCTCCTACACGACCGGCGGCCTGTCGCCGCTCTCACGCTCATGATCAGGATGCCGCAGCTCGACAGTCCGCGCGTCCCCGCCCAGCAGATGGCGATGCGCGTCGCGATGATCTCGATGGCGGCCTTTCTGCTCTTCGGCATCGTCTTCTTCCGGCTCTGGTATCTGCAGGTCCTCGACGGTGGCCGCTACCTGGCTGAGGCGCGCGCCAACCACCGCCGGCCGGAGCCGATCCAGGCGCCGCGCGGCGTGATCCGCGATGCGAAGGGGCGGGTGCTGGTCGAGAACCGCCCGGCGGCGACCGTCACGCTCGACCCGCGCACCGTGCCGCAGCCGGTGCGTGACGAGATCGCGAGCTGGGGCCAGGCCTACGGGCGCTGGTCCAGGCGGGCCGCGCAGGCCGTCGGCGAGCGTCCGGTCAAACCCGAGCAGTTCTCGTCCTGGCGGCGCAAGGCCGAGAAGGCGGTCGGCCCGCCGCCGCCGATGCCGCGGGCGAGCGGCGATCTGTGGGCGCTCTACGAGCGGATCGGCCGGGTGCTGGGGCGCTCGCCGCAGCGGATCAACACCGCCGTGGTCGCCGGCCTCGTCCAGGTGCCGTGGGCGAACGTGACGCTCAAGTCAGATGTCACCGCCGCCCAGCGCCAGTACATCGGCGAGCGTCAGGAGCAGTTCCCCGGCGTCGCGATCAAGCAGGTCTACGCGCGCCGCTACCCGCAGGGCGACCTTGCGCCGCAGGTGCTCGGCTCGGTCGGCGAGATCAGCCCGATCCAGCTCGGCTGGACGCACTTCAAGGGTCTCAAACAGGGCGCGATCGTCGGTCAGGGCGGCCTCGAATACCAGTACGACCGCTACCTGCGCGGGACCGACGGCGAGGCCCGCCTCGAGGTCAACGCGCTCGGCCAGCGTCGCGGCACGATCGCGCCGACCGCACCCAGGCAGGGCCGTGACCTGTCGCTCACGCTCGATTCCGGGCTGCAGCGCGCCGGTCAGGACGCGATGCAGGCGCTGGCGCCGGGGATGGCCGGCGCGTTCCTGGCGATGAACCCGAAGACCGGCGCGGTCTACGCGCTCGGTTCGATGCCGAGCTACAACCCGCGCGCGCTGGCCGGGCCGTTCGACACCACCGCCGAGTACATGGCCCAGTTCGGCGACGCCGCCGGCCGGCCGCTGCTCGACCGCGCGATCCAGAGCGTCTATCCGACCGGCTCGACGTTCAAGCCGGTGACGGCGCTGGCGGGGCTCAGCGACGGCACGATCACGACCAACAGCGTTTACGTCGACAACGGCTTCGTCAAGATCGGCAGGCTTCCAGGCGACGTCGCCTGGAACGACAAGCACATTGTCTACGGACCGGTCGATCTGGCCCGTGCGCTCGCCGTCTCGTCCGACACCTACTTCTACAACATCGGCATCACCCAGTTCCACAAGGGCAGCTGGGCGATCCAGGACTGGGCGCGCAAGCTCGGCTTCGGCACGGCGCCGCAGATCGACCTGCCCGGTGCCGAGCCGGGCACGATCCCGAGCCCGAAGGTGACGGCCGAGTTCGTGCGCATGGAGCGCAAGTGCCGCAAGAAGCAGGGCGCGCCCTGCGGGATCGCCTACCCGGACGCCGTCTACGTCGGCGGTGACCAGGTCCACTTCGCGGTCGGCCAGGGCATGTTCCAGGCCTCGCCGCTGCAGCTTGCGATTGCCTACTCGACGATCATCAACGGCGGCGCCGTGCCGGTTCCGCACCTCGGCCAGGCGATCACCGATCAGCGCGGGCTCGTGCAGCGGGTCGAGATCCCGTCCGCACGGCACGTCAAGATCGACGCCTCCTGGCGCGACGCGATCATGCGCGGGCTCGTCGACGCCGCCAACGGACCGGGCGGCACGTCGACCAGGGTCTGGAAGGACTGGCCGCGGCACGAGTTCCCGGTCGCCGGCAAGACCGGCACCGCGCAGGTCACGGGAGGCGGGCCGCAGTCCTGGTACGTCGGCTACTCCTACCGCGGCACCGCGGCGCGTGATCCGATCGTCTTCGTCGTCACCGTCGAGCACGGCGGCTACGGTGCTGAGATGGCCGCACCGATCGGGCGCCTGCTCTTGTCCAAGTACTTCGGCGTCAAGCCCGAGGTCCACCGCGGGACGGCCACCCAGTGAGCACGACCGCGCGCACGCCGCTGAGCCGCGCTGAGCGCACGCCGCCGGCCGGTCGCACGCGCCAGCAACGGACGACCGCGTGGCGGCTGCCCGCCGACCCGTGGCTGATCATCGGCGCCGCCGGCGTCGGCGTCTGCTCGCTGATGATGCTCGACGCGATCCCCGGCAGCGGATCGGGCGGCTTCGTGACCCGCCAGGCGATCTTCCTCGTGCTCGGGACGCTGGCCGGGATCCTCGCGTCGCGGCTTGACTACACGCTGCTGCGTCAGGCGCACATGCGGATCTGGGTGCTGCTGATCGGCATGCTCGCCGCCGTCTTTGTGGTCGGCAAGACGACGCGCGGCTCGACACTTTCGATCCCCACCCCGTTCTTCGACATCCAGGTCTCGGAGCTCGGCAAGGTGCTGCTGGCCGTGGTGCTGGCCGGCGTCGTCTGCGAGCGCGCGCGTGAGACGGGATCCTGGCGGACGACCGCCAGGATCCTCGCGATCGGGATGGTCCCGACGCTGATCGTGCTCGTCCAGGACCTCGGTTCCGGGCTCGTCTACCTGGCGATCATCGCCGGGATCCTCTACGTCGGCGGCGCTCCCGGACGTCATCTCGCGGTGCTCGGCGCCTGCGCGGCGATCGCGGTCGCGGGCGTCGCCGTGATCGCGCCGGCAGCCGGGGTGCCGGTGCTCAAGACCTACCAGATCGACCGCCTGACCTCGTTCCTACATCCTTCCGGTAACCCCGCCTCCTACCAGCAGAACCAGTCGCAGACCGCGATCGGTTCGGGCGGCAAGACCGGTCGCGGCAACGCCGCGACCCAGACCAAGCTGCAGTTCCTGCCGGAGCCGCGCACCGACTTCGCGTTCGCCTCGTTCGGCGAGCGCTGGGGATTCACCGGTGCCGCGCTCCTCTTGTTGTTCTATGCCCTGATCATCTGGCGTGCGCTGCGCATCGTGTCGCAGTCGCGGGACCTGTTCGGAGCGCTGATCGCCGCGGGAATCGTGGCGATGCTGCTGTTCCAGGTTTTCGAGAACGCCGGCATGAACCTGGGCATCATGCCGATCACCGGCATCCCGCTGCCGCTCTTCAGCTACGGCGGCTCGTCGGTGATCTCCACCCTCTTGGCCCTCGGCCTCCTGCAGTCGATCCATGCCCGCGGGCAGGCATCGGCACGCATCAAGGGGCGAATCACGAGCGGCCTCTGACCCTTACGGAGAATCGAAAAAGTGAAGAAGCAAGTGCTGGTCAGCGTCGATCGCGGTGAGACCCGCGTCGCGCTCCTGGAGTCGGCGGGCACACCGTCCAAGAGCGGCCGTCGCCGCACGACCACCAAGAAGCCGGGGGAGGGCTGGCGGACCGCCGAGCTCTACCTCGAGCGCCGTGGCGCCCGCTCGATCGTCGGCAACGTCTATAAGGGCCGTGTCGACAACGTCCTGCCCGGGCTGGAGGCCGCGTTCGTCGACATCGGCCTCGACAAGAACGGCTTCCTGCACGTCGACGAGATCGTGATCCCCGGTGTCGAGGTCGCCCGTCGCGGCCGCCCGAACAGCAAGGGCAAGTCGATCGGCGAGGTCCTCAAGCCGGGGATGGAGGTCGTCGTCCAGGTGATCAAGGATCCGCTCAAGTCGAAGGGCGCGCGGCTCTCGATGGACCTCACGATCGCCGGGCGTTACATGGTCTACACGCCGACCGGCGAGGGCATCGGCGTCTCCAAGCGGCTCGACGACAAGGAGCGTGCGCGGCTGCGCAAGGAGGCCAAGGGCATCGACCTGCGTGGCGGCGGGGCGATCGTGCGGACCGCCGCCTACGGCGCCCAGCGCGAGGACTTCGAGCGCGAGATTCAGTACCTGTTCAAGCTCCACGAGGTGCTCGAGCGGCGCGCCGAGGAGCTGAGCGCGCCGGCGACCGTCTTCCAGGAGGCCGACCTGTCGGTCCGCGTCGTGCGCGACATCTTCAGCGCCGACTTCGAACGCGCGATCGTCGACGACGAGGGCCAGCACCGTCGCCTGGTCTCGTTCTTCACGCGGACCGCGCCGGAGCTCGCCGGCCGGGTCGAACTCTGGCAGGAGTCGACACCGCTCTTGCAGGCGTTCGAGGTCGAGCAGGTGATCGACGGGCTGATGGACAAGCGCGTCGACCTGCCGTCCGGCGGCTACCTGCTGATCGACTACGCCGAGGCGCTGACGGTGATCGACGTCAACTCCGGCTCGTTCGTCGGCCGCGGCAAGCAGGCGCGGCTCGAGGACACGATCACCCGCACCAACCTCGAGGCCGCCGAGGAGGTCGTACGACAGCTGCGGCTGCGCGACATCGGCGGCATCATCGTCATCGACTTCATCGACATGGCGCGGGCCAAGAACCGCGACGCGGTGCTGAAGACGCTGCGCAAGGCGCTCGACGAGGACCGCACGAAGACCTTCACCGCCGAGATCTCCAAGCTCGGCCTCGTCGAGATGACGCGCCAGAACGTCACCGAGGGCGTGCGCGAGATCATCAGCCGCGAGTGCCCGACCTGCCACGGCGAGGGCGTGATCAAGTCCGAGGAGACGATCGCGATCGAGACCGAGCGCGAGCTTCGCGAGCTGGCGTCGCGCGCGCCGGCCGGCATCGAGGCGTTTCTCGTCCACATGAACCCGCGCGTCAGCGGCGTGCTGACCGGCGACGGCGCGCGGATCCTCCAGCAGCTCGAGCAGGAGACCGGCAAGCTGTTCTTCTTCTCCGGCTCAGAGTCGCTGCCGCTCGACCACTTCCAGATCAGCATGGAGGGCACGGCCGAGGCGGTGCGCGAGCGGGCGATCCCGTTCTCGGAGGGCGACGAGGTGCTGGTCGAGATCGTCGAGCCGCACATGTACGAGCCCGGCGCCGCGGTCGCGCGTGTCGACGGCTACGTGATCTCCGTCGCAGGCGCCGGCCGGCTCGTCGGCAGCAAGCAGCTCGTGCGGATCGCAGAGCTCGGGCGGACCGAGGCGAGCGCCGAGCTCGTCAACGCGCCGGAGGGCGACGAGGACGAGGCGCTAGACTCGGCTGCTCCGCGGCGCCGCGGCCGTCGAGGCGGCAGGCGCCGTTCCGCTGCCAAGGCCGGTGCCGAGGCGGCCTCTTCAGACTGAGCATCAGAGACGGCGACCATCCATGTCCTACGCGATCATCAAGACCGGCGGCAAGCAGTACCGCGTCCAGGAGGGCCAGACGCTGCTCGTCGAGAAGCTGGCCGGTGAGGCCGGCGACACGCTCGAGCTGGAGTCGCTGATGCTCGGCGGCGACGAGGCCGTCTTCGGGGCCGAGGCCGCGGAGCTGAAGGTCGCGGCCGAGCTCGTCGAGCACGTCAAGGGGCCGAAGCTGCGCGTCAACAAGTTCAAGCCCAAGCGCGGATACCGGCGTCGCGCCGGCCATCGTCAGCAGCTGACGCGGATCCGCGTGACCAAGATCGGGAAGTAGGAGCGGCGAAATGGCACACAAGAAGGGCCTCGGCTCCTCCAAGAACGGGCGTGACTCGAACGCCCAGCGCCTCGGCGTCAAGGTCTTCGCCGGCCAGGTCGTGACCGGCGGCGAGATCATCGTCCGCCAGCGCGGCTCGCGCTTCAAGGCCGGCGAGGGCGTCGGCATGGGCAAGGACGACACGCTCTTCGCCAAGGCCGCGGGCACCGTCGACTTCTCGGTCGGTCGGCGCGGGCGGGTCGTTGCGGTCATTCCGCATTCTGCGGACTGACCGTAGGAAGTCCGCTGCGCGGACTTCCGGCGCTAGGGTGCCCGCAATGAAACGCGCGCTCACCTTGATTCTGATCCTCGCCCTGGGTCTCGGCTCCGGCCTCGCGATCGCCGCCTGCGGCAACAAACAGAAGGTCGTCACCGACACCGGCAAGAACGGTCAGACGACGACCAAGACTGTCGCTGACGTCCACTTCGCCAAGACCAAGTTCCTGCTTCATGCGGGGCTCGCCTACGGCGCGTTCCACCGCTACATCCAGAAGCCGCTCAAGGCCGGAGCCTTCAAGTCCGGCGCTCCGAAGCAGAAGCGCACGATCGCGAAGGCCGCCGTCGCCGCGGCGTTCGTCTACCACGAGCTCAAACAGGCTCGTCGTGCCGCCGAGTCCGACAAGACGCTGCGAACCAAGCTGCTGCAGCCGTTCGACAACGTGCTCAGCCAGCTCTCGGCCGCAGCGAGCTCGCTGAAGTCCGGCAAGCTGCCCGACCTCGCCGGACTGGTCGCGGGAATGGGCGGCCTCTCGAGCGCAGCCGGTGCCGCCGGCGCCGTGATCGAGGACAAGCTGCTCCCGATCCCCGGCCTCTGATCCCAGTCGAGTGGCGTCGCACTATCGGCTGAGCGATAGTCCGACGCCACTCGACCGGCGAGGGGGCGGTCAGGTCGGTTCGGAGACCGGCCGGACCGTGATCTCGTTGACGTTGACGTGCTCGGGCTGGTCGAGCGCGTACATCACCGCGCGGGCGATGTCGTCGGCGACGAGCGCATCGACGGGCGGCGGGTCGGAGAACTCGGTCGCCACCAGTCCCGGCTGAACCAGCAGCGTGCGGATCCCGCTGCCGTGGAGCTCGGTGCGGATCGCATCGCTCATCGCCGTCACCGCCGCCTTCGTGCACGAGTACAGCGATCCGGGCAGGATCTGACGGCCGACGACCGAGCCGGTCAGCACGATCCGGCCGCGTGTCTCGCGCAGCGCCGGGATCGCCGCGCGCACCGTGTAGGCGGCGCCGAGCACGTTCGTCAGCACCATCTCGCGCCAGCGTTCGGGCGTGTCGCCGAGCCAGCCGCGGTCGGCGCCGATGCCGGCGTTCGCAAAGACCGTGTCGAGCCTGCCGAAGTGCTGAAGCGCAGCCGCGACCGCGGCCTCGTTGTCCTCCCACGAGCCGACGTCGCAGCGCAGTGCAACCGTGCGACCGGCGCCGCCGAGCTCGGCCGCCAGCGCCTCGATCCGCTCACCTGAGCGGGCACAGAGCACGAGCCGCATTCCGGCCTGCGCCGCGCGGCGGGCGGTGGCCTCGCCGATTCCGCTCGACGCCCCGGTGATCAGCATCACGTCGCCTGACATGCCCGCAGACGATATGGCCCGGGTACCGTGTCGTGCCAGCGATGCTCGCCGACCGTGCCCGGATCTTCATCGCCGCCGGCGCCGGCGGCAACGGCTGCATGAGCTTCCGCCGTGAGGCCCACGTGCCCAAGGGCGGCCCCGACGGCGGTGACGGCGGCAACGGCGGCGATGTCGTGCTGCTCTGTGACGACAACCTGCGCGACCTGCAGCCGTTCAAGCGCCGCGCCCACTACAAGGCCGGCCGCGGTCGCCACGGCGAGGGCGCCCAGCGCCACGGCGCCGACGGCGACGACGCCGTGATCCGCGTGCCGCCCGGCACCCAGGTGACGGCTCCCGGCGGCGTCACCCACGACCTGACCGTTCCCGGCCAGCAGGTCGTGCTCGCCCGTGGCGGCCACGGCGGCCGCGGCAACCGTCGTTTCGCCGGCGCCACCCACCAGACGCCGCGCTTCGCCGAGCGCGGCCTGCCGGGCGAGGAGGCCGAGCTCGAGCTGCGCCTCAAGCTGCTCGCCGACGTCGGCCTCGTCGGCCTGCCGAACGCCGGCAAGTCCTCGCTGCTGGCACGGCTGACGCGAGCCAGCCCGAAGGTCGCCGACTACCCGTTCACGACGCTCGAGCCGATCCTCGGCACGATCGAGGGCGCCGAGCGCCAACTAGTGGTCGCCGACATCCCCGGACTGATCGAGGGCGCCTCCGAGGGGCACGGTCTCGGCCACGAGTTCCTCGCCCACGTCGAGCGCACGCGCCTGCTCGTCCACGTCCTCGATCTCGCCCCGGTCGACGGGACAGACCCCGTCCACAACTTCGCCGTGATCGAGCGCGAGCTCGCCGGCTACGACCCGCGGCTGGCCGCGTTGCCGCGGATCCTGGTGCTCTCGAAGGCCGACCTGGTCTCGGCCGAGCAGGCCGCGCAGGCGGCCGCAGCCTGGCGCGAGCGGCTGCGCACCGGCGCGCCGCCGCGCGAGGAGTGGGAGCCTCCGGCCGATGATCCGGTCGTGCTGCTGACGTCGGCGGCGACCGGGGCCGGCCTCGACGAGCTGCGCACCGAGCTGCTGCGCAGCGTGCCGCCGCTGGAGCACGCGGCCGCGCCCGGAGCCGAGGCGCTGGCCGAGCACCGCACGTTCCGGCCCGGCGCGGAGGCCCGTGGCCGCAGCCGGGTCACGGTCGAGCGGGACGACGACGGCGTCTGGGTGGTGCACGGCGAGGCCGTCGACCGTCTGATCGCCCGTCACGACCTCGACAACGAGGATGCGCTCCAGCACGTCGAGTACCGCCTGCGCCGGCTCGGCGTGATCGAGGCGCTCGACGAGGCCGGGTTCGAGCCGGGCGATGAGGTAGCAATCGGGGGCATCGTGTTCGAATGGGACCCCGAGTGAGCGAGCCGCTGCGGATCCTCGTCGTCCAGCACGAGGACGACGCCGGCCCGGCGCTGGCCGGCGAGCGGCTGGCCGCCGCGGGCTGCGAGCTGGTGCTCGCCGCGCCGGCCGGCGTCGTCGCCGGTGCGATCGCGATCCCGGCCTCACCGGACGGCTACGACGGCGTCGTCGTGCTCGGCGGTACGCCCGGGCCTGTCGACGACGGGGCCGCGCCATGGCTTGCCGACGTGCGCGCGCTGATCGGGCTCTGCCTGGCGCGCGGGGTGCCGCTGCTCGGCATCTGTCTCGGCGCCCAGCTCCTGGCGTTCGTCGCCGGAGGCGAAGTCGAACCGCTGGCCGGCGGGCCGGAGATCGGGGTCACACCGCTCGAGCTGACCGCGGCCGCGTTCTCCGACCCGCTGCTGATGGCCTGCGAGCCGCCCTTGCAGGCGCTGCAGTGGCACGAGCTCGAGGTCGCGACGCTGCCGCCGGGTGCGATCGCGCTCTGCAGCGGCGAGCGCTGCGCCAACCAGGCGTTCCGCGTCGGTCGCAGCGCCTGGGGCATCCAGTTCCACCTCGAGACGCTTGCCGCCGGGTTCAAGAGCTGGGCCGACGACGGCCACGACGCGCTCACGCTCGCCGGCCTGACGGCGCGCACCGTCGTCGCCGACGCGGCGGCCGCCGAGCACGGGCTGCGCGAGACGTGGGGGCCCGTGATCGATCGCTGGATCGCCGTCTGCGACGACCGCAGGCAGACCGCCTAGCCTGGCCGCGCGATGGCCCGTCACGTGATCAAGCTCGGCTCGGGGATCGTCGCGCACGAGGACGGCGCGCTGCGCTCCGGCACGCTCGCCGCGATCTGCGCGCAGGTGGCCGCGGCGCGCGCCCGCGGCGACGATGTCGTCGTCGTCTCCAGCGGTGCGATCGCGCGCGGGATCCAGATGCTCGGCCTCGACGGCCGTCCGTCCGCGATCGAGGATCTGCAGGCCGCGAGCGCGATCGGCCAGGGCCGGCTCTATCGCGTCTACGACGAGCTGCTCGAGGGCCACGGCGTCCGTGCCGCGCAGGTGCTGCTGACCTTCTTCGACCTCGGTCATCGCAGCCACTACCTCAACGCCCGCGGCACGCTGCGCCGCCTGCTCGACTGGGGCGTCGTGCCGGTCGTCAACGAGAACGACACGACGGCGACCGACGAGATCACGTTCGGCGACAACGACTTCCTCGCCGCCCAGGTCGCGATCCTCGTCG
>CAZYMM010000066.1:0-11660 GCA_964648515.1 uncultured Conexibacter sp.
TCGTAGTAGGAGACGATCGGCAGGTTGATCAGGAAGCCGAAGACACCGGCGCCGAGGAAGTTCCAGAACCCGACCGAGACCAGGAACATGACCGCCCAGCGGTGCGGGAACGGTGTCTGGGACTTGGCCTCCTGCTGCGCGCCGAGCTGCAGGAACGACCAGGCCTCGACGGTCAGGAACGTCAGCGGGATCACCTCGGCGGCCGAGAAGAACGCGCCCAACGCCATGTGCTCGGCCGGCGTACCCGAGAAGTACAGGTGATGCATCGTGCCGATCACACCGCCGAACGAGTAGAGGATGATGTCGAGGAAGACGACGGTCAGCGCGACCTTCTCGCGCACCACCCCGAGCAGCACGAACATGTAGGCGACCATCACGGTCGTGAACAGCTCGAGGAAGTCCTCGACCCAGAGGTGTACGACCCAGAAGCGCCAGAACTCGGTCGTCGTGAAGTTGTCACCGGAGCGGGCCAGCAGCCCGATGGCGTAGAAGGCGGGGATCGCGCACGCCGCCAGGAAGAACATCCAGGGCATGTTGCCCTTGTGCTCTCCCTTGAGCCGGCGCCGCAGCACGCGGAACAGCATGTAGACCCAGATGAAGAGGCCTGCGGTCAGCAGCACCTGGAAGATCCGCGCCAGATCGAGGTATTCGAAGCCCTGCAGGCCGAACCAGTTGCTGACCGACCCCTGCAGGATCCCGTGGACGCCGAGGACCGAGCCGATCAGCGTGCCGAAGACGACGACCGCGAGCGCGCCGAGCAGCGCGTAGGCGAGCTTGCCCTGATGCCTGGGCTCGCGCCGGGCGATCAGCGGCGCGAGGAAGATGCCGGCGGCGACGAACGATGTCGCGACCCAGAACAGCGCGAGCTGCACGTGCCAGGTGCGCAACAGGTTGAACGGCATCCACTGCGCAAGATCGAAGCCGAAGAAGCTCGTGATGTCGGCGCGATAGTGCTGAGCCGCGGCACCGACGATCGTCTGCAGCACGAACAGCGCGGCCATCACGAAGAAGAACCAGGCGGTGGCCCGCTGGCCCGGCGTCAAGGTGACGTCGCCGGGATCGCGGAACTTGAGCTTGGCCTGCTCACGGCCGTGCCAGCCGAGCCGGCGGCCCCAGCGGCCGAAGGCGGCAAACAACAGGCCGATGCCGCCGAGCAGCGCGATCAGCGACAGCACCGACCAGACTACGACTGGGCCCGTCGGCTCGTTGGCGACGAGCGGCTCGGGCGGCCAGTTGTTGGTGTAGCTGTAGTCCTTGCCCGGCCGCGTCGTCGCTGACGCCCAGGCAGTCCAGGCGAAGAATGAGGTCAGCTTGCGGATGTCCTCGCGGTTGGTGATCAGCTTCTCGGAGAGGCCGTGCTGGGTCGTCGGGTCACCGAAGAAGGCGGCGTAGTGGTCGACGAGCCGGTTGTAGGCGTCGGCCTGAGGCGCCGTAAGCGTCAGCACCTCGGACTGCTCGTTGTAGCGGTTGATCCGCATCTCGCTGCGGACCTTGGCGAGGTCGCCGCCGAGGTCCTTCTTGACCATCTCGGCCGAGCGGCGCAGGTAGTCGGCGGTGTAGTCGGGGCCGAGATAGGCACCGTGGCCGAACGCCGAGCCGTACTCCATCAGCCCGCGGTTGAGGAAGAGCTGCTGGCCGGCGCTGATGTCGTTGCCGGTGAAGAGGACCTTCCCGGACTGGTCGACGACCTTGACCGGAACCGGCGGCTGCTCCATGTAGGTCCGGTAGGCCAAGAGACCGAGGACGAAGAACCCGAACAGGACGACGAGCGCGACCGCCTGGATCCATCCCTTCTGGATCAGGAAGGCCCGCTTCTGCGGCGCGGCATCGGACATCTGGTTACCCCTTCAGTGGCTTGCGCCGGACGCTTGGCCGTCGCGGCGCGGGCATCCTAACAGCCGGGCTGGCGGTCGCGCGGCCAACTACGCGCGAGACCCACGCCGCCGCCCTCGAGCCGTGAACAGTTGTGGTCGCTCAGCAGCCACAACTGTTCACGGGTCTGGTGGAAGTCGTCCGTTACTCGCCGCGATCGTCCGCATTTGCCTGGCCGTGCCGGAATACCGTCCGCCAGCAACCACCGACCGGTATGCCTTGTGAGGGTCGTTGCAGCGCTTGTATGCCTGGGCACTCGGGGCTGACCTGGCCCCAAGCACCAGAACCGCGCCGACGCACAGAATCAGTCGGGCGACCCGCGTTACGACCGCTCGATCAGCTCGATCCGGTAGCCGTCGGGGTCGCGGACGAAGCAGATCCGCGAGCCGCCTTCCTTGACCGTGTACGGCGGGCGCTCCGGCTCGACGCCGGCAGCGGCGAGAGCCGCCAGTGTCGCGTCGAGGTCGGCGGTCGAGATCGCGATGTGGCCGTAGCCGCTGCCGATCTCGTAGGACTCGACGCCGGGGTTGTAGGTCAACTCGAGCCGGTCGGCGTCGCCGGGGAGGCCCATGAAGACGTTGGTCGCGCCGTCGGGCAGCGACATCCGGCGGCGCTCCTCGAAGCCGAGCTTCTCGTAGAAGGCGACCGAACGATCGATCTCGACGATCCGGTAGCAGGTGTGCAGCATCTCGCTCATGGCAGCCAGCCTAGAGCCAGGCCTCTGGTTACCCTGGGCCACATGATCCTCGAGCGGTCGATGGACCCGGGCTTCCTGTCGAACACCTACCTGGTTGCGGCAGGCGATGGCGGCGAAGCCTTCTTCGTCGATGCCGGCGGGCCGATGGCGCCACTGTTCGCTGCGGTCGAGCGCCACGGGCTGCGCCCGACCCACATCCTGCTCACCCACCACCACTACGACCACGTCTCGCAGATCGGCGAGATCCAGGCGCACTACGGCGGCGGTCTCACCGTGCTGGTGCCCGAATCCGAGGCCCAGTTCGTCGACGCTGCGACCGGCACCTGGAAGGCCGGCGACACGCTGACGATCGGCGGCCTTCAGATCAGGACCCACGCGATCCCCGGCCACACCTCGGGGATGATCGGGATCGAGGTGCTCGACCCGGCCGGCGGCCCGTCGAACGTCTTCACCGGCGACACGCTGTTCAAGAACTCGGTCGGCGGCGTGCGCGCGCCCGATTCGACCTCCTACTCGGACCTCAAGCACTCGGTGATGGACGTGCTGATGGCGCTGCCGCCGCAGACGATCCTGCGGCCCGGCCACATCGAGGAGACGACGGTCGGTGCCGAGTGGGAGAACAACAGCTTCATCCGCGTCTGGCGCGGCCTCGATCCTGAGGGCGCGCAGCCGTGCAAGGCGCTCGGCGAGCCGGCGACGCTGATCCATCTCGGCGACGACTACGACGGCGGGCACAAGGCCTGGGTCCGCTGGCCCGACGGCCGCGACGACATCGTCCCCGGCTCGAAGGTCGAACTCACGAGCTGATGCCCGCCGCCCGCAAGCCGGCCAGCAACGCCGGTCGCATCCCGACCTCGCGCTGGGCCCGGGCGGCGAAGATCGGCACGCTCGCGGCGACCCAGGGGGCGCGCCAGGCGGCGACGCGCGCCGCCAACCGGACGCGCTCGGAGGAGGCGGCGCAGGCCGCGATGGCCAAGCGCCAGCTCGAGACCGCCGAGCAGATCGTCACCGCACTCGGGACGATGAAGGGCGCGGCGATGAAGATCGGCCAGGTGCTGAGCTTCCTCGATCTCGGGCTCGTGCCGGAGGAGAACCGCGAGGACTTCCAGAGGAAGCTCGCTACGCTGCGCGACGCCGCGCCGAAGGTCGCCTTCAAGGACATGCGCAAGGTGATCGAGAGCGAGTTCGGCGAGAAGCTCTCAGCGACGTTCGAGGACTTCGACGAGGAGCCAGTCGCCGCAGCCTCGATCGGCCAGGTCTACCGCGCCGTCCACGACGGGCGCGAGGTCGCGGTCAAGGTCCAGTACCCGGGCGTAAACAACGCCGTCCGCGCCGACCTGCAGAACATGGGGCTGATCCTGCGGCTGATGAAGTCGGTCGCGCCGGGGATCGACGTCAAGGCCGTCGGCACCGAGATCCGCGAGCGGATCGAGGAGGAGCTCGACTACGAGCTCGAGGCCGCCAACCAGCGGGCGCTGGCGCGCGTCTACAAGGATCACCCGTTCATCGTGATCCCGGACGTGATCGGCGACATCAGCCGCGAGCGCGTGATCGTCTCGGAGTTCGTCCACGGGCGCGGCTTCGAGGAGTTCAAGCACGACGACCAGGACGCCCGTAACCGTTACGGCGAGATCATCTTCCGCTTCTACTTCGGATCGATGTACCGCCACCTGCAGTTCTCCGGCGACCCCCACCCCGGCAACTGCATCCTGCTCAACGGCGGCGCGCGGATGGCGTTCCTGGACTTCGGGCTGTTCAAGCGGATCAGCCGCGAGGCGGCCGAGTTCGAGCTTCAGACCCAGCGCCTCGGGATCGAGGGCCGCGGCCGCGAGCTGATCGACCACATGCACGAGGCCGGCTGGATCGCCGAGCCCGAGCACTACGACCCCGACGAGATCCTGCGCCAGTTCGAGGATCTCGTCGGCTGGTACACGCTCGATGCCGAGATCGCGCTGACGCCGGAGATCGCGACCGAGGTGATGATCACCGCGTCTGACCCGCGCAGCCAGTACTGGGGCAAGATCCGTCATGTCAGCGTGCCGCCCGAGCACCTGTTCGCGCGCCGGCTCGAGGGCCTGACGCTCGCCGTGCTCGGCCAACTGCGCGCGAGCAACAACTGGCACCGGATCGCGCGCGAGTGGGTCTACGGCGAGGCGCCGGTGACCGAGCTCGGCCAGGCAGAGGCAGCGTGGGCCAGGGAGCGAGGGATCTGATGAGCGCCGGCACGCATGAGCGCCCGATCACCGGCGAGCGGACGGAGCGGGACCGCACCGGCCGCCGCACGGCGCTGATCCGAATCGGGGCGCTGCCTGCGCTCGTTGCGGTCGCGTTCGCGGTGATCCTGCTGACCGGCGACGTGTCGACCGACCGCGTGCGCGGCATCGTCGATGGCAGCGGAGGCGCAGGGCCGCTGATCTTCTTCTTCACCTCCGCGCTGCTGACCGTCTGCTTCTTCCCGGGACCGATGCTCGCGATCTCCGCAGGGCTGCTGTTCGGGACAGCGGGCGGCTACCCGCTGGCGATGGTCTCCGCGCTGGCCGGGGCGTGCACCGCCTTCCTGCTGTCACGGACGATCGCCCACGGCGCGGTCGAGGAGATCCAGGGGCCGCGCCTCATGCGGCTGCGGGCGTGGGTCGGCGAGCGTGGCTTCCTGTCGGTGTTCACTGCACGCCTGCTGCCCGGCATCCCGTACAACTCGGTCAACTACGCGGCCGGGCTGACGCCGATCCCGCTGGCCCCGTTCGCCGCCGCAACGGTGCTCGGAGCCGCGCCCCGCACCTATGCCTACGTCAGCGTCGGCGGTGCCTGGGGCAACTGGACGTCGCCGGCCTTCATCGGCGCCTGCCTGTTGCTGTTCGTGCTGACACTCGCCGGCATCTGGCTCGCCAAGCGCCGCGGCGCACCGCCGCGCTGCGCCCGGTAGCCAGCTGAGACCGACGGTCAGGACTGGCAATCATCGTTGTCCGCTGGCAGACTGCGTTGATGTCTGCTACGACCTCGAACGTCCGCCGGTTCGGCCTGACGCTCGCAGCAGTGCTCGCGGCGCTCGCCGCCGCCTCGGCCTCCGCTCAGGCGGGGGTCTTCAACCCTCTATGGGCGACGCCGCCGGTCGCAGGCGAGTTCTGCGGGACCGATGTCGCGACCGGTGACGTCAACGGCGACGGCTACGACGACGTCGTGATCGGCTGCCCCAACTCCAACGTCGGAGCGACCAAGGCCGGGCGCGCGATCGTGTTCACCTTCCGTGCCTTTGATGGCATGTTCAACCAGGAGGTGCTGACACCGGCAGCGCCTACCGCAAACGCCTTCTGCGGCCGCTCGGTGGCGATCGGTGACGTCAACGGTGACGGCCGTGCCGATGTAGCGCTCGGCTGCGATGGCGCCGACCCCGGCGGCCACAGCGGCGCCGGTCAGGTGCTGCTGTTCAAGCGAAACGGGTCCAACAGCGGCTTCGACGCCCCTACCCCGCTCAACGCTGCCGCCCCGCAGGACGGGGAGCAGTGTGGTGGTTCGCTCGCGATGGGCGACTTCAGCGGTGACGGCAAGGCCGACATCGCGGCCGGCTGTGATACCTACGATACGCCGGCGACCAGCGCGGGTCGCGTGATCACGTTCTCTGACGCCGCCCTGAACCCCGGGGTGCGCGTACGCAGTTCCGCCGCGGCCTACGACCGCTGCGGTGCCAGCGTCGCGATCGGTGACGTCGACGGCGACCACATCGGTGACGTGGTCGCCGGCTGTTGGGGAACCGGCGTCAGAGGCGCCGTCGTCTTCCGCAGCTCGGGCGGCCAGAGCGAGATCAAGTCCGGAGTCGTGAACAGCTACTGCGGCAGAAGCGTCGCCGTCGGCGACGTCACGGGCGACGGCATCGGTGACCTGGTGACCGGCTGTGACTCGATCACCCCGGCAGGCAGCGACCAGTGGTCGGGCGGGGCGGCAGTCTGGACCAGCACCGGTGGCGGCTTCAGCGCCACCCCGTACTGGCTCTACCCGCCGAGCCCGGTCTCAGAGGACAAGTGCGGCACGAGCGTCGCGGTCGGCGGCGTGCTCGGCGATGCCCGCAACGACGTCGTCATCGGCTGTCCATACACCGACGTACACGGCACCGACGCCGGCAGTGTGATCACATTCCAGCGGACCGCCGCCAACGACGGCTTCGCCGCCGGCGTCCCCAGCTACCACCCGTCGGCCAGCGCCGGGGACAGGTGCGGCTACCGGACGGTTGTCGCTGACGTCAACGGCGACGACGGCGGTGACATCACCACCGGTTGCTACAACCGGACGCAGAACGGGCAAGCCAACTCGGGCGGGGCGTTCGTGAGCATCGGCGAAGGGCAGACGCCGATAACGAACCCCGGGCCGCCGACGCCGACCCCGCAACCGCAACCGCCGGTCGCGCCGGACCCGCCTGGCCCGCCTGCGCCGAAGCCGCCGGCAGAGCCCGATCCGCTCGCGCACCTGCCCCACATCCCGTCGATTCGGATCGGCCAGGACGACGCGTTCATGCTGCCAGAGCTGGTCTGCACCAGGGGCGGCGCCTGCTTCGTGCTCGTCGACGCCAAGACGAGCACATCGAAGAAGGCCTTTGCGTCCGCGGCCAAGCCCAAGTGCAAGAGCAAGAGCAGGAAGTGCAAGCAGGCGACCAAGAAGCGCTCCAGCAGCTTCGCGGTCATCAAGACCACGCGCTTCAAGCTCAAGGGGGGCGAGCGCCGCAAGCTCAAGCTCAAGCTCAACTCGCGTGCCGCCAAGCTGATGCGCTCCCGCGGCAAGCTGGTCGTGACGTTCACGATCAAGATCAGTAGGACCGGCAGCGCCACACAGACGATCCGCCAGACGACGACGCTGCGGCCCGCTGCCAAGACCAAGAAGAACGCAAAGAGCAACAAGAAGGCTACGAAGAAGCCACTTTCACGCCGGTAGCACCACGCCGAGGGGGCGAACTTCACTCCCTCGGCGCCTACTGGCTACATGAGCCGTGAACAGTTCGCGTCACCTGACAACCACAAGCGTTCACCGTCCGCGCGGGCGACGCGGCAGGGCGGCGTCGTCACTCGCCGCCAGCTGCTGGCCGACGGCTGGACGCCAGCCCGCATCCGCCACGCGCTGGCAACCGGCTGGCTGCACCCTCTGGCCCGCGGCGTCTACAGCGTCGGCCACGCACGCTCGGACGTCGGCGCGGTCCACGCCGCGGCGCTCCTGGCGGCGGGCCCAGGCTCGGCGCTGTTCCGCCGCTCGGCGGCGCTGCAGCTCGGCCTGACGACGGCGATGGGGCCGGTGCCGGAGGTCATCGTCTCGGCCCGGCGAAACCCCAGGCCTCCCGGCATTCACATCCACCGCTCGACGACGATCGACCATCGCCGCGACATCGTGGTCGTCGGTGGCCTGGCGTGCACGACGGTCGCACGGACGCTCGTCGACCTCGCCGGCGTCGCGGGCGCAGGTGAGCTGGCCCGTGTAGCGCGCCAGGCCGAGTTCCGGCGCATGCTCGACCGTGACGCCGTCGCCTCCGCCCTCGAACGCGCCGGCAGGCCGAAGGGCGCGGCCGCCCTCCGCGAGCTGCTCGGCATCGAGCTCGCCGACTCGGGATTCGAACGCGAACTCGTCGCCGGGCTGCAAGCAACGGCCGTCCCGCCGCCACGGCTGCAGCAGGTGATCGTGCTGCCGAACGGCAGCGAGGCGCGCGTCGACCTCTACTGGCCCGAGCGCAAGCTGGTCGTCGAAGCCGACGGCCCGCATCACGAGCTGCCGCTCTTCCGCGCGCAGGACGAGGCCCGCGACGCCGCCCTCAAGGTGAGCGGCCACCGCGTCATGCGTGTGCCGAAGAAGCGCTGGCGCCGCGAGCCGCACGCGGTCCTCGAAGAGATACGCGCCGCCGTACTCGAGCCGTGAACAGTTGTGGTCGCTCAGTGACCACAACTGTTCACGGCTCGAGTGACGCTGGCGGCGATCCCGCTCGCCCCGACGCTGACGCCGTCCGTGCGCGCTGCACGGCAGACGCTCAGAGCGCCGGAACCGTCTGAATCTGCAGCAGACTGGTCGTACCGGGCCGGCCGGAGGGCAGGCCGGCGGTGATCCCGATGCGGTCGCCGGGCCGGCACCAGCCGAGCTCGACCACGCGGCGGGCGGCGTCGGCGATCAGCTCTTCGGTCACCTCGTGTCGGCGCATCGAGGCCGCCTTGACGCCCCACATCAGCCCGCAGCGGCGGACGGTCTCGCGCCCCGGCGAGAGCGCGTAGATCGGGACCGACGGCCGGTGCGCGGAGACCAGCCGCGCCGAGCGTCCTGACAGCGTCGGCACCACCAGCGCGGCCAGGTCGAGGTCGACGGCGGCCCGGCAGGCCGCGTGCGCGAGCGTGTAGGCGGGGTCGCCCTTCTCCTGGGCGACGCGCTGCTCGAGCCAGCGGCCGTAGGGCGCGGTGCGCTCGGTACTGAGCGCGATCGCCGCCATCATCTCCACGGCGCCGACCGGGTGCGCGCCGACCGCCGACTCCTGCGAGAGCATCACCGCGTCGGTGCCGTCGAGGATCGCGTTGGCGACGTCGGCGACCTCGGCCCGCGTCGGTCGCGACGAGTTGACCATCGAATCGAGCATCTGCGTGGCGGTGACCACCGGCCGCGCACGGCGGCCGGCTGCCGCAATCAGCTGCTTCTGCACGATCGGCACCTGCTCGATCGGGAGCTCGATCCCGAGGTCGCCGCGCGCGACCATCAGGCAGTCAGTCACAGCGATGATCTCGTCGATGTTCTCGACCGCCTGCGGCTTCTCGATCTTGGCGATCAGCGGGATCCGAGTGTGCTCGCGCACGAACTCGACGTCGGCGGCCGAACGGACGAAGCTGAGCGCGACGAGGTCGACCCCGATCGCGATCCCGGCCTTCAGATGGGCGAGATCCTCGTCCGGCACCGACGGCAGCTCGGAGGCCGGGCCGGGGACGTTGAGCCCCTGACGCGAGGCAACCGAACCGCCGACCTCGACCTCGGCCTCGACCTCGCAGCTCTCGGGCCGAACCCTGCGGGCGCGCAGGCGGACCGAGCCGTCGGCGAGGTAGAAGGCGTCGCCATCGCCGACCGCGCGGGGGAAGCCCTCCCAGTTGACGGTCATGTGGCCTGCGTCGCCCTGGCGATCGTCGGCCCCGGGACCGCAGGTGAACAGCACCTCGTCGCCGATCGCGAGCTCGACGCGGCCGCTCGCCAGCGTGCCGATCCGCAGCTTCGGACCGGGCAGATCTTGAAGTAGAGCGACCGGCCGGCCGACGCGCCCTGACGCGTCGCGGACGCGGTCGGCCATCTCGGCATGGAGCTCGTGATTGCCGTGGCTGAAGTTCAGCCGCGCAACGTCCATCCCGGCCTCGACCATCCGTACGAGGATCTCGGGATCGGAGCTTGCTGGCCCGATCGTGGCGACGATCTTCGTACGGCGCTCGGTCACGGTGCCAACCTAGCGGGCGCCGTGGCCGACCGGTCAGGCGTTGGGCGCCTCGACCTCGACCGTCAGGTCCGCGGCCTCGCCGCCGGCGGGCTCGTCGTGCTCCTCGCTGACGCCGTGACCCTCGAGCCGGCGCAGCCAGCGTGAGAGATGGCGACCGTCGACCTTGCGCGTCGAGGCGAACAGCACCGGCTGCTCGGGCTCCCCGGCGTGCTGGTCCTGGTCGGAGATGTAGCGCATGCTGCTGCCGGTCAGGAGCCGGCCGCGCAGGACCGGCCGGAACGGCGCCGGATCGATGTCGGCGCCGGCGATCCGCGCGACCTGCTCAGCGATCGCGTCGGCCTGCTGGCAGGCGACCCCGCCCTGCTTGACCGGGTTGCTCGACCCGTCGCCGGCAGCGAACGCGTTGGCGAGCCCGCGGACGCGGCAGTGCTCGTCGATCGGAATGAAGCCATCGGCGTCGGCGGGAACGCCGGGGAAGCGGATTCCCTCGAGCACCGGAACGGCCACGATCCGCTGCTGCTCGAGCGCGCGGCCGCCGGCAGTGACCAGCGTTGCGTCGTCGTTCTCGGAGACCTCGACATCGCCGAAGAACGCGATGCCTGCGCGCGCCAGCAGATCGCCGACCGCCGAGCTCGCGCTCTGCCCGAAGACGTCGAGCGGGCGCTGCTCGGGCGTCAGCAGCGTCAGGTCCGGGGTCACTCCCATCGTCCGCGCCTCGCGTGCGGTCATCAGCGCGAGCTCGTAGAGCGGCAGCGGCCAGGTGCTGCCCGGCGGCACGACGAACGCGACCGAGGTCGTGTAGCCCTGCTCGATGTCCGACAGCAGGCCGTTGTAGGCGATCGCGCGACGGTCGCCGCGGAAGGTCAGCGCCTTGCGGTAGGCGTCGACCGACCTCGCACCGGCCGCGAGCACGAGGACGTCGTAGTCGAGCAGTCCGCCGGAGCCGAGCTCGGCCTTCTGGGCCCCGGGCTCGACGGCCGCGAGGCGGTCCTCGACGATCGTGGCACCGGTCTCACCCGCCAGCGCGCTGAGCGGATAGCGCGCGACCTGCACGCGTGAGAACGGCTCACCGGTGCGCAGCGGACGCATCACGAGTTCGCTGTCCGGGCTGACCATCGTCAGGTCCACCGCTTCCGGAGCCAGCTCGTGGATCGCAAGCGCGAACTCCGCGGCGGCGATCCCCCCACCTGCGACGACGACGTGCAGCCGGTCTGCCATGAGCGAAGGCTAGCTGGACCGGAGCGGCCCTGCGATCGCGCAATCGGCCATCATCCGCGGCCGATGACGAAGGCGACCGTGATCGCAGACGACCGGCCGGTGCTGGTCTGCCCGGACTCCTTCAAGGGCACGCTGCGGGCGGCACAGGTCGCAGCGGCGATCGGGCGCGGCATCGAGCTCGCCGGCTTGGCGCCGCCCGACCTCTGCCCGGTCGCCGACGGCGGCGAGGGCACGCTCGAGGTGCTGCTGACGCGGCTCGGCGGCGAGTTGCTGGCCGCCCACGCTCACGATCCGCTCGGCCGCGCGATCGGCTGCTCGTTCGCGCTGATCGAGGACGGCGCAGCCGCGATCGTCGAGGTCGCCGGGGCGAGCGGGCTGGACCGTGTCGCGGAGACCGAGCGCGACGCGGTCGCCGCAACCTCCTTCGGCACCGGCGAGCTGATC
>CAZYMM010000067.1:0-11334 GCA_964648515.1 uncultured Conexibacter sp.
CTGTGTGGGCTTGATGAGCCTGCAAGACCTGCTGCAGCGGCCCGCCGCCTGCAATCGCCGCGATGCCGGCGTGCAGCAGTGCCGCGGCCTCGGCACCACCGCCGAGCGGCACCGCGGCGACGCCTTCGAAGCTGACCCGTGCGGCCGGCGCACCCTCCAGGCCGAGCTGCCCGCCCGCCGGCTCGGCCTGCAGGCCCGCCGCCGGGCAGTCGACCGCGTAGCTCCCGTGCTCACCGGTCAGGCCCGCTGCAGTCACGAGCCGGGCGGCACCCCCGGTTCCGTAGGCCAGTGGCACGACTCCCGTCAGCACGCCTGTCTCAGCGGCGGACACGTGGGCCGCCGGAACGAAGACGCAGAGCTCGTCGCCGGCAGGCTCGTGGCCGGCGCGCAGCAGCCGGTCGAGCGCGATGTTCGACAGCAGCATGCGCAGTGCGGCCGCACCGTCGCCGGCCGCAAGCTCCTCGAGCAGCGTCGGCAGCTCGGCCGCCGGCAACTCGACGCCGCCGCCGTGCTCGGGCAGCAGGCAGCGTTCGAGCCCGATCTCGCAGATTCCGTCCCACCAGTCCTGCGGGCCGGCCGCCGGACCGCCTGCGGCCCCTGACATCGTCGCCGCGAACCGCCGCACCAGCGCCGCGAGCTCGTCAAGCTCCTCACGGACGCCGGCGCCGGCAGGCGGTGCCAGCTGACCGGTCATGCCGCCACCCCCAGCACGCCGAGCGGCTCGTGCGCGACGAGTGCGCCGTAGACCTCGAGCCGGTTGAGCTGGTTCGTGCCCTCGTAGATCTGGCAGAGCTTGGCGTCACGCCAGCACTTCTGCAGCTCGGGCGCCAGATCGCCGCAGCCGTCGCCGGCGATCTCCAGCGCCAGCCCCGTCACCTCCATCGCCACATCCGCCCCCTGCGCCTTGGCCAGCGAGGAGAGGCCGAGCGAGCGTGTCAGCACCGCATCTCCGACATACCGCGAGACCAGCGCCATCAGCAGCCTGGTGCTCGACTCGGCTCGCATCCGGCTCCCTGCGAGCCGGTTCGTGCGTGCCCGGCGCGGCAGCCGCGCCAGCGCCTTGACCGCCGGCAGGTCCATCATCCGCCCCATCGAGACCATGTCGAACTCGGTCGCGGCGTCGAGGTAGGACTGGCGCGCGGAGTGGATCAGCTCCTGCATCCGTGCCAGCGCGAGCTGGACCTGCTGATGACCGAGCAGCCCGCCGGCCGCCGGATCGCTTTGCAGCCAGGAGAGCAGGCGTTCGTAGGCACCGCGCGCGATGCCGGTTCCGATCGCACCGACGACCGGCCGCGAGCCCGCCAACACGGCGGCGGTCGCCGCGACCCCGTCCCCCGGCCGGCCGAGCACGCGCTCGTCGGGCACGAACATGTCCGTGAAGGTCAGCTCGGCCGCCGGCGAGGCCCGCTGGCCCATCTTGTGCTCCACCCGGGTGACCGCGAACCCCGGCGTCCGTGCATCGACCAGAAATGCCCGCATCGTCTCGTACGGGCGTTTGGGATCCTCGGCCAGGATCACCGTGACCCAGTCGGCGACGCTGCCGTTGGAGATGAAGTGCTTGACGCCGCTGAGGCGGTAGCCGCCGTGCACGCGCTCGGCACGGCAGATCAGCCGTGCCGAGCGGACATGCTGATGGTGCTCGACGTCGGTGCCCGCTCCCGGTTCAGTCACCGCACAGGCCATGATCAGCGGCCGTTCCCCGCTCGCCGCCGATAGGGCCAACTCGCGCATCACACCGTCCCAGTGGCCGGCGCCGCTGACCAGCAGCGGCGTGATCCCGAGGCCGTGGGCCCCGAACAGGGTCGCCATGCCGCCGCAGCCGGCGGCGACCTCCTCGATGATGAGCGAGGTCCGCAGACAGAACTTGTCGGCCGTACCGCCGCTGACGCGCGGCAGGCACAGATCGAGCAGCCCGATCCGGGCCCCGGCCGTGGCGAGCGCCCAGGGAAAGGCGTTCGGGTCGCCGGCCATCTGCTGGTCGATCGCCAACGCGCGGGGCCGGATCTGCTCGACGGAGAACCGCCGGGCGGCCGCGATGTCGCGGCTGAGCTGCGCCCGTCCACGTCCGCGCAGCAGCGGATGGCCGTGCAGACGCGGCGCACGCGCTGCAAGCGACCCGGGCGCGATCACGACCGCCATCACAGGCTCCTAGGCCGAGACCGCCCGCTCGGGTGAAAGCACGAGGCGGTCGATCAGCGTCGGACTCATCACCTCAGGGCCGTAAAGGATCCCCTCGATCCGCGGCGCCCACGTGGCTGCTATCGAGCGTGTCGAGAGCAGCGCCGCCGCGAGCTCCCGCGCGATCGGATGCTCGCGGCCAAGCGCCAGCCGGGCGGCGCCGGGCACGATCGTCCGCTCCATCTGCGGGGCGTGGATCTTGAACTCCGCACGCTGCGGCTGACGGTCCTGATAGAGGTGGCAGAAGAGCTGGATCTCGGCAGCCGCGCCGCCGCCGGAGCGGTCGAGCGTCATCGTCAGGATCTCGGCCGCACCCTCGGCCAGGCGGCAGCGCCGCACTCGCGCACCCTCGTCGTACTCGATCGCCGCGACGAACTTCGGGTAGTTGTAGAACTCGATGCCGCCACGGCAGGCGAGCTCGGTCGTGACCGGAAGGTGGTGGACGAAGATGTCGTACTGGCCGCGGCGAACGGCCCCCAGCATCGCACGCCCCGGCGCGTTGGCCCGGGTATGCGGCAGGCTCAGCGGCACCGCGATCGCCAGCTCGTTGTACGGGTCGATGTCGGTGTCGCGGTACTCGAAGCAGGTGATCGTCACCGCCCCGATCCCCGGAGCCAGTCGCGCCGGCACGAAGCGGCGGTCGGGCATCCAGCGCCGCAGCGCCGACAGCCGTGCCGGGAAGACCCCAGTCATCGCCGAGCCGTCGTAGTAGAAGACGGGCACCTTGATCTGGCCGTCACCGAGCGGGACCCGCATCTGGTGGACACCCTCGAAGAACCGGGACGATCGCATCACCACTCCCTTCGCCGAAACCGGGGCCGAGGGCCAGATCAAGGCCGACGCCCCGCCGCGACGGATTTGACACCCTGTCAGCCGAGCGGACTATGCGACTCGGCACAGAGCGCCCGCAGGTAGCGCACCGGACCCGGCTAGGCTGTCTGCGCCCCTCGGCGCCGTGGCGGAGTGGCTACGCAGCGGCCTGCAAAGCCGTGTACACCAGTTCGATTCTGGTCGGCGCCTCTCGGGCGGTGCGATCCGCGCTTGCTAGCATCGCGCGACCGTGCGGATGTAGCTCAGTTGGCTAGAGCGTCTGCTTGCCATGCAGAAGGTCGTGGGTTCGAGTCCCATCATCCGCTTCGGAGAAACGCCCCGCTCGCCGGGGCGTTTGCACGTAACCGCGAACATCGTCCGCCGATAGGCTCGTCACCCATGCGGTTCCGCAAGGATGCACAGCTCGATTCCTCGCAGGTCGAGGACTACCGCGGCCGCGGCGGGCGGATTCCGGGCGGCATGCCGATGGCGCTCGGTGGCGGAGGTGGCGTCATCGGCGTGATCGTGCTGATCGCCGTCCTCTTCCTCGGCGGTGGCGGTGGCGGCGGGCTCGGCCAGCTCGGCTCACTCGAGAGCCGGGAGGTCGGCCCGGGCACCGGCTCAAGCGATCTGCAGGCCGAGTGCCGCACCGGCGCGGACGCCAACGAGCGCGAGGATTGCCGCATCGTCGCCTCGATCAACAGCATCCAGAGCTACTGGCAGCGCACACAGCGCAACTACGAGCCGGCACGAACGCGCTTCTTCGACGGAACGATCCAGACCGGCTGCGGCCCCGCATCGTCCGCCGTCGGCCCGTTCTACTGCCCGCGCGACCGCTACGTCTACATCGACCTCGGCTTCTTCGCCGAGCTGCAGTCCCAGCTCGGAGCCCGCGGCGGCCCGCTCGCCGAGGCGTACATCCTCGCTCACGAGTACGGACATCACATCCAGAACCTGGCCGGCACGCTTCAGAGCGCGAGCCGCGATACCGGGCCACAGGGCGGCCAGGTGCGGGTCGAGCTGCAGGCCGACTGCTACGCCGGGCTGTGGATCGGCCACGCGCTGCAGACAGGCTTCATCGAGGACATCTCGCGCCAGGACCTCGCCGATGCGCTCGACGCGGCGTCCTCGGTCGGCGACGACCGCATCCAGCAGAAGGCGCAGGGGCGCGTCAGCCCCGAGTCCTGGACGCACGGCTCGGCCGAGCAGCGACAGAGCTGGCTGTCGCGCGGGATCTCAGGGTCGGGCCCGGCGAGCTGCGATACGTTCCGCGGCCGGATCTGAGCCGGCCCGGCGGTTCTACGCCGCGCCGTCGCCGGGCTCGAGGTCGGGGAACTCCCCCATCACCGGCTTCGAACGCCGGTCGCGGACCTCACGGCGTGAGATGTCGAGCCGCCGGCCGAGCCGCTCGCCACGACGGTCGCTCTGGCGCCGGTCGACGATCACCTCGACCTCGTCGTCATCGGCGTAGTAGGCCTTGAGACGCTCATAGAGCTCCTCGCCGAACTCCTCGGGCACTACGCAGTAGATCACGGGCGCTTCTCCATCCTTACGTTCCATGACTTTCCCTCAGCCGACCGCCGCTGCCTGGCGGATCGTTCCACCTCGTTCGACGATCGCGTTCGGGACACGTTCGGCGGGCTCGAGCTCGTCGACCTCTGCCCCCTGACCGACGACCCGCACGCCGGCCGCCTCGTCGCCGAGATCGACCTCGAACCGGTACCAGGACAGTTCCCAGGCGACGACGATCGTGACGACGCTGCCCTCGGTCGCAGACGGACGCGCACAGACCTGCGGCAGACCGAGCGTGCGCGAGACGCCGGCGACCGTCCGCACATGCGCAGACGCGTTGAAGAGCTCGATCGCACGGGCCAGCTTGAGTTCGACGTTCGTCAGGATCGCTCGTACGCTGCGATCCTCGTAGAGCAGCTCATCGGGCGTCGGCTGCTGGGCCGAGATGACCGCTCTTGCTGCACGGTGGTCCTCAGCGAGCTGGGGGTCGAGCTGCGGCCGCGGAGCCTCGACCGGAACGAACCGGGGCGCCTCCTGGTCGCCGCCCGCCGGCAGTTCGGGTTCGGTGTCGTGGCGCGACGGTGCGAACAGCGCCTCCGCCCCTCCGGGTTCAAGCGCCTGCTGGGCGCGACGTGCGCGAAGGAACCCGCGGAAGGTGCCGCGGCGGCGGTCGTCGCCGGAGGCGATGCTCGGGTCGTCGACACCTTCGCGAATCCAGCCCTGGTGTGCGGCGCGGACCGTGCAGAGGTCGCAGACGTTGCGGCGCACACCGGCGGCGATGAAGACGTCGGCCCGCTCGCCGCGCAGCAGCGTCCGCTCGCAGACATCGCAGCGCACCGCCTCGATGTTCGTGTTGATGTGCTTGCGCAGCGGCTCGGACACTGATCAGTCCGGGTCGATCAACCGCGAGCGGAGCCGCAGCACGGCCTTCGTGTGCAGCTGCGAGACACGCGACTCGGTGACGCCGAGCACCTCACCGATCTCCCGCAGCGTCAGGTTCTCGTAGTAGTAGAGCGCGACGACCAGCTTCTCGCGCTCGGGCAGCCTGGCGATCGCGTCTGCCACGCGATCGCGCAGCTCGGTCTGGTCGACGGCCGCGGCAGGGTCGGGCGCGCTCTCGTCGCTGAGCGTGTCGAGCAGCGAGACCGAGTCACCGGATGCGTCGCCGACCGACCAGAGCTCGTCGAGCGCCGCGACCGAGGACTTCGAGATCTGCAGCAGCAGATCGTGGAACTCCGACAGCTCGATCCCCATCTCGGCGGCGATCTCCTCGTCGGTCGGCGCCCGCTGCAGCCGGTGCTCGAGCTTGGTGTGCGCCTTCTCGATCTCGCGCGCGCGGGCACGGACCGAGCGCGGGACCCAGTCCATCGAGCGCAGCTCGTCGATGATCGCGCCGCGGATGCGCGTGATCGCGTAGGTCTCGAACTTGATCTCCCGCTCGAGCTCGAAACGCTCGATCGCGTTGATCAGACCGCCGAGACCGTACGAGATCAGGTCGGCCTCGTCGACGTGTGCCGGCAGCCCGGACGCCATCCGGCCGGCGACGTACTTGACGAGCGGCGAGTAGGCGACGACAAGGCGCTCGCGCGCCTCAAGATCGCCGGCCGTCTTGTACCGGCGCCAGAGGTCGCGCAGCTCGATCGCCTTGACGTTGGTCTCCATTCCGTCTCTTCCGTGATCCTCTGTGGCCTCAGGCGCGCGGATGGGCCCCCGAGTACGCCGACTTAAGCCTTGCGGACTCTACCCGAGTGTAGATCTGGGTCGTGGACAGACGGCTGTGGCCGAGCAGCTCCTGGATCGTACGCAGGTCCGCTCCGCCGTCGAGCATGTGCGTCGCAAACGAGTGGCGCAGCGCGTGCGGGTGGGCGCCGCCGGCGACGCCGGCGCGACGGGCCCAGATCGTGAGCCGGCGCCTGACGTCGCTGGTGAGCAGGCGATTGCCGCTCTTGGTCAGGAACAGCGCCTGCTGATCGGGACCGGTCGCAAGCACTCGGCGCCCGTGCTCCAGGTAGCCGGCGACGGCCTTCAGCGCCGGCTCGCCGACCGGCAGCATCCGCGTCCGGCCGCCCTTGCCCTCGACGCGCAGCTGTTCGCCGTCGAAGTCGACTGCCCCGAGATCGAGCATCGTCACCTCCTCGGCGCGCAGGCCGCAGGCGTAGGTCAGCTCGAAGATCGCGCGGTCGCGCAGGTCGAGCGGGCTGCTCGGCGGCACACGGTCGAGCAGCTTGCCGACCTCGTCCTCGGCCAACACGCGCGGCAGGTGGCGCGGGCGGCGCGGACCGGCGACCAGCTCAGCCGGATTGGCGGCAACAGCGCCGCGCTCGCGGCGGTCGGCGTACAGCGAGCGCAGCGCGGCGAGCTTGCGCGCCAGGCTGGAGGGAGCCAGCCGCGCCTCGCCGAGCCCCTGCACGTAGCGCCGCACGACACGCGGCGTCACCGCGTCGGGTTCGATCTGGAGCGCACCGCACCAGCGTGCGAACTGCTCGAGGTCGGACGCATAGGCGCGGCGTGTGCGCGGTGCGACATCACGGCGGATCAGCGCGCGATCGTGCAGATCGATCACCGACAGCCAGACCGGATCGACGGTTCTATCCTCGGCGCTGGTGGGAAGGTTCTTCATCGAGACACGCTCAGGTCAAGTCGCTACCGGCCGCCAACTGCTCGAGGCCGGGATGATCGCCCCCGGCGACGATGGCCCGGCACTGCCCTGGCACCCCGTCCAGGGGCCGGCCGACGCGTCCACGATGTGGTACGCGATCGTTCGCAAACAGACGCACGGGGTCTTCATCGCCAGACTGGTTCTTCGCCACGGCGGCCAACACGCCTCCCTGCTCGCCGACCCCGAATGGGAAGAGATCGCCCCCTCGGAGATCGGCCTGTCCTGACCGCAGCGGCCAAGCAAGCTCGCCGACCCCGCCCCGCCGCAACGGATTCACGGTCCGCCCCAACCGCAAGAGATCAAGCCCGGCCCACCATCGCGGCTACTGCCCGTGTCGTCGGCTGACCGCCCTCCAGCAATCGAACAAGCCCGATCCCTCGCGCCTGTTGCCCGGCCGTTCGTCGGTGCATGCACGAGCGCGACATCCGACACGTCCGAGGCGCACCCCGTGAGCCGACCGGAGGGAGGCGAACGGCGCCGAGGGCGTGTCGGATGTCGCGCCCCCGCAAGCACGCACCCGACGAGGCGACCCACAACTCACCCGATATAGATCGGCGCACCCACAGGAACCTGTGGGTAGAGCGCGATCACATCCGGAATCCGCATCCGGACGCAGCCGTGCGAGGCGGCGTGACCGATCGAGCCGTACTCCGACGGGTCGATGCCGTGGATCCCCGCTCCGTTGAAGATGCCGAGCCAGCGTGCCTTGAGCGGGTTCTGGGGCGTGCCGCCGGGGACGACCGTCCCCCGCTTGTCCTCAGGCACCCAGGACGAGTTCGGCATCGTCCAGGCGGGGTCGACCGCCTTGTTCTGGATGTGGTAGGTCCCGGCCGGCGTCTCGAGCCCGACCGCGCCGACCGCCACCGGCCAGGTGTGGACCTTCTTGAAGTCTCGGTAGAGGCTCAGCGTGAACGCGCCGCGATTGACGACCAGCGCCGTCTCGTATCCCTTGCGTGCCTGGGCGGCGCCGACCTTCGGCCGCGTCTTGCGCGTGTGGGCGCTGACGCGGCGGTCGGTGGTCGAGGCGATCGCGGCCCGCAGGTCGCGCCGCAGCCGCGGCTCGTCGACCGAGAGCCCGTCACGGCCGGGGACGAGCTTCGGCCCGTCGAGCCCGAACGCGACCGACGCGTCCATCGCCGGCCGGTCGACCTCCTTGGCGACACGGGCGACGGTGACTGCCACCACCCGGCGCGAGAAGCGGATGTCCGGCTCGACGTTGACATCGAGGCCGCCGCCGCCGATCGCGCGCATCGTCCGCGCAAACAGCGTGCCGCTGCGGCTGCGCACGAGCGCCGCATCCACCGAGCCGGGGATGTCGACGCTCAGTCCCGCCTTGGCCGGGTCGAGCGTCCAGTGATCGCGGCCGTGATCGATGTGCACCGGCTCGCGCAGCGGCCGCAGCAGCTGCTGCTCGAGCCGCCGCTCGGCAGCGGCACGATCGAGTCCGCCGATGTCGACGCCGGCGACCTTGACGCCGGAGGCGATCTCGTTGCGTCCGCTCCGATCGACGGCCCAGGCCGCAGCTGTGGCCAGGACGAGTAGCGCCAAGAGCGCAGAGACGATGATGACGGATCGAGAGCGCATCGCAGGCCGGTCTCCCGGCCCCACTCATCGTAGAGCGCCGGGCGGCAGGATCAGCCGCTTGCAACGCGGCGTGCCAGCGTCCGGTCGATCGCACCGATCACGCCGCTGCGACCGGCTCCCGCAACCTCGTGTTCGCGCAGCGCGAACAGGTCGTCGTCGCTCATCTGCGGCAGCAGAGCGACGATCTCCTTGACGGTCAGCGTCGCCCACGAGGCACGACGTGCACGACGGCCGTCTGCTGCATCGAGCTCCTTCGGCCGGCGGCGCACATGCGGGCTGAAGCGCAGGAACTCCTCGACCGCGGCCTCGTAGCGGTAGCTGCCTGCAGCCTGACCGCGCTGCAGCGACGCGAGCTTGAGATGGTGGCGGAGCGCCAGCAGCGTCTCGCGCGTGGTGTAGGCGAAGCGGAAGTCCGTGGCCTTGAAGCGGCGGTTGTCGACCGCCTGCCCGAAGCGCAGGTCCGGCTCCAGATCGGTGTGGACCGGAACGCCTGTGCGGGCCAGCAGGCGCAGCGCGGTCCCCGTCCCCACCGGCGGCAGGATCGGGGCGACGTGGGCGCCGAGCAGGCCCGCGGCCTCCGACAGCGCCAGAACGCCGTCGGCGGCGCAGTTGTAGACGCCGTCGAGATCGAAGCGGACCGCATGCTCGAGGCAGTGGGCCATGTCGTCCTCGTGGATGAACTGCACGCGCGGATCGAAGCCGAGCAGCGCCGGCCAGACCGGGGCCGACAGGTAGCGCTGCCAGGCCGACCGCACGTCGGGACCGAGCGCGGTCGCGAAGCGCAGCACCGTGACCGTGGTCTGCGGATTGCGCTCGCGGAACTGGCGCAGCGCGTCCTCGACCTCGCAGACATCACGATCGAGCAGGCGACGCGGCGGATGCGGCCGGCGCATCTCCTCGGTGAAGAACGCCGGGTCGTCCTGGTGGATGCCGTAGTAGCGGGTGCTCGACCGCACGACGAGCTTGCGCACCGGCGACCCCTCGGCCGAGCAGGCGGTGAGGATGTTCATCGTGCCGATGACGTTGTTCTCGTGGGCACGCTTAGGCGTCGTGATCAGCGGATCGAGTACCAATCGCGTATCGACGACGGTGTCGATCTCGGCCGCTTCGACGATGCGGCGGATCAGCGAATGGGCATCGGCGACCTGGACGAACTCGGTCCGCTCGAGCGGCACCTTCGGCGGCCGCCGGTCGATGCCGATGACCGCCTCGATCGACGGATCCTGTTCGAGCGCCAGAGCGAGCCGGCCGCCCCAGTAGGTCGAGAGCCCGGTGATCAGCACCCGCCTGACCGGCGCGCTCATCCGAACCACACCGACCTGCGGTTGCCGACCATCTCGTAGAGCTCGTCCTGGATCGTCGTCCGCACCTGTTCGGCGACGTCCTGCACGAGGCCCTGGTTGCGCCAGGGGCGCTCGCCGAGGCCGCCGGTCTCGATCGGGGGCAGGAACCTGATCTTGAACTTCGCCGGCAGATAGATGAAGGCGCCCGGAAGCCCCAGCAGCGGGAAGGTCGGCGTGACCGGCGCGTAGATCAGGCCGGTCAGACGCTGCAGCGTGCGCATGTGAACGAAGATCGGCATCGCCTCCTCGGCGCCGACGACGCAGATCGGGACGATCGGGACGCCGGCGCGCATGGCGGTCGCCGCGAAACCGCCACGACCGAACCGCTGGACCTGGTAGCGGCGGCGGTAGAGCTTCTCGGTGCCCTTACGCCCTTCGGGGAAGACCAGTACCAGCTGCTGCTCGTCGTGGAGCAGGCGCTGCGCGTTGGCCGGATGTGCAGGGACGCCGCCGACCTTCGGCAGCAGTTGGCTGAAGCCCGGATAACCCTTGAAGAAGTGCTCCATCAACATGTGAACCGGACGGGCGTCAGGATGCTCCTCGCGAACCGCCTTGACGATCATCGGCGCGTCGGGCGGTAGCGCCCCGGAGTGGTTGGAGACCAGCAGCGCGCCGCCGCGGGCCGGGACGTTCTCGATGCCCTCGACCTCGCAGCGGAACCAGAGGTGGTAGAGGAAGTCGAGGATCGTGCGGTCGACGAGCCGCTCGACGCGCTCGGACCGCCCCCAGTCGGTGATCGTGCGCTCGGGTTCGATCGCCGGCAGCAGCGAGCGCATGTCGGTCGCGGGCGGGTACGCGAGCGCCTGCCCGCGCCGCTCGGTCGTGATGCTGTCAACGTTCATCGGCCCGACAGTCTGCCAACGGGCGGCCGGCCCGAGTGAGACACACGTCCGCACCGGGCCGCAGCTGTGCGGCACGATCGATCGCCGCATCGGTCAGCACACCGATCACCGGGTAGCCGCCGGTCGCCGGATGGTCGCGCAGCAGCAGCAGCGGCCGGCCGCCGGGCGGCACCTGGATCGACCCGGCGACGATGCCCTCCGAGCGCAGCTCCGGCAGATCGCCCCGATGCTCGAGCCGGGGACCGTCGAGGCGGACCCCGATGCGGTTCGACGCCGCACCGACCGTGAAGGTCGCGGTCGTCAGGAGCGCGATCGCGGCGGGGTCGAAGCGATCGTCACGCGGCCCGATCGTCAGCTCGAGTGGTCCGCCGGCGCCGGCGGCGGGCGCCGCAGGCGCGCCCGCCCC
>CAZYMM010000068.1:0-11260 GCA_964648515.1 uncultured Conexibacter sp.
CGCCGCCCGCCGACCCGCCACCGGCCGGTCCGCTCACGCTCAGCGGTCCGCTGAGCGCGGCCCAGGCCGAGCGCCTGCTCTGGCGGGCCGGGTTCGGCCCGCGCCCCGGGCAGGTCGCCGCGATCACCGGCGTCGATGTCGCGACCGCAGTGACGGCGCTGACACGCCCCGGCGCCTACACGCTGACCGGCCCGGCGCCGCACACCGAGGGCGGCTGGCCGCTCTTCCCCGACGACATGTGGGGTCACGACCACGCCGAGTGGCTCGATCGCATGGTCCGCTGCAATCAGCCGCTCGTCGAGCGGATGGCGCTGATCTGGCACGACTGGTTTGCGACCAACAACGGAGCTGTCGCCTGCACGCGATGGGCGCGCGCGCAGATCCAGACCTTCCGCGAGAAGGGGCTCGACGGCACCTTCGACGAGCTGTTCGCCGCCGTCAGCTGCGATCCGGCGATGCTGATCTACCTCAACGGGATCGTCAACACGCGCTCGAACCCGAACGAGAACTACGCCCGCGAGATGATGGAGCTGTTCTCGCTCGGCGCTGATCGCGGCGCCTACACCGAGGCCGACATCCGCGAGGCGGCCAAGGCGCTGACCGGCTGGACGGCGACATGGCAGCAGGGCCTCGGCTGGACCGACGCCCGCTATGACCCGAGCCGCCATCTCTCAGGCACGAAGACGATCTTCGGCCGCAGCGGCGACTTCGGCTGGCGTGACGTCGTCCGTCTCTGCGTCGAGCATCCGCTGCACGCGTCGTTCTTCGTCACCAAGCTCTGGTCCTACTTCGTGCCGACACGACCGGACGCGGGCACGCTCGCCCATCTGACCGGCGTCTATCTCGGCTCCGGACGGGCGATCCGGCCGGTCGTCGAGGCGATCCTGCTGCACCCCGAATGCCTGAACGGCGCTGCGATGGCGATCCCCCCGGTCGTCTACACCGCCGGTCTGCTGCGGGCGGTCGGCCGCTACATCGACGACGAGTACTGGTCGCAGTTCGATGATGCGGCCGGCCAGCGGCTCTACTACCCGCCGAACGTCGCCGGCTGGGACGACGACCGCTGGCTCAACACCTCGACGCTGCGCGGCCGTTGGCAGATCGCCCGTCGGGCGCTCAACCGCAGCTACATCGACCCCTGGCCCGGCGGGCCACCGGCCTACGACGCGGCCGAGACGCCGCAGCAGGCGCTGAGCAGGGCACTTGCCGCGCTTGGCGACCCGTCTATCGCCGCCACGACCCGCACCAGGCTGCTCGCCTTCGGCGCCGCCGTGGAGGGCCTTGCCGGCAGCGGCGACCGCCGCTTCTGGTTCGCCCAACGTCAGAACGCGCTGCGGATGCTGATCGCCACCGCCCCCGAACGGCAGGTCTGCTGATGAACCCGGTCTCTGCCTGCAGCGGCTTTCACCGCTCCCAGCGGCGCGTCGCCGAGCTGCGCGGCGACCGCGTACGAGCCGGTGACGGGCTGCGTCCGGTCGAGCCGGGGATGCCGGCGCCGGCCGGCACCGGGATCTCGCGGCGCCGCTTCCTGCTCCGCTCCGCTGCTGTCGCGGCATCGGTCTACGGTGCATCGAGGCTCGGGTTGGGTGCACTTGAGGAGGGCATCGCGCAGGCCGCCGGCGGGCCGCCCGCGCCGGTCCTTGTGTCGGTCTTCCTGCCCGGCGGGCTCGACGGCCTGTCGGTGCTGGCGCCGGCCGGCGATCCCGTCTACCGGTCGCTGCGGCCGACGCTCAGGCTCGCGCCCGACGCGAACCTGACCTTCGCCGACGATCCACGGCTGCAATGGCATCCCGCCGCCGCGCCGCTCAAGGCGCTGCACGAGGCCGGCAAGGTCTGCGTCTTCCCGTCGATCGGCTACGACCACGACAACCAGTCGCACTTCACGAGCCGCCACTACTGGGAACTCGGCGCCGTCGATCCGGTCGGCAACCTCGGCTGGCTCGGGCGCTACCTCGACCGTCACGGGGTCGCCGACAACCCGCTGCAGGGGATCGCGCTCTCGGGTTATCTGGCGCCGGCGCTGGCGACGCGGACGAACCCGGTCTGCGCGATCGCCGACCCGACGCGCTACGACTACGCGACCGAGGGGGTCGGCGGCGCGGTCGGGTCGCTGATGCTCGACAGCTTTGCCGCGCTCGGCGGCGATCCGACGGCCGACGTGCAGCTCGCGCAGGCGCGGCTCGCAGCACGCCAGGCCGGCGCCGTCCGCAGCGCGATCGCGCCGCTGAACGGCCAGACGATCGCAGCGCCCGTCAGCTACCCGAGCTCCGGCGACCCGTTCGTCGGACGGCTGAAGGCGCTGGCGGCGATGCTGACGCAGGGCCTGCCGATCCGCTGCGTGGCGGTCGATGCTGCCGGCAGCTACGACACCCATGCGAACCAGGCGGCCCAGCTGTCGGCCAACCTGACGCTGACCTTCGCGACGCTCGCCGCCTTCCAGGCCGACCTCGAGGCTCGCGGTCTGGCCGACCGTGTCGTCGTCCACGTCTGGTCGGAGTTCGGCCGCCGCGCGGCCGAGAACGGCGGCGGCACCGACCACGGTGCCGCCGGCGTCGGATTCCTGATCGGCACCCGCGTACGGCGCCAGGTCGTCGGCGAGTGGGCGGGGGTGACGACGCTCGACGAGCGCGGCAACATGCGCCACACAAGCGATTTTCGCGTCCAGTATGCGGCGCTGCTCGACCAGTGGCTCGGCGCCGACGCGGCCGCGATCATCCCGGGCGCCGACACGATGGCGCTGCCGCAGCTGATTGCGGCGTAGTATCAGCGACGGGGTTCACTGTGGTCGTCCGTGACGGCCGTCCAATGTCGTGCAATGCCTGCAGGCGCGTGCCGATCGAAACGGCAGCGGTTGCGGGTATGCAGGCGATTTGCAACCATTCTGACCGATGACACCGCCGATCGAACTGACCGACTTGGTCGCACAGGCGGCCGCCGTCAAGAAGAAGAAGAAAAAAAAGAAGAAGCAGACTGTCAAGTGCCGCACCGTGACCGTCAAGGTCCGCGGCAAGAAGGTCAAGAGGCGCGTCTGCAAGCCGGTCAAGAAGAAGCCGCAGAAGCTGCCGCCGGGCTGCAAGATCGTGACCCGCAAACTGCGCGGCAAGAAGGTCAAGGTCCGTGTCTGCACGCCGGTCAAGAAGCCGGTCACGCCGGTCTTCACGCCGACACCGCTGCCGGCGCCGGCGCCGACTCCCTACAACCCGCCGCCGCAGCCGCCACCGCCGCTCGACGTGATCCCGAGCGATGAGCCGCTCGAGCCGTTCACCGGCGCGCTGACGCGCCGCCAGGCAGAGCGCCTGCTCTGGCGCGCCGGCTTCGGCCCGCGCGCCGACGATCTGGCGACGTTCACCGGGCTCAGCGCCCAGGACGCGGCGACACGGCTGCTCGACGGCGTCGCGGCGCCCAGCTACAGCGGCAGTGCTCCGACGATCGATGCGATCCCGCTCGGCAATCCGTACACGTGGATCGTCGGCAGCCAATACGGCTTCCCGCATCTGCAGTGGCTCGACCGGATGGTGCGGACGACGACGCCGCTGCACGAGCGGCTGGCGCTCGTCTTCCACGACTGGTTCGCGACCCGGGCCGGAGCGATGCCGAACGTCCAGCCGGTGATGCGCCAGATCAACACGATGCGCAGTCTGTTCTCGAACCCGCAGAACCAGGGCTTCGGCACGTTCGACCAGCTGCTGCAGGCGATGACCGTCGACCAGGCGATGCTGAGCTGGCAGGACGGTTCGCAGAACTCGAAGACGAGCCCGAACGAGAACTATGCCCGCGAGCTGATGGAGCTGTTCTCGCTCGGCGGCACGCGGCCCGACGGGACCCGGCCCTACAGCGAGGGCGACGTGCGCGAAGCGGCCCGCGCGCTGACCGGCTGGCTCGGCGATCCGCTCGAGGCGGCCGAGTTCGCGATCTACTACGACCCGAACCGTCACGACACCGGCGCCAAGACGATGTTCGGCGCACCGCCGAGCACGACCGAGTACGAGTGGGCCGACTTCACCTCACCGGACCCGCTGCATCCCGAGCGCTCGAACCCGACCCGCAGCAGGCTCGTCGACGCCGTGCTCGCCAACAGCGCCCACGCACCGTTCTTCTGCGCCAAGCTCTGGTCGTACTTCATCCCGACGCCGCCCGATCAGGCGACGCTGAGCTCGCTCGTCGGCACCTACCTGGCCGGTGCGCGCAGGATCCGCCCGGTGCTGGAGCAGATCCTGACCAGCGCCGCGTTCTACACCAGCGCGACGATGACGGTGCCGCCGATCGTCTTCGCGGCCGGGGCGATCCGCGCCACCGGCGCCACCGTGGCGAACAAGGCCTGGATCTACTACTGCGACCTCGCCGGCCAGCTGCTCTACTCGCCGCCGAACGTCGCCGGCTGGGACGACACCCGCTGGCTCGACACCGGCACCTGGCGCGGCCGCTGGCTGGTCGCGCGCGAGGCGCTGAGAGCCCGCAAGGTCGATCCGGCCGACGGCTGGTACGCCGACGAGCCACCCGACGATGCCGTCGCCAACGCGCTGCACCGTGTCGGCAACCCGACGATCTCGAACCTCGCGCGCTACCGGCTGCGCCAGTTCGCCGAGCGCACCAGCGCGCTCGGTCAGCCGAACGCCGCCAACCTGCACGCCCAGCGGCTCAACGCGCTGATGATGCTGATCCTGACCTCTCCCGACCGGAACGTGTGCTGAGACGATGGACGACTGCGGCTGCAAGGGGTTCAACGACGCCAGGCGGCTCGAGGCCGCGCTCGCACGCGGAGCCACGCCCGGCCACGGTCTGCCGGAGATCGAGCCGGGGATGCCGCTGCCGGCCGGCACCGGCCTCGACCGCCGCGCCTTCATCTCCCGCAGCGCGGGGCTGGCGCTGTCGGTCTACGGCGCCTCGAGGCTCGCGCCGCAGGCCTTCGACGAGGCGATCGCGCAGGCCGCCGCGCCGAGCGACCCGGTCCTCGTCTCGATCTTCCTGGAGGGCGGCGCCGACCACCTCTCGATCCTCGCGCCGACCCGCAACAGCCTCTACACGGGCAGCTGGCGCATGAACACCAAGTACCCGGTCAACGACGCGCTGAAGCTGGCCTCGACGCAGAGCGCGTCCGACGACTCAAAGCTGCAATGGCATCCGAGCTTGGCGGGTGTCAAGGCGCTGCACGACGCTGGCAAGGCGGTCGTCTTCCCCTCGATCGGCTACCAGCACGACAACCAGTCGCACTTCACCAGTCGCCACTTCTGGCAGGTCGGGGCCGTCGACATGACGCTCAACAGCGGCTGGCTCGGACGCTACCTCGATCGCTACGGCAACGCCGACAACCCTGTCCAGGGGCTCTCGCTCGACCCGTTCCTGGCGCCGTCGCTGGCGACCACCAGGATGCCGGTCGCGGCGGTCGTCAGCCCGCGCGACTACCAGCTCAACGCATCCGGCGTCACCGACCAGGGGATCGTCGACAACATGTACCGGACGATGGGGGAGCTCGGCACGCCGAACGGCGGCGACCTCTACTTCGAGCAGGCCCGGCTCGTCGCACGGACGACGGCGCGGCTGCGCGAGCAGCTGGCGGCGTTCACCAACGGCGACGGATCGAGCTACGACGCGACCGGCGCGGCATCGTTCGCGATGAAGCTGACGATGCTCGCCGACATGATCAAGGCCGGGATGCCGCTGCGCTGCGTGGCGCTCAACGCCGTCGGCTCGTTCGACACCCACAGCGTCCAGAAGCGCAGCCTCGACGGAACCGCCGGGCCGCAGGGCTCACCGGGGTTGCTGGCGCTGACCTTCGACGCGATCTGCGCTTTTCAGCAGCAGCTCGAGCAGTACGGGGTCGCCGACCGCGTGCTGATCCAGGTCTGGTCGGAGTTCGGCCGCCGCGTCCACGACAACTCCGACGGCACCGACCACGGCGCGGCCGGCTTCGGAATGCTGATCGGCACCCGCGTCAAGGGCTTCAACAACACGTCGGGCAGCGGCATGATCGGCGAGTTCCCGCTGGCGACGGTCGCCGGACTCGACGCCAACGGCAACCAGAAGCCGACCGTGACCTTCCCGGCCGTCTACGCGGCCATCCTCTCGCAGTGGCTCGGCGCCGACGCCGCGGCGATCATCCCCGGCGCCGACGCGCTGACGATCCCGACGCTGATCGCCTGACGGCGGGCGGCGGACGGCCGGCGGTTCTCAGCGCTCGTGCGCGGGCCGGAAGGCGTCGTCGTCCTTGTGGGCGGCGTAGAAGCCGACCAGCGCCGGCGCGTAGTCGGCGATCCGCGGGCAGTGGACGCCGGCCGCGCCGAGGATCGCGGTCGCACGGCTTGTGTCATAGACGACGTGGTGCTGCAGATAGCGCAGCGATTCGGCCGGAACGCCGTTGAACAGCCTGCGCACGAGCCGTGAGCGCAGCATCGTCCGGGCCGGCCGCACCGGCAGCACGATGTTCGGCTCGGCCTGCAGGTAGGAGCGCATCAGGATCTTCTGCAGCTCGACGGCGTCGACAGGGGCGGGGTCGACGAGGTGGAGCGTCTCGCCGGCCGCCGTGCTCTTACGCATCCCGGCGAGGATCGCGTCGATCACGAAGTCGACGGGCACGACGTTCATCGGCGCGCCGGTACGGCCCCACTGCGGCCGCAGCGGCCCCTTTGCGGCGTCCATCGCGCGCAACAGGTAGTAGGGGCCGTCGAACTTCTGGGTCTCGCCGCTGCGCGAATCGCCGACGACGATGCCGGGCCGGTAGATCGTCGTCGGGATCCGGTCCATCGTCGCCCGGACGAGGACCTCGGCCGCGTACTTGGTCGACTCGTAGAAGTTCTTGAACGACTGGCCGGCCGAGAGCTCTGACTCGAGCACGCGCCCGGTCCGCAGCCCGGCGACGTAGGCGGTCGAGATGTAATGGTGGTGGGCGCCGGGCGGTGCGGCGTCGAGCAGCGCGAGCACATGGCCGGTGCCGACCACGTTGACGCGCTCGGCGAGCTCGGCGCCGACGGCCAGATCGTAGATCGCCGCGAGATGGACGATGGCCCGCAGGCCGGCGGCGAGCTCGTCGTAGCGCTCCTGGTCGAGCCCGAGCCGCTCGCGCGTGATGTCGCCGGCGATCAGCTCGACCCCTTCCGGCGCCAGCGCCCGCGCGCGGTCCAGCATCCGCGGCTCGACCAGCGCGACGATCTTCGCGTCGCGGTCCTGTGCCCGCATCGGCGGCAGCAGCCGACCGGCGAGAAAGCCGGGGAACCCGGTGACGAGAACGGTTGCGGCGGTCATCGGATGCGCAACGCTACCGGGGCAACCGCGACCGGCGTCGGCTCGGTCTTCTACCGTGGCGGGCTCATGCGCCGCGTCCCAGCGCTCGCTCTGCTGCTCTCGCTGATCCTCTGTGTGCCGCTCCCGGCCGCCGACGCCGCGTTCTTCGGCGCCCAGCCGCTCGACGGTCCGGCCGCGATCACGGCGCTCGGCGGCGTCCGCGTCGCGCGTGACGGCCAGGGCGCGATCACCTACACGCGCAGCGACGGCGGCTCGACGCACGCCTACGTCGTGCGGATCGCGCGCGGCGGCGGCTTCACAGCGCCGCTGCAGCTCGACGCCGGGCTCGGCTGCGAGTCCTCCCAGCCGGTCGCCGGCGTCGCCGACGGCGGCCGGATGGCGGCCGCGTTCATCTGCGGCGGCACGCTCTTCGCCACGATCTTCGACCCCGCGGGCGGCGGCTGGTCAGCGCCACAGGCACTTGCGGCAGCGGCCGAGAATCCGTCGCTCGACCTCTCGATCCACGGCGCCGGATTCCTGACCTGGACCAGCGGCGGCCAGGTCCGCGCCGCGCGTGTCGAGCGGACCGGTGCCGCCTTCCAGCCGCTCGACGCCGTCCTCAACGTCGACCCGGGGGCCGTCGCAGGCACCGGCTCGGGCCGCTCGCGGGTGGCGATCGGCGCCGACTCCACCGCGCTCGCGGTCTGGGGCGAGAGCGGCCGCGTCTACGGCCGGCGGCTCTACCGCACCTCGATCTCGACGCTGCCGCTGGAGCTCAGCGCCGGCTCCATCGACGGTCATGCGGCCGCGGCGGCCGACCTGCCCGACGTCGCGATCGAGGATGACTCAAGCTTTGCGCAGGTCGTCCTGCGCCAGTACTTCGACGACGGCAGCGGCGGGTCGCAGGGCCGCGTCCTGGCCCGGCGGCTGCGCGGCTCGGCGGTCGATCCGCCGGCGCTCGTCGACGGCAGCGACTGGGGCGGACAGAGCGCCGGCAGCGCCGCCGTCGACATCAGCGGCCGCGGCTACGGCGTGATCGCGACCGGGTTCGACGGCGGCGCGGTCACCGCCGCGCTGATCAAGGACGACGCCTACACGCCGGCGACCTTCCTCGCGCCGTTCGGCGGTAGCAGCCCGATTCCGCGCGCGGCCACCAATCAGGCCGGCGACCGCGTGCTCGGCTACATCGCCGCGGACGGCACCGTGCACAACAACCGGCTCATCGACAACCTCGGATCGCGGGCGATCCCGCCATGGTCCGGTGACGTCCAGCTGAGCACGCTCGACCTCGGTCCCGCCGATCCGGCAGCTGGGCTGGCCGTCTCAGGCGACAGGCTCGGCGACACCGCCACCGTCTTCGTCCAGGGCAGCGGCGATCAGCGCACGCTGATGGTCGCGACCTTCGACCGGCCGCCGGCAAGCTTCTCGCTCTACACGGGCAGCGGCTGGCGCAACCCGCTGCGGACACCGCTCTCGTGGTCGCCGAGCACCGACCTCTGGAGCACGGTTACCTACATCGTCACGATCGACGGGGTCGAGGTCGGGCGCACGACCGCGACGAAGCTGCCGCTGACCGCCGGCATGGGCCTGCTCGACGGGGTCCACAGCTGGCAGGTCACTGCCGTCGACCGCCGCGGCCAGATGACCTCGACACGTCACCGGACGCTGCGGCTCGACCAGACCGCGCCGATCGTCGACTTCACGCTCAAGCGCAAGGGCTCGGCCGTGACCGTCCGGACCTACGTCTCGGACCCGCGCTCGCTGGCCGGGTCGGCGGTCTCGGGCGTCAAGGCGGTCTGGATCTCGTTCGGCGACGGCAGGCGTGCGGTGCGGGCGCGCACGGCGACTCGGCGCCTGGCGCCGGGGCGGACCTACACCGTGCGCGTCCGTGCCGTCGACCGGGTCGGCAACGCCGGCACGCTCGAGCAGCAGATCGAGATCCCCGGGGCCAAGCGCCCCAAGCCGCGCGCAAAGCGGTAGAACCGGTCCGTGGATGACCGCGACGACAGCCTCAGACAGCTCATACCCGGCGCCGAGCCGGTCTCGGCCGGTGCGCTGATCGCGTCGCTGGCGCTCGGCGACCCGGCGCTGAGAGCGCCGGGCCTGCCGCGCTGCGTCGCGGTGATGGTCTGCTCGATCGACGGGCGGGTGGCGATCGCCGGGCGCTCGGGCGGACTCGGGCATCCGGCCGACCGTGCGCTGCTGCGCGGAATGCGCGCCGCAGCCGACGCCGTGCTCGTCGGCACCGGCACGATCGCGGCCGAGGGCTACGGCCGCCTGCTCGACGACGACGATCGCGAGCGGCGTGTCGCCGCCGGCCGGCTGGGCCGCCCGCCGGTGGTCACGATCTCGCGCACGGGCCGCCTGCCCTGGCAGGCCGACCTGTTCTCAGAGCCCGGCTGGCCGGTGCTCGCGTTCGTCGGCGAGGCGCAGGCGGCGGACACCGTGGTCGCCGCCGATCTGACCCTCGTCGAGCGTCCGCCGGACGCGCTCGCACCGGCCGCGGTGCTCGCCGAGCTCGCCGAACGCGGGATCGGATCGGTCACCTGCGAGGGCGGCCCCGGGCTGCTCGCCGCGCTGCTCGCCGCCGGCTGCGTCGACGACGTCCTGCTGACGATCGCGCCGCTGTTGGCCGGCGGCGACGCGCCGGGACTGCTCGCGCCGACGGGCCCGATCGGCGCCCGGCTGGCGCTCGCCGGGATCTGGCGCGCCGACGATCACCTCGTGCTGCACTACCGCCGGCAGCGATGACGCGGCTCGTCCTGCGCGGCCGTGACCTCACCCCGCCGCCGCTGCGGCCGCGGATCATGGGCATCGTCAACACCGGCGGCGACTCGTTCTCGGACTCCGGGCCTGCGCCCGACCCCGGTGCCTGCGCCGAGCTCGGCCTGCGCCAGATCGAGGACGGCGCGGACATCATCGACGTCGGCGGCGAGTCCGGCGTCACCTACACGCAGGCGAGCCCGCCGGAGGCCGAGATCGCGCGGGTCGTGCCGGTCGTCGAGCGGCTGGTCGCGGCCGGTGCCGTCGTCTCGGTCGACACCTTCCGCGCGCCGGTCGCCGCGGCCGCGCTCGAGGCCGGCGCTCATCTGATCAACGACGTCAGCGGCCTCGCCGACCCGGCGATCGCCGGCCACTGCGCGCAGGCCGGCGCCGGACTCGTCGTCATGCACACCCGTGCGAGACCGAAGACCGTGAACTTCCCTGCCTACGACGACGTCGTCGCCGACGTGCTCGCGTTCCTGGCCGGGCGCTGCGAGCTTGCGCTCGAGCGCGGTGTCGACCCGGACGGCCTGATCGTCGATCCCGGCCCGGACTTCGCCAAGCGCCCGTATGAGACGATCGCCTGCCTGCGCGCCGCAGACCGGATCGCCGCGCTCGGGCGGCCATGGCTGGCTGCGCTCTCACGCAAGTACTTCCAGGCGGCGATCGTGCCGCGCCCGCCGCGCGAGCGCGGTGCGCTGACCCTGGCGGCGGTCGCGCACGCCGCCGACCACGGCGCCGCGATCGTGCGCGTCCACGACGTCCGCGACAGCGCCGACTTCCTCGCCGCGCGCGAGGTGCTCTCGGGCCGTGCCGAGCCGCTGCCGGTCGATCCCGACGACGACCGGCTCAAGTGGGTGCGCCCGGCGGCTCGCTAGGCTGGCCGCGCAACCGTCGCCGGCCGCTGACACGACGCGGCCGGAGGCCCACCGGCGTACAACAACCGACAGGAGCCGTACATGCCCGTGCTCACCCGCAGCGCCCTCTCCGCCAGCCCGCTGGCCGACCTCCACCTGCTCGCCTCCGAGCTCGGCATCGACGGCTTCCGCCGTCTGCGCAAGCCCGAGCTCGTCGACCGGATCCTCGAGCGTCAGAACGGGGAGACCACCGATGCCAATACCGATACCGCGGAGGCGCCGGCCGCGCCGAGCCGCCGCAGCCGCGGCGGCCGTGGCCGCCGCCGTGACGCCGACCCGGGTGGCGACGATGACAACGGACCCGCCGGCGACAGCGATCCCCGTGACGCTGCGGGTGACGGCGACGGCGCTGCGCCCAAGTC
>CAZYMM010000069.1:0-11196 GCA_964648515.1 uncultured Conexibacter sp.
AGCAGCTCGACACGCGGGCCGTCCCCCGCGCTCCCGCGCGCCGGCCGGAACGGCACGTGGCCGCTGCCGTGGACGGGGCCGAGCGCGGCGTCGATCAGCGTCAGGATCTCCGGTCGCGAGCGATAGTTCTCGGCGATCTCCGCGACGTCGCCGCGCGCGCCTAAGCGCTCGCGCTCGGCGCGGAAGATCGCGACATCGGCATGACGGAAGCCATAGATCGACTGCAGCTCGTCGCCGACCGCGAAGCGCTCGTCGCCGAGCAGCTCGAGCAGCTGCATCTGAACCGGATTGGTGTCCTGGAACTCGTCGACCATCACCGCGCGATGCCGTTCGCGGTAGCGCGCGGCGATCGCGGGCTCGGCTCTCAGCAGGTCGCGGGCACCGAGCTCGAGATCCTCGAAGTCGAGCGCACCGGCCGTGCGCTTGCCCTCCGTGTAGGCCTCACCGTAGGCGCGCAGCAGCGCGTCGATCACGCTCAGTGCCGGCCGCGCCTGCCACTCCCAGAGCTCGTCGACATACCGTTGCTGCAGGCTGCGCGCAGTGGCCGCGGGACCGTCGCTGAGGATCTTCGTGCCCCGGGGATTGACGATCGTCGAAGCCATGACGACCGGATCGGTGCTCCCTGCGGCCAGCAGTTCGCCGCAGGCGGCGAACCCCTCGGCGGCGCTGATCGCGGTCTTGACCTGGGTTCCGGCAAGCGCCTGCAGCGCGGCCTGGATCGCGGCCTCAAGCGGCCCGGGATCGGGCTGCTCCGGCTCGGTGCCGAGCGACGGCAGCGCCGGGTCACGCTGACCGCGGCTGCGCAGCTGGGCGTAGGTGCCGAGCGTGACCGAGCGCAGCTCGTCAACGCGGTAAGCGGCGAACACGTCGAGCGAGCCATCGTCGGCGCCGTCCATCACGGTCGCCAGCGCCCGGTCCCATGCATCGGCCGACAACGATCGGGCCTCGGCGTCGCCGAGCACCGAGAAGCCGGGATCGACCCCGGCGCGCAGGGCGTTGGCGCGCAGGATCCGCACGCAGAGGCCGTGGAAAGTCCCGATCGGGGCGCGGTCAAGCTGGTGCGCCGCGTGATCGCAGCCGAGCTCGATCAGCCGCCGGCGGACGCGGAGCTTGAGCTCGCCGGCGGCCTTGTCGGTGAACGTGACGGCGAGGATCTCGCGCGGCTCGAGCTCGTCCTCGGCGACCATCCGCGCATAGCGCTCGGCGAGCACGGTCGTCTTGCCGGCGCCGGCGTTCGCCGACACCAGCAGCGAGCCGCTGCGACGGGTGACAGCGGTGGCCTGCGCGCCCTCGAACGGGCCGAACGGACCGAGCGGTCTGCCGTCCGCGTCGTACAGCGGATCCGTCACGGTACGCACCTGCAGATCACCGGATGGGCGCAGCCGTCGCCGGGCGTGCATGTGTCGGGGCGCGGCTCGAGCGCGCCGCTGCGCAGCTCGCGGGCGGCCACGAGCGCCCGCTCGGCGGCATCGTCGAGGATCACCGCCAGCTCGTCGTCGCCGAGCAGATCGTTCTTGACCGGCGCAAAGCCGGTGTCGACGCCGGACTGCACGATGCCGCGAGCGCGCTGGTCCTTGCCGCGGCCGATCGGCTGGTAGAAGGCGCCGACGCCACGCAGCTCGAGCAGCTCCTCGACGGCGCGCAGGTAGAGCGGCAGCTGAAGCCGCCCCTCCGCGGCCCAGTTGGCGCTGAGCGGCGGGTCGCTGCGGCCCTTGTAGTCGTAGATGATCGCCTCGTCGCCGCCGGGGCCGACGTCGATCCGGTCGATCCGGCCCGAGATCGTGATTCCGGGGGCGAGCGTCGCGGCCGGCAGCCGGTCGTCGCCGCCGCCGAACGCGACCTCGAACCGTGTCGGCGTGAACGGCGACGGGTTGCGGGCCAGCCACTCCAGATAGGCGAGCAGATCGATCTCGAGCCGGCGCAGCTCGACGCGCAGCCGGTGGGGATCAACCGAGATCGCCCGCCCCGCCGCCGCATCGGCCAGCGCTGCGCCGACCAGCTCACGACGATCGGCGAACGGCTGTGCGGCGAGGCCCCCGGGCCGGCCGGTGAGCTCTCCGACCACCCGCTCGAGCACCTTGTGCGCGATGTCGCCGCGGACCAGCGCCTCGGCGTCGGGCGCCAGCGCACCGGGACGCAGATGCCGCTCGACGAACCAGCGCACCGGGCACGCGATCCACTGCTCCAGCCCTGAGGCCGAGAAGCGGGCCCGCTGCGAGAGCTCGCCGAGCACGGCCGGATCGACAGGCCGGCCGAGCGGCTGCTCCGGTCGCCGCGGGCCGCTCGCAGCCGCGTAGCGGAGCGCCTCACGCTCGGTCGGGGCCTGCTCTGGTGGCCAGCCGACCGCCCCCAGCGGACGAAAGCGCGCCTGCCGGTCCCAGCCCTCCGGCAGCAGCGCACAGAGCTCGTCGGCGAACGATGAGCGCACCGACTCGTGGCCGTCATCGCCCTGCTCGTGCCAGCCGACGACAAGCTCGAGCTCGGGGCGCGAGAGCTCGGCGTAGAAGAACAGCCGTTCGACGTCCGCGGCGTCCTCGTGCAGGCGCAGCACGATCCCCGATGCCTGGGCGAGCTCACGGCGATCCTCGTCACCGAGGAAGGGCTCGGACCGCACCGGGGCCGGGAACACCCCCTCGTTGAGCCCGACGCAATAAAGGCGCCGGACGCGGCGGGCACGCAGCCGCTGCGGCTCGGTCACGGTCACGAACCCGGCGCCCGGCCGCTCGCCGATCGCGACCGTCAGCTCGCTCAGCAGGTGCTCGAGGCGCCGGCCGTCGGGCTGCAGCGCATCCGGCAGCGCGGCCAGCTCGGCGAGGGCAGCGAGCAGCGCGGCCGCCGCCCGCGGCTCGATCCCATCGCGCCCTGCGAAGACCGGCGCGAGCCCACGGTCCGAGCCGCTGAGCAGCCGCCAGAGGCGCCGCTCGAGCGCCTCGCAGAGCGCACCCGGGCCGCGCTCTGCCGCCGTCCGCAGCCGGCTCACGGCGTCGAGCTCCCAGTGCGCGTCCGCCCACAGCGCAAGGGCCCGGGCACCATCGGTGATGCCCTTGATGCGGAGCTGCTGCTCGAGCTCGTCGGCGAGCTCGAGCCGCTCGAGCACGCCCGGCAGCCGCAGATAGCGGACTAGGTCGTCGCCGTGCCCGCTGCCGAGCGCGAGCCGCAGCAGTGAGAGCACGCCGCGGCCGATCCGCGTGCGGCGGACGACGACCTGCTCGCGCAGCGCGACCGGAACGCCGGCGGCCTCGAAGACCTGGCGGACGAGACCTGTGACCCCGACGAGCCCGCGATGGACGACCGCGATCGATTCCGGCGCCTCGCCGGCGGCGATCCGGCCCGCGATCTCGCAGGCCGCGAGCTCGAGCTCGGCACGCTGGTCGCCGCCGCGCAGGGCCCGCACGCCGCAGGCGACCTCGCAGCGCGGCGCGCCGTCCTCGAACAGGTGGCGCTCGACGTGGTGGAGCGCAACGCTCGATTCGGGCGCATAGTTCTCGGTGCTGGCCGGCAGGTGCTGTACGCCGGCGGCGATCGCGCTGAGCCGCTGGTAGAGCGCCGCCCCGGCCGCGAACGCGTCACGACCGGGCTCGTAGGTCAGCGCCAGCGTGACGTCGGCGCCGACCGGGCCCGCAAGCGACTCGATGACGTCCAGCTGCAGCGCGCCGAGATCATCGAAGCCGTAGAGCAGCACCGGCGTGTCGCCCCACAGCGCCGGACGTTCGCGCAGCACGTCGAGCGCGGCGGTCACGCGGACCGGCGCGGTGATCACACCCGACCGCTCGGCAATCCGGGCGTCGGCGGCCACGAGTGCCGACAGCTCGCCGCCGTAGGCGCGGCGACGGGCGTCATCGCCGGCCCAGGCGACGAGACCGGCCCGCAGCCGCTGGGGGCTGATCCGCTGCTCGCAGAGCTCGTCGGCGAAGCGGGCTAGTCCGGCCGGGAAGCCGGGCGTCCGCGCCGACTCGGCAAGCACGTCGAGCTTGGTCGCAGCGGTCGCGGCGGCAGCGACCTGAAGCCGAGTCAGCCTGCCGGCCGCGGGCGAGGTGATGCCCGCACGCGCGGCGATGACGTCGAGCAGCCCGGCGAAGACGACCGGGCGGATGCCGTAGACGATGCCCGATGCGACCAGCTCACGGCGGTAGCTGTCGACGTCGGCGGCCCCCGGCACGACCAGCAGCGGCGCACGCCCGGCGACGGCACGGACGCGCTCGAGGATCGCGCCGGCCTTGGCGGAGTTCGCCGGACCGGTGATGAGCGTCAGCGGCACGAGACCCCAGGGTCGCAGCCGCCGCCGACGTCTGACATCGAGACGGCGCCTAGGCCGCGGAACTACCAGCGCCTGGAGGTTCTGCGTCAGCAGAACCTCCGACGGCAGCCGCGACAGCTGATGCCGCACCACCGGATGCCGCAGCCTCAGCCTCGTCGACCTCCGGCGCCTTGTAACCGTCCTGCGCCCACGGTTCGTCGAACTCGACCCGCATTCGGCCCTCCTCGTTCTGCACGAGCGCGAGCCGGGCGCGGAAGCTGCGTCCGGCGCGGCTGCGGAAACCGGTGACCGGCTTCTCGGTGCGCCCCCTGGCGATCAGCTCGCGCGCGATCGCGGCGGTCAGCGTCTTGCCGGCCTTCGACTTCCAGATCACGAACCCGCAGCCCGGGTCCTGGCGCGACCAGCAGGAGAAGCCCTTGCGGTTCTCGACGATGTCGTGGCCGCAGATCGGGCACGGCCCGAGGTTGGCGCGCGGGATCCGCACGTCCTTGAGCTTGGCGTCGAGCTCGCCGACGGTCTGGCCCGCGAACTTGGCGATATCGGCCATGAACGTCTTGCGCGCGACCGTGCCCTGCTCGATCTCGGCCAGCCGATGCTCCCACTCGCCGGTCAGCGACGGCGAGGTCAGCGGATGAGAGCCGAGCAGTCGGATCACGTTGATGCCCTTCTCGGTCGGCACCAGCGCCCGTGCCTCACGCTCGACGTAGCCGACGTCGATCAGCCGCTCGATGATCGCCGCACGCGTCGCCGGCGTGCCGATCCCCGACTCCTTCATCGCCTCGGCCATCGCCTCGTCGTCGACGAGCTTGCCCGCACCCTCCATCGCCCCGAGCAGCGAGGCGTCCGAATACCGCCCCGGCGGCTTGGTCTCCTTGGCCAGCACCTCGACCGAGCGGACATGGGCCGTCTCACCCTGCTCGAGCCGCGGCAGATCCTGGTCGCGGCCCTCGTCGTCATCGGCCCCGTCGGCTGGAAGCTCGCCGTAGACGCTGCGCCAGCCGGCGACGACGAGCACCTTGCCGCGGGTGCGGAAGACGTGTCCCCCGTCTGCGCCCTCGGCGGCGACCGTCGTCTCGACGCTCGTATGGTCGAACTCAGCCTCCGGATGGAAGATCGCGAGGAAGCGGCGGACGACGAGGTCGTAGATCCTGAGGTCGTCGCCGGCGAGCTTCTCGACCGCGTGCTCGGAGTTGGTCGGGATGATCGCGTGGTGATCGCCGACCTTCTCGTCGGCGACGACACGGCCCAGCGGCAGCAGGTCGAGCCCGGTGACGTAGGCGGCTGCCTGCGCGTAGTCGGGGTGGCGGCCGACCTGGGCGGCGATCTCCTTGAGCTCCGGGACCATGTCGGAGGTCAGGTACTTGGAGCTCGTACGCGGATAGGTGAGGACCTTGTGCTCCTCGTAGCAGCGCTGCGCGGCGGCGAGCGTGCGCCGGGCCGAGTAGCCGAGCCGGGAGTTGGCCTCGCGCTGCAGCGAGGTCAGGTCGAACAGCAGCGGCGCCTGGGTCCGGCGGCGTGTCGTCTTGACCTTCGAGATCGTGCCGTCTCCCCCGCGCACCGCGTCGGCGATCGCGTTCGCCTCCGCCTCGCTGGCGACGCGCGGCTTGGCGCCGAGGTGGTAGCGGCCCTCGTAGCGTCGCTCGGCGGAGGCCTCGAAGCCGGCGTCGACGAGCCAGTAGGGCTCGGGCACGAACGCGCGGATCTCCTCCTCGCGCTGGGTCAGGATCGCCAGCGTCGGCGTCTGCACACGCCCGAGCGAGACCGCACCGTCGAACGAGCTGCGCAGGCGGATCGTCGCCGCACGGGTCGCGTTCATGCCGACGATCCAGTCGGCCTCCGAGCGTGACCGCGCGGCCTGCTCGAGCCGCGCCATCTCGTCCCCGTCGCGCAGGTTGGCGAACGCGTCGCGCATCGCGGTGGCTGTCATCGACGAGAGCCAGAGGCGCTTGACCGGTTTCTTGGCACCGGCCTTCTCGTAGAGGTAGGCGAAGATCAGCTCGCCCTCACGGCCGGCGTCGCAGGCGTTGATCACGACGTCGATGTCGTCGCGGCGCAGCAGCTTGGAGACGACCGTCATCTGCTTCTGCGAGCGCTCGTCGCGGACGACGAGCTTGAACTTCTGCGGAACTATCGGCAGGTCCGCCATCCGCCACTTCTTGTACTTCTCGTCGTACTGGTCGGGATCGGCGAGCTGCACGAGGTGCCCGACCGCCCAGGAGATCACGTGCTCGGGACCCTCGAGCGCGCGAGCCGTCTTGTCACCGGCGCCGGTCTGCTTCTGCCACGGCCCGGGCAGGACCTTGGAGAGGTCGCGGCCGACCGACGGCTTCTCGGCGATGATCAGTGTCTTGCCCATGGCGGTTCCTGTGAGCCCCGGGGTCGGTTCCCCGTCGGTTCCGCGCAGACCGTAGCCGAACCGGAGAGCGCACCGCGATTCCTGGCTACGCTGAGCCGATGCTGCGCCGCCCGATCGTGACCGTCGCCGCACTGGCAGCGGCGCTGATAGTGCCCGCCGCCGCCGGTGCCGCCGGCGTCAGCGACGTGACCCTCGACTGGACCGGCAGCGGCGAGATCCAGAGCCGGCCGCCGTCCGGGGGCAGCAACTACATGACCGCCGGTACGACCGACGGCGGCGTGGCTCACTATTCGGCTCGGACGGGAGCCGTCCAGATCGTGCAGCTCGGCGCGGCCGGTGCCGAACGCCAGGCGACCTACGCGACACGGGCGGCGCACATCGGCAGCGGTGGCCGCCAGATCGCGCGGCTGTTCGGCGGCACCGGGTCCGTCGCCGCCGACGGCTCCGGCACTGTCGCCTGGAGCGGCGGGTTCACGGTCAACTTCTACGAAGGACGCGTCCCGTTCACGATCTCGAGCCCGGTGCTGAGCGTCGACGGATCCGGCCACGGCACTCTGAAGGCCGACCTTTCAGGCTACGGCTCCTCGATCGACAACCCGGACACCAAGGTGCCGCTGGCGCCGGTCGCCGGGGTGACGATCGCGACGTTCTCCGGGGTGAGCATCGCGCCGCCGAACGAGCTTGCGATCACGCCCGACTTCGCCGGTGTCACGGTCACGCTGCCGGCCGGCCAAGAGCCCCAGTACACGGGCAGCTCCGGCTGGGGGGCATGGCCGCAGTCGTTCGTCGACTTCCAGGTCGGCACCGGGCTGGCCCCCTACTGGTACTCGACCGGCGGCGCCTTCGACGCGCTCAAGCAGCCGCTCGCGCTGCGGATCAGGTTCACGCCGGTCGCGTGGGTCGATCCGCCCAGCGAGTCCGGCCCTCCGCCGCCGGAAGACGACCCGCCCGGACCGCCCGGACAACCCGGGCCACAGCCGCCGACGCCGGCCGATCGCCGTCCGGCGATCAAGCTGCCGGCCAAGAAGCTGGTCAAGCTCAGCACGGCGCGCACCGCGACGCTGGCAACGCTGAGCTGCCCGCCGGGGCCGCGCTGCACGGTGACCGCGCCGGCCCGGGTCACGATCCGCATCGCCGGCCGCTCGTACCGGGTCACCGTATCGGCCCCCAAGCGCGTCGCCGGCGGCCGCAAGGCGTACGTGCGGCTGCGGCTGACGAAAGCCGCGGCACGGCGCCTTCAGCGGCGCAGCGCAAAGGTGACGCTGAAGCTGCGACTGTCGACCGGCGCCAAGTCCGACAGCCGCAAGCTTGTCGTGACGCTGCGTGGGCGCCGCTGAGCGGCGCCCACGCAGCGCTAGCCGACGACGATCCCGGTGCTGCGCTTGGCGTTGCTCCAAAGATTGATCGCGTAGCGGCCGGACAGCGAGCTGACCGCTGGGCGCAGCCTGACCCGCAGCACACGGCCGCGGATCTTGCCGGTCGCGACGACCTTGCCGGAACGCCGCAGCGTGACCGCGTTGCTGCCGCGGCCACGGAACGGCGCCTTGGCCAAGTGGACGACGTAGTTGCGCACGGTCACTGTCGCGCCGGGAGCACCTGGCGCACCCGGAGCCCCTGCTGGCCCCGGAGCTCCGGGCGCACCAGGGGGTCCGGACAGCGCCGGGACCGGCGCCGTGTGGAGCTTGAGCGTGAACGAGCCGAACGTGTTCGGCGTGCGGTCCGGGCCCGAGACGCCGCCGGTGTAGTTGGGCGGGAACGGCAGCCCGGTCTTGGCGAGGGTCGGCACGATCCCGGCGATCTCACGGCTGCCGTCAGGGCGCAACACCACGGACGACGCGGACAGGTCGAGGTTGAAGACCGGCTGAGCGGAGTACGGGATCTGCCCACCGTCCGTGTACTCGCCCGATCCGCTGAGCACGCCGCTGAGGCCGTTCAGCGCAAGCTGCGGGTCGTCGATCGTGATCTTGAAGCCGTGGGCGGTGCTGGCGAACGTCAGGCCGCCGTCGAAGCCGACCGTGCCGGTGCCTGTGTCGGCCTCATAGCTGCCGCCGGTCGCCGGGAAGACCCAGGAGTAGTCCTGTGCGGCGCCACGCGGGCTGCTCGAGTCGAGCGCCGGCGCGGTCAGCGGCGCAACCGGCGCGACGGTGCCGTTTGCGGCCCCGGGACCACCGATCGCGTTGGTCACGTATCCGATCCAGGTGCGGTCGTGCCCTGCGGGCTGCGTGGTGTCGTAGACGTTGGTCTGCGTCCACGTCAGCGAGCCGCCGTCGACGGTGGCGGGCACTGCGCCGGCGGGGCCGGCTGCGAGCAGCGTGCCGGCGGCTGCCAGCAGCATCAATGAGCGGGGGCGGGGCACTTGGCGGAGTCCTTCCTGGTGCGGTGAGGGGCGCGACTCTGCTACCCCTGTGGGTGTTACGGTGCCCGAACGGTACATGAATCGCCCGGGTACCCCGACCGCACCCGACCCGAGATCAGCACCGCCGTCGTGACCTCCTCCCGCCCCCTCCGCGCGTCGCTCGTCGCCGCCGTCGCCGCCGCCCTGGCCCTGCTTGCGCCCCTTCCTGCCGCCTCGGCGGCTGCGCCGCGCGTCGTCGCGCTGACACCGTTCACCGCCAACACCGTCGCCGCGCTCGGGATCCGCCCGGTCGCGATCGGACAGGTTCTCGGCGGCCACGACCGTATCGACCGGCGGCTGCGCGGCGTCAAGGTGCTGCCGCTCGCGCACCCGAACGGAGCGAACATCGAGCAGCTCGCGGCGCTGCGCCCGAACCTCGTGCTGTCAGCGCCGATCTGGCGCAAGGGTGAGGCCGCGATCCGCCGCCTCGGGATCAGGGTCGTCGAGAGCGACCCGACCAGCGTCGGCGACGTGCTGACCGAATCTCAGCGGCTCGGCGCCGTGCTCGGCCGCAGCGCCCGCGGCCGCCAGATCGCCGCGCGCCAGCGAAGCGAGATCATCGCCGCGCAGCGCGGCATCCGCCGCCACCCGCGCGTGCTGCTGACGCTCGGCGTCGGCCGCTCGACGATGGCGATGCTTGCCAACAGCTGGGGCGGGGACATCATCCGCTATGCCGGCGGACAGCTGATCACCGGCGGGCTGCGCGCCGGCGGCGGCTTCGCGCAGATCTCCGACGAGAAGGTCGTCAAGGCCAACCCGGACGTGATCATCGTGCTGCCGCACGGCAACCCGGGCAGCCTGCCGAAGGTCGCCGACTACATGCGCAACAAACCCGGCTGGCGCCGGACCAACGCGGCCCGCAACCACCGCGTCTACATCGCTACCGGCAACTCGCTGCTCCAGGCCTTCACCGACCCGGGGCGAACGATCCGCGACGTGCGCCGCTCGTTCCTCAAGAACTGACGCGGTGGCGCTCCGTCAGCCCACCGTGCTGGTCCTGGCGGCGGTCACGCTGCTCGCCGCTGTGATGGCGTCGCTTGCGTTCGGAGCCGTCCACATCCCGCCCCGAGCCGTCCTCGACACGCTCCTCGGCCACCGGACGGACCCGATCAACGCCGAGATCATCCACTCGCTGCGACTGCCGCGCACGGTTGAGGCGATCGTCGTCGGTGCCGCGCTCGGCGTCGCTGGGGTCGTGCTGCAGGGCGCGCTCGGCAACCCGTTGGCCTCACCGGACATCGTCGGCGTCACCGGCGGTGCCGGCTTCGGTGCGGTCCTGATCCTGCTCGCCTTCCCCGACCAGGTGGCGCTGATGCCGGTCGGCGCCGTCGTCTTCGGCTCGCTCGCCGGTGCGATCGTGCTCGCGATCGCCTGGTCGGGCCCGGGCGCGGGCGGGACGGCCCGCCTGATCCTGGCCGGGATCGCGGTCGCGGCGATGTTCGGCGCCGCGACGACGTCGCTGCTCGTCGCGTTCAGCGACCGCGTCCAGTCCGCGGTGTTCTGGATGGCGGGCGGGCTGTCGTCCGAGGGCTGGGCGGGGATGAGGATCGGCTGGCCCTACTTCGCCGTCGGATTCGTGTTGGCGATCGCGCTGATCCGACCGCTCGACCGGCTCGCGCTCGGCGACGACGTCGCCGCCTCGCTCGGCTCACGCCCGCGCGCGGTCCGCCTGCTCGCGATGGTCGCGGCCACGCTGCTGGCCTCGGCGGCTGCGGCGCTGGTCGGCCTGGTCGGCTTCCTCGGGCTCGTGATCCCCCACCTCGTGCGGCTGTGCGGCGGCAGCTCGCGCCACGGGTTCGTGCTGCCGGCCTCGGTTCTCTTCGGTGCCGCGCTGCTGCTCGTCGGTGACACGCTCGCCCGCGTCGTCGCGGCACCGCTCGAGCTGCCGGTCGGCCCGTTCATGGTCGTGATCGGCGTGCCGGTGTTCCTGCTGCTGTTGCGGAGGACGCGCTGATGTTGGAGGTGTGCGATGCGCGCGTCACCGCCGGCGGCAGCGAGATTCTGCGCGGCGCGACGCTGAACGCCGGACCCGGCCGGCTGGTCGCGGTGGTCGGACCGAACGGCGCCGGCAAGTCGACCCTGATCCGTGCCGCCGCCGGGATCCAGCGGCTTGCCGGCGGCGAGGTCCGCTGGAACGGGCAGACCGTCCGCGCGCTGGGCCTGCGCCGGCTGGCGCGGATCCGCGCG
>CAZYMM010000070.1:0-10941 GCA_964648515.1 uncultured Conexibacter sp.
GTTCGTCGAGTGGTCGGTTAGGCCCGGACGTCCGGGCCTAACCGACCACTCGACGGACACGCGCGCCGCGTACAGGCGCAGGCGGGCGTCCGTGTCGTGCCACGCGCCCCCGCCCGAGTTCCGCGACGCGGAACTCGAAGCTCGAGCCGACGCCGTCGGCTCGAGCCCCCGACGAGATGGAGGGATGCGGCGCCGTCGGGACACGGACGCCCCGCCCACACCACGAGCGGGCGAGCGAACCAGCGACAGGCCTACGCCGTCAGATCAGCAGCCATCTCGTCGAAGACCTCGACGTAGCGGTCGACCGCGTCGGTCGTGTGCGTGACCGACAGCGTCCACTCCTCCTCGCGGCCCGGCGTCATGAAGATCCCGCGGTTCATGTTGTAGAGCCAGGCGAGATCGGCGACCGCTGCGTCCTGCTGGGCCTTGAACGTCTCGTAGTCGATGATCTTGGTCGTCGCGAACGTGACGCAGCCCTTGGAGCCGACACCGACCGCGTAGCCGGGCAGCCCGTACTTGTCGATCACGCCCTGGCAGCCGCCGACGATCCGGTCGTTGAGCATCGTCAGGTGGTCGTATGCCTCCGGCGTCAGCACCTCGAGCAGGTTGGCGCGCGTCGCCGCCATCCCGAGCGGGTTGCCGTTGTAGGTGCCGACCTGGTAGACGGTGCCGTCCTCGACGATCGCAGCCAACTCCTCGGACATGCCGATCGCGCCGGTCGGCATGCCGCCCCCCAGGCACTTGGCGAGCGTGACCATGTCCGGCAGCACACCGAACCGCTCGGTCGCGCCGCCCGCGGCGATCGCAAGCCCGGTCTTGACCTCGTCGAAGATCAGGACGATGCCGTGGCGGCTCGTGATCTCGCGCACCGCGTCCAGGTAGCCGGGCTCGGGCAGCACGACGCCGAGGTTCATCATCGCGGCCTCCATGATCACGCAGGCCGGCTTGCGCCCCTCGGCGGCAAGCTCGGTGATCCGGCGGTCCATCGACTCGGCGTCGTTGAAGTGCACGGCGAAGACGTGGTCGACCGTCGACTGCGGAATGCCGCCGCCGTAGGGAAGTGACGGCGGACGGTCGTGGTCTCCGATCTGGTCGTACTCGATCCCGATCGAGACCATCACGGTGTCGTGATGACCGTGATAGGAGCCGAAGATCTTCATCACGTCGTCACGCCCGGTGTAGGCACGCGCGATCCGGATCGCATCCATCGTCGACTCCGAGCCGGAGTTCGTGTAGCGCCACTTCGGCAGTCCCCAGCGGCGTGCGAGCTCGTCGCCGACGACGATCGCGTCCTCGGTCGGCGCAGCGAAGTGGGTGCCGAGCCCGTAGCGCGCCGCGATCGCCTCGCCGATGACCGGGTGCGCGTGCCCCTGCACCATCGAGCCGAAGCCGTTGTGGAAGTCCCACATCTCGTTACCGTCGACGTCCCAGACCTTCGGTCCATCGCCGCGCTCGAGGTAGATCGGCCAGGGCTCGCGATCCTGGTAGCTGGACGCGACACCGGAGGCCAAGTGCCGGCGTGCCCGTTCGTACATCTCCCCCGAGCCCTTGGTCGCCTCGTTGAGACGCGCGGTCTCGCGTTCGGTCAGCTCGGCGATCCGCTGGCGGTCGATCGTGATCGTGTCGGTAGCGCTCATGGGTCGATCCTACGCCCAGCGAGCACAACGCGAAGGAGAATCTTCGCGCCGCGCGGATGTCCGCTTCGGCGGATCCCGCTCGTGGCCGGCACGACGTCCGGACTTGCCGTCCGGAGGGCTGAAGGTATAGCTTCGGCACCTATGAAAATCGAGGAGCTGAGCCGGGCCGTCGCCGACGGCACGATCGACACCGTGCTGGTCTGCATGGCCGACATGCAGGGCCGCCTGCAGGGCAAACGGATGAGCGGCCGTCACTTCCTGGAATCGGCGGTCGAGGACGGCGTCGAGGCCTGCTGCTACCAGCTCGCCACCGATGTCGAGATGAACACCGTCGGCGGCTACGCGATGACCTCGTGGGAGCACGGCTACGGCGACTTCGAATGGATCCCCGACCTGAGCTCGCTCTGCTTGATCCCCTGGCACGAGAAGACCGCAGCGGTGATGAGTGATGTGCTGTGGTCCGACCACAGGCCGGTCGCCGCCTCGCCGCGCCAGATCCTGCGCGCCCAGCTCGACCGCCTCGCCGAGCGCGGCTGGAAGGCCAACGCCGCCTCGGAGCTCGAGTTCATCATCTTCGAGGACAGCTACGAGCAGGCATGGGACAGCGGCTACCGCGGCCTGACCGGTGCCAACCGTTACAACGTCGACTACTCGATGCTCGGCACCTCACGGCTGGAGCCGCTGATCGGCCGGATCCGGCGCTCGATGGAGGCCGCGGGGATGTACCTCGAGGATTCCAAGGGCGAGTGCAACTTCGGCCAGCACGAGATCAACTTCCGCTACGACGAGGCGCTCGTGACCTGCGACCAGCACACGATCTACAAGAACGGCGCAAAGGAGATCGCCGCCCAGGAGGGCAGGTCGCTGACGTTCATGGCCAAGTACGACGAGCGCGAGGGCAACTCCTGCCACCTGCACCTGTCGCTCGCGGCGGCAGACGGCGGCGAGAACGTGTTCGCCGCCGACGACGCGCTGTTCGGCAGCTTCCTCGCCGGACAGATCGCCTCGGCCCGTGAGCTGTCGCTGCTGTTCGCGCCGAACATCAACTCCTACAAGCGCTTCGCGGTCGGATCGTTCGCGCCGACGGCGATCGCCTGGGGTCCGGACAACCGCACCTGCGCGTTCCGCGTGATCGGCCACGGACCGGGCAAGCGGATCGAGTGCCGGATCCCGGGCGGTGACGTCAACCCCTACCTGGCGTTCGCGGGGATGATCGCCGCCGGGCTCGACGGCATCGACCGCGGGCTCACGGCGCCGGCGCCGCTGACCGGCAACGCGTATGCCGACACCGACCATGAGCGTGTGCCGTCGACGCTGCATGAGGCCCGGGACCTGTTCGCGGCCAGCGCACTGGCGCGGCGCGCGTTCGGCGACGAGGTCGTCGACCACTACCTCAACAACGCCGATGTCGAGCTGACGGCGTTCGAGGCCGCGGTCACCGACTGGGAGCGCGTGCGCGGGTTCGAACGGCTCTGATGGACGACGCCCCGTCCTCCGTCTACACGCCGGTCCGCTCGCAGACCGCGTTCGAGGAGACCTTCGAGCGGCTCGGTTCGGCGATCCGGCTCGGCCTGCTCGCACCCGGCGCGCAGCTGCCCGCAGAGCGCGAGCTCTGCGGGATGCTCGAGGTCTCGCGCTCGACGCTGCGCCAGGCGCTGCTGGCGCTGACGCAGGCCGGGCTGATCCACGCCGTACGCGGGCGCGGCGGCGGCACGTTCGTGGCCCGTGAGCTGCCGCCGGCCGAGCCGCCGAGCGCCGAGCTCGTCGCCGGCTGGCGCGACACCTGCGACCTGCGTCTGGCGACCGACCTGGCGGTTGCGGCGCTCGCGACCGAGCGCGCCGGCCGCGATCAGCTCGAGCCGCTGCGCGACCTCGTCGACGAGATGCGCGAGGTGACGATGCCGTTCGAGCGCTTCCGGCGGCTCGACGTCCGCTTCCACGTCGGGCTCGCGGAGCTGACCCAGAACGATCGCCTCGTCGTCGCCACGACCGAGTCGCAGGCCGCAATGAGCAGCCTGATCGCCCACATCTCCCACCCGCCCGAGGTGCTTGAGCACAGCAACGTCCAACACGAGCGGATGCTCGACGGGATCGCCGCCGGCGACCGCGAGGACGTGCTGGCGACGATGGCCGAACACGTTCTCGGCACCACGCACATCCTCGCCGGGCTGCTGCGCGCCGCCGCCGCGGACGAGGGCGGCTGACACCGCCTGCCGTCGTCTCCGGTGCTGCTCAGCCGCGCTCGATCGCATCGGTCGAGATCGCGCCGAGGACGGTGCGCAGCCATGCGCGCTCCTCCGCGCCCGCAGCCTGCTGACGGTCGCCGATCCAGCGTGCGAGCTGGATCCGGGAGCCGAGCGCGACGACCGCCCCACAGACCGCGTAGCGACCGTCCTCGAGCCGGACGAGGCTGCCGGGGGCGTCACGCCGCAGCCGCAGCAGGTCGATCACCTCGATTCCGCCGACCGACAGCGGCCGTGTCGGATCACCGTCCGCCTCGTCCCAGGGACGAACGCTGAAGATCGTGACCGCACCACGCAGGTCGCGGTTCTGGGGCCGCCGCTCGCCGTGGCCGTGGTGCCAGCGGTCCGACAGCCGCATCAGATCGCTCGATGCCTCGGCTCGATAGAGGACGTGGAGCTCGTCGCCGGCGGCGATCAGCGTCGATCCACGCGGCGGGATCGCCTGGCCGTCGCGTACGAGCACGTTGACGACCGCATCGCGCGGCAGTCCCAGGTCACGGATCGGGGCGCCGACGATCGCATCGCCGGAGCGGACCGGGAAGGTCAGCACCTCGCCGCCGAGCCGGCGCAGCGCGGCAGCGTCTGCGAGCGGGCTCGGCAGCGCGGGCTCGGTCGTCGTCACACCGATCCGCTCGGCGAACCACTCGAATGTCGAACCCTGGAGCACCGTCGAGACGAGGACCACGAAGAAGACGACCGCGAAGATCTCGCGGGCGTGCGCGAGTCCCTCGATCACCGGGAAGGTCGCCAGCACAATCGGCACCGCACCGCGCAGCCCGGCCCAGCCGAGAGCCGCCCGTTCGGCGACCGAGAAGCGCTGTCCGATCGTGGCGATGAACGTCGCCAGCGGGCGCGCGATCACGGCAAGCGCGAGCGCCAGCAGCGTCCCGACCAACGCGATCTCGGCCAGCGCCCCGGGGTCGACAAGCATCCCGAGCACAAGAAACATTGCGATCTGGGCGACCCAACCGAGCCCCTCGTGAAAGGCGACGACCGTGCGCTCGGCGGGGATCGAAGCCGACCCGATCGACAGCCCAGCGATGTAGACCGCGAGGAACCCTGAGCCGCCGCCGACGTCGGCGACGCCGAACGCCAACGCCATCGCCGCGAAGCTAGCGACCGGATAGAGACCGGTATCGCCGAGCCTCGCGGTGGCCATGCCCTTTGCCGCGACCCAACCGACGACGCCGCCGACGACGCCGCCGACGACGAACTGATGCGCGAACAGCCAGGCGAAGTCCCACGCCCCGTAGCCGGGTTTGGTCTGCACGGCGATCCAGCCGAGCACGAGCACGATCGCGACCGGGTCGTTGATCCCCGACTCGCCCTCGAGCGTGCGCGCGAGCCGGCGCCGCAGTCGGGATCCACGTAGCAGCGCGAAGATTGCCGCCGCATCGGTACAGGCGACTATCGCGCCGATCATCTGCCCCTCGCGCAACGAGTAGCCGAGCAGCCAGCTTGCGACCAGGCCTGCCATGAGCGCCGTCAGGATCGTCCCAACGACGGCAAGCATCATCGATGGCACCAGCACCGGGCGGATCTCGGGCAGGCCGGCGGAGAGGCCGCCGTCGAACAGGATGACCGCCAGTGCGACGATCCCGATCGAGTGGACGAGTTCGAAGTCCGAGAACGGCAGCGGCCCCCACGGCGCTCCGATCAGCATGCCGAGCAGCAGGAACAGCACCAGTCCCGGCACCCGCACGCGCGATGCCACGAGTGAGGCGAGCAGCCCGATCGCCAGCAGCCCACCGGCGATAAGGAGCAGTTCCCCGTCGTTCACCACAGACAGGGTCGCAGATCATGCGGCTGCGCTTGATCTCGGACCAATGGCGAGTGTAAATTCGCCGAGCTCCGGAAGGCGCAGATCACATACCTTTGTCTCTGCAACAGCCACCACCGCGAGCAACAGCAGAGAGGCACGATGTCGATGTCCGAGATCCTGAGCGTGACCGAACCGGCGACCGAGACCGAGCTGGCGGCGATCCCGCGGGCAGGCGTAGAGGACGTCGACGCCGCAGTCGCGCGGGCGAAGCTTGCCTGGCCGGCCTGGACGGCGCTGGCGCCGGGTGACCGTGCGGCGCTCATGCGAGCGCTCGTCGTCGTGCTCGAAGAGCATCACGAGGAACTGGCGACGCTCGAGGCCCGCAACGCAGGCAAGCCGCTCGCCGCCGCGCGCGGTGAGATCGGCGGAGCGATCGAAACCTTCCGCTTCATGGCCGGTGCGATCGAGCGTCCGCACGGGGAGACGATCCCGGTCGCCGGCGGCATGGCCTTCACCGTGCGCGAGCCACTCGGCGTCGTCGGCCTGATCACGCCGTGGAACTTTCCGCTGGCGATCGCCTGCTGGAAGCTGGCGCCCGCGCTCGCGGCAGGCAACACGGTCGTGCTCAAGCCGGCTGAGCTGACGCCGCTGACCGCGGTGCGCTTCGCCGAGCTGGTGCTCGAGGCCGGCATACCCGAGGGTGTCGTCAACGTCGTCGTCGGGCCGGGCCGAACCTGCGGCACACGGCTTGTCGAGCATCCCGACATCGCCAAGATCGCGTTCACCGGCTCAACCGAGGTCGGCGCCACGATCGCGGCCGGCGCCGCTCAGACGATCAAGCGCGTCACGCTGGAGCTCGGCGGCAAGTCCGCCAACGTCGTCTTCGCCGACGCCGACATCGAGGCCGCCGCCCGGGCCGCGCCGTGGGGCGTCTTCGACAACGCCGGTCAGGACTGCTGCGCGCGGTCGCGGATCCTCGTCGAGCGCCCGGTGCTCGACGACTTCCTGGCCGCGATGCAGCCCGTCGTCGAGTCGATCGCGGTTGGCGACCCGCTCGCCGACGGCACCGAGATGGGGCCCCTGATCTCGGCCGGACAGCGCGAGACCGTCGCGTCTTTCGTCGACGACGACGTGCAGGTCGCCTTCCAGGGCCGTGTCCCGGACGGGCCCGGCTACTGGTTCCCGCCGACCGTGCTGCATCCGGTCGACCCCGGCCACCGCGCCGTGCGCGAGGAGATCTTCGGGCCGGTCGCGGTCGTCGTCCCGTTCGACGGCGAGCAGGAGGCGATCCGAATCGCCAACGACACGGTCTACGGCCTCTCGGGCTCGATCTGGACCCGTGACGGCGCACGCGCGCTGCGCGTCGCGCGCGCGCTGCAGTCCGGCAACCTGTCGGTCAACTCGCACAGCTCGGTGCGGATCAACACGCCGTTCGGCGGCTTCAAGCAGTCCGGCTACGGCCGCGAGCTCGGCCCCCACGCAACCGACGCCTACACCGAACTCAAGACGATCTTCATCGCGACCGCCTGATCCTCGTCTACGATCCCCGGCCGGGGGACGCCGAAGGGGAGCCGATGCAGATCCGTGATGCAACCGAAGCAGATGTACCCGCGATCGCGCAGATCCTCAACGCTGCGATCGAGAACACGACCGCCGACTGGGAGACACTGCCGCAGTCGCTAGTCGAGCGGCGCGTCTGGCTCTCGTCCCGGCGCCGCGCCGGCCACCCTGTGATCGTCGCCGACGACGGCGCGGACGGCATCGTCGGCTGGGCCAGCTATGGACCGTTCCGCAACCGCAGCGGCTTCGCGTTGACCGTCGAGCACAGCGTCTACGTCGCCGAGCGGGCCCGCAGCGGCGGCGTCGGCGGCGCCCTGCTCGACGAGCTGATCGCACGGGCGACGGCGGCCGGGATGCATGTGATCGTCGGCGGCCTTGACGCCGACAACACCGCAAGCCTGCGCTTTCACGCCCGTCACGGCTTCATCACGGTCGGGCGGATGCCCGAGGTCGGCCACAAGTTCGGGCGCTGGCTCGACCTCGTGCTCGTCCAACGAGTGCTTCAGGCCGGTGACCCGTCGGGGCCGCCGCGTCCTTCGGTCAGCACCGAGAGCCCACCGAAGACCGCGTAGCCGGCGGCCTCGATCGCAGCGATCACGCCGGCGGCGTGCTCGCGCGAGCGCGTCTCGAGCACCAGCTGGACACCGGTCTCGCGCACGTGCAGGCCGATCCCCTCACGCAGGTGGGTGACCTCGACGACGTTGGCTCCGGCACCAGCGATCAGCCCGAGCAGCCGGGCCAGCCCGCCGGGCCGGTCCGGCAGCCGCGTGAAGAGGACGTGGCGGCGCCCCGCCTCGCTCTCGCCGCGGCGCGCGAGCTCGGCCAGCAGTCCGGGGTCGATGTTGCCGCCGCTGAGCACGCAGCAGGTCGTGCCGGACGCCGGCGACCCCACGGTGCCGGCCATCAGCGCGGCGACGGCGACCGCGCCGGCACCCTCGACGACGAGCTTGGCCTTCTCCATCATCAGCACCACGGCGTCGGCGACCTGCTCCTCGGAGACCGTCACGAGCTCGTCGACCCAGCGGCGGCAGAGCGCCAGGGTCATCTCCCCCGGCTCTTTGACCGCGATCCCGTCGGCGATCGTCGCGCCGCCGGCGACGGCGACTGGAGCGCCTTCGCTGAGCGACGCCGCCATCGACGGCACCCGCTCGACCTGCACGCCGACGACCCGGACCTGCGGCCGGGCGCTCTTGATCGCGACCGCGACGCCGCCGATCAGCCCGCCGCCGCCGATCGGCACGATCACCTGACCGAGGTCCGGGATCTGCTCGAGCAGCTCGAGACCGAGCGTCCCCTGCCCGCAGATCACATCGCGATCCTCGAACGGATGCACGAACGTCAGCCCGCGCTCGGATGCCAGCTGACGGGCCAGCGCGACCGCCTCGGTCACCGTCTCGCCGTGCAGCGTGACCTCGGCGCCGAGCGCCTCGGTCGCCTCGACCTTGGCGACCGGCGCGTCCTGCGGCATCACGACCGCGCACGGCACGCCGCGCTCGCGGGCGGCGAACGCCACCGCCTGTGCGTGGTTGCCGGCGCTGCCGCAGATGACGCCGGGCGCACAGTCGTCACCGAGCGTCGCGAGCTTGTTGAGCGCACCGCGGATCTTGAACGAACCGACCCGCTGGAGGTTCTCGGCCTTCAGCACGACCGGAGCACCAAGCCGCTCGCCGAGCGTCGCCGACGGCACGACCGGCGTCCTGCGCGCGACATCGCCGATCCGCTGCGCCGCGGCGGCGATCGCCGCGGCGTCGACCGGCGGCCCGCTCACGACGCGGCGTCGACCGCGAGGATCGCGTCGATCTCGACGTCGGCGCCCTTCGGCAGCGCGGCGACGCCGATCGTCGAACGCGCGGGCGGCGCTGCGGGGAAGAACGCCGCGTAGGCCTCGTTGACCTCGGCGAACGTCTTGATGTCGGTGACGTAGATGCCGCAGCGCACGACGTCCTCGAGCCGGCCACCGGCCGCCGCGGCGACGACCGCGAGGTTCTCCAGGCAGCGTGTCGTCTGCGCACCAGGCCCGCCCTCGACCAGCTCGCCGCTCTCGGCATCGACCGGCAGCTGGCCGCTGAGGAAGACCAGATCGCCGCTGCGGACCGCGTGCGAGTAGGGGCCGAGCGCGGCCGGTGCGCCGTGGGCGGAGATGATCGATCGGTCGAGCGGCATGAGACTCCCTCTGGGTGGCGTGCGGGTCTGCCGGTCACGGTACCTTTCCGGCACCGATGCGCGCCACCGCCCGCCTTCGCCTGGCCGTGCTGACGGTCGGCGCCACGCTTGTCGCCGGATTGTCTGCGACGGCATCGGCAGCTCCGGCGATCGACTGGTCGTCGTGCACCGGACATGCCGGCTGGGAGTGCGGAACGCTGACGGTGCCGCTCGACCGCAGCGGCGCCGTACCCGGCACGGTCACGCTGGCCGTCTCGCGTGTCGTCGCCAGCGACAACCCGACGCACAGCGCCGTGCTCGCGCTCGCCGGCGGCCCCGGCCAGGCCGCGCTGCCGCTGCGCGAGACGCTGGCCGAGGTGACCGCAGCGGCGTTGACACACCGCGACCTGATCGTCTTCGACCAGCGCGGCACCGGCGCGTCAGGACCGCTCAGCTGCCCGTCACTGAACGCCGCGAGGACGCTCTCGGCCGCGATCGGCGGCTGCGCGAACTCGCTCGGCGCGGCCCGCGGCCTCTACCGGACGGTCGACTCGGTCGACGACATCGAGGCGATCAGGCAGGCCGCCGGCTACGACTCGCTGGTGCTGTTCGGGGTCAGCTACGGCACCAAGGTTGCCGAGACCTACGCGAGCCTTCACCCCGACCGCACCGAGGCGCTGCTGCTCGACAGCGTCGTGCTGCCCGACGGACCGGACCCGTTCCGGCGCTCGTCGCTGCAAGCTGTGCCGCGCGTGCTCTCCGACCTCTGTGCCGGCGGCGCCTGCCGGCGCGCGACGCCGAACGTCAACGCCGACCTGCGCGCGCTGATCGCGACGCTGCGGCGCGGCACGATCAGTGGACCGGTGATAGACGCAGCCGGGCGCCGGGTGACGGCCCGGCTCGATCTCGACGACCTCGTTCAGACGCTGCTGGCGGGCGACTTCAACCCGGCGCTGCGGGCCGAACTGCCCGGTGCGATGCGGGCCGCGCTGCGCGGTGACCCGGCGCCGCTGCTGCGGCTGGGGTCGCGGGGCTCGACGCCGGCGAGCGGACTGGCCGCCGACGCCGACGGTGCGAACTTCGCGCTGTTCCTGGCGACGAGCTGCGAGGAGGCGCCGCTGCCGTGGTCCCGCGATGCCGCCCTCAGTGCCCGGATCAACTCAACCGCCGCCGCCGTCGCCCGCTTGAACGGCTCCGAGACGGCGCCGTTCCCCGCCGCGACCGCGCTGCGGGCGGGCACGATCCCGTTCTGCCTTCCCTGGCCGGACGCCGCTCCTGCGCCGCGGCCGCTGCCGCCGCTGCCGCAGGTGCCGACGCTCGTGCTCAGCGGCGAGATGGACCTGCGCACACCGCTCGAGGATGCCCGCAGCCTGGGCCGCCTGATCCCCGGTGCGCGGATCAGCGAGATCGCCTGGGCAGGCCACTCCGTGCTGACCAGCGATCGCTCGCGCTGCGCGGCGATCGCGGTCAAGCAGTTCTTCGAGCAGACCGAGCAGAGCCCCTGCGCGCTGACCGGCAACCCGTATGCGCCGACGCCGCGGCCACCACGATCGCTGGCCGAGGCCACGGCGCGCGGCCCGGGCGGCCGCGCCGGCAG
>CAZYMM010000071.1:0-10752 GCA_964648515.1 uncultured Conexibacter sp.
ACCCCCGCACCATCGGCACCGGCGAGATCAGCAGCGCCAGGAAGCCGGCCGCGGTCGTCAGCGCCGCGGCGACGATCGCCGGCGCCCCGGAGCGGGCGAGCGCCGCCAGCGCCTCGTCGCGCGGCCCGCCGTGATCGCGCGCCCGCGCCTGAAGCTGGAGCGCGTAGTCGACGATCAGCCCGAGCAGGATCGGCGCGACCGCGACCGCCGCGATCGTGACCGGAGCACCGGCCGCCGACAGCGCGCCGAACGCGACGGCGACGCCGGCCGTGGCCACGACCAGCGGCAGCAGGCGGCGGCGGACCGGGAAGACGACGCCGAGCACCAGCGCCATCACGATCAGCGCGAGCAGGCTGAGCCGCACGAGCTGGTGCTGGACGGCTCCGGTCAGGTCCGAGAGCACGACCGGCGCGCCGGTGACGCTGTAGCGGCCGCCGCCCTGAAGCCGCCAGGCGGGCATCGCGACCGCGGCGCGGATGTCGGCGATCGCAGCGCTGCGCTCGGCCTCGTCGAGCCCGGAGCGCAGCCTGACCGTGACCAGCGAGACGTTGCGCGTCGGAAACAGATAGGCGAACCGTGCCTTCGGCGTGCCGGCGCGGACGCCGGGCTCGAAGACCAGCCGCGAGACGAAGTTCTGATCGTTGATCGTCGGCGCCCGCAGCACGCCGAAGCGCACGCCGGTGCGAATCAGGTCGACGGTCGCGCGCTCGATCACGATCCGTCGCGCGGCGTCGGCGGCGGCGCGGACGCGGGCGTCGCTCCAGCCGTTGCGGCGGGCGAGCACCGCCGCCGCCTTCGCCGCCTGAGCGGCCTCGGTTCGCGCCGCCGTGAGCCGCCGCTCGAGCTGCGTCGAGAGCTCGTCGGCGGCGGTGTTGATGAACGTCCCGGGCCCGATCACCGCGTGGGCGGGCCCGAGCGCGGCGAGCCGGGCGCAGGCGCCGCCGGCCGCGGCCTGCTTGCCGGCCAGACAGCCCTCGAGGCCGAGCACGCGCTCAAGGTCGGAGGTCAGCACCAGATGCGAGACGTCGCCGGCGATCGCGATCACGATCGCGTCGCCGCCGAACAGCCGCTGGGCGCGGTCGGTTGCCGCCGCCGACGGGCTAGAGCCGCCGACCAGCGTGCGCGCCCCGGTGTCGGTCTGGAGGCGCGTCAGGCCCAGCGCCGCCAGCAGCACGAGCACGACGGCGCCCGCGATCGCGGCCCGCGGCCGCCGCAGCGCGGCGCCGATGATCGCGGCGGCGATCGACTCGAGCCCGCGCACCGTGCCGCTAGGGGGTCGGCGGCCCGGGCAGCAGTCCGGCCGGGTTCGGCTGCACCTGCGGGAAGCGGGTGATCGTCCCGTTGAGGTTGAACCGCGGCTGCTGGATGCAGGGCATGCTCTGGACGGTGCCGCCGGTCAGCGCCCACTTGGTGATCGACTGGGCGAAGTCGTCGCGGATCGTGCCCGGGTTCTCGACCGTGAACGTCATGTCGCCGCCGCAGCTGCGGCTGTCATAGACCGGCATGCCGCTGGTGATCGAGAGTCCGGCGCCCGGCCATCCGTAGGCATTCTGGCGCGTCGTCGGCAGTCTGCTCGTGTACTGCGAGAGCGACTCGGGGAAGACCGGGTTGGTCAGCTTGAGCATGTGCCGGTAGGTCGAGCCGCCGTTGATCTGCTGCCGGAACTGGGTCGCCGCGGCGGAGTTCGCGAGCGCGGCCGTGATGTCGCTGCGGTAGAGGTTCGCACTGTCGAGGATCGGGGCCAGCTGCGAGAGCGGCGTGTCGACCTCGGGCAGGAACGCGCGCAGCTCCTGCACGAGCCTGGTCATCGCCGGCAGGCCGCGCGCGGAGGCCTTGGTCAGCGGGCCGATGCTGGTCAGCGCGGCGCGCAGGTCGGGGCCAGTCGCGACCAGCGCCTTGACCATCGGCGTGAACTCGCGAGCCGACGGCATCAGCTGCCGCACGAGCGGGTCGGTGTCGTTGGCGTACGCGGTCAGACGCGCGACGGTCGCGCCAAGCTCGCGCTGGAAGGTCGGCAGCGCGCGGATCGCATCCGCAAGCTGGCGGTTGCGGGCGCCGGTCGTCGAGAAGACCCTGCTCGAACCGCGGATGAACTGCTCGAGCTGGCCGTCGCGCTCGGTCAGCGCGTCGAGCACGGTGGCGGTCGAGCGCGAGAACTGGCTGACCGCCTGCCCCTGCTGATCGACGGTCGTCAGCAGCTCGGTCATCTGCTGCTCGAAGCCGGGCAGGTTGCCGATCAGCTGCGACAGGTCGCCGCTGCGGCCGCGCAGCGACAGCGCCATCTGATAGATCCAGTTCGAGAACGCCTTGCGCGTCTTGGGGTCGAAGGTCCGCAGGATCTTGTCGAGCTCGACCGTCGGCGCCACCTGCGCAGCGGCGAGCATGTCGCCCTCCTTGAGCTTCGGCGAGCTCGGGCTGCCCGGCGTCAGCTCGATGTAGGTCTCCCCCAGCAGCGTCTTCTGGCGCAGCGTCGCGCGCGTGTCGACGGGGACCGGCGCGAACTTCGGCTGCATTTCGATCGTCGCGATCGACTGGCCGGTCTGCTTGTTGGTCTGCAGCCCCTTGACCTTGCCGACGTTGATGCCCGCGATCCGCACGTCGGCCTCCTTGGCCAGCTGGGTCGCCTCGCCGAACGGGATCTGGAAGCGGTAGCCCTCGGGCCGCAGCGGCGTCGAGCCGCCGAACGACAGCCACAGCCACAACAGCAGCACGAAGCAGAGCAGGGCGAACCCCACCATCACGAGAATCTTGCCGAGGCTTGGGACCTGTTTGTTCATTGGCCGATGGTCGATGGAGGTCCGTTGAGCGCGCCCTTGCAGAGCTCGGGGTTGCCTGCCGCGGCCTTGGTCAGAGGCACCGGGTTGGCGAGTGCGAGAATCGCCTCGAGTGCGGGGTTGACCGGCATCGCCGCCGTCGCGCCGCGCAGCGTGAAGCAGTCCATCAGCAGCGCACCGCGCCGCACCGGACCGTTGGCGTCCTGGGTCGCGAAGACCGAGGGCCCGATGTGGTTGACCCAGGCCAGGTAGTAGCCGAAGCCCTCCTCGCTGCCGGGCGGGTCGTAGGCGAGCTCGTTGAGCACGTAGTTGAGCGTCTTGAACGACGTGGTCAGGTTCGGCGCTGCAGCAGCGAGGTCGCGGGTCGCCGGGCGCAGGTAGTTCTTGACCGACGGCGTCGTGCTGCGCACGGCTGGGCGCAGCTCGTCGCGCAGCACCGGGGTCGAGCTGTCGAAGAACGATCGCAGCGCGCGCTCGGTGGAGGGCAGCGCGCGGGCGCCGGTGCGCAGCTCGCCGGCGGCCGGCCCGAGCGTCTGGGCCAGCGTCGTCGCCTTGCCGAGCGCGGTGTTGGTCGCCGACAGCGTCTCGGGGAACGCGCGCAGCGCCTCGCGAAGGTTGCGGTCCTGGTCGGCGAACGCCGAGAGGCTCGTCTTCGATGCCGCGATCAGCTGCGTCAGCTGGCGATCTTTGGAGCCGACGGCGTCGGCGAGCAGGCTGAAGTTCGTGATCGAGCGCTTGATCTGCTTGTCGCGCCTGGCCAGCAGCTCGCCGATCCGCCGTGCGTCGCGGTTGATCGGCGCGAACCGCTTCAACGCAAGCCCGAGCTCGACACCCTGGCCGCCGAGCCCGCGACCGCCGGCAGCGATCAACATCCGCAGGTAGCTGCGGGTGTCGGTGTCGAGCGCCGACAGCACCTCGTCGAAGTTGACGTTCGGCAGCGTCTGACCGATCGGCAGCGGCGTCTTCGGGTCGAGCTCGCCGGCATCCGGGGTGCCCGGATCGAGCTGGATGATCATGTCGTTGAGGCCGGTCTTGGGCCGCAGCAGCGCCGACGCGTTCTTGTAGATGTGCGCGTACCTGCGACGGATCTTCATGTTGATGACCGCGCGACCACCGACAAGGTCGACATGTCCGATCTCGCCGACCGGCACACCCGCGATGTTGATCGTCTGCCCCTGACCGGGCGTCACCGCCTGCGCGGTCGCGAACTCGGCCTTGTAGTCGACGAAGTCGGTCCCGATCAGCGGTACCCAGCTCGGCAGGAAGAAGCGCTGGTTGCTGAGGATGTAGCCGCCGACCACAAGGCCCAGAACGACCGTGAAGACGAGCGCCAGGAACGGGGTCCGGTACTTGCGGATCGCGTTCTTCATCGCGTGGCCCCCTTGGCGTTGGGGACCGGGTTCAGCCGCGCCGCGAGCTCGCCGACAGGATCGCCCTTGGCCTGCTTCTTGACCGATGTCACCGGCAGCGTGGAGCTCGCCGGGACCGGCGTCGGCGTCAGCAGCTCGGCGGGCGAGCCACCGGGGGCGGTGCCGTCGGCCGGACCGGGCGCGTGGCCGTTGACGTTCGGCAGCCGCTGGTCCTTGCAGGGCTTGCTGGCGACGTAGGGCGGAACCTTGCCTGTATAGGCCGGGCTCGTGCCGAGCGGTGGCTTGTCGGAGCGGACCCACTGCTGGAGCGCGTACTCGCCGGCCTTCGGGTTGTGCGGGCCGTACGGCCCGGTCGCCCAGGCGTAGCTGCCGCCGCCGGCCTGGAAGCGGACGTAGTTGCCGTTGCCGTCGTAGTTCTGGGACTCGGCGTTGAGCCCGACCAGCGAGTACCAGAACTCCTTGTAGTTCTCGACACCGGTGCTGAGCGGACCGTCGTTGACCTTGATGTCGCCGAGCGGCAGCACGTAGCGGTTGAAGCACTCCGAGGTCAGGTCCATCTGCGGCATCAGCGCGAGCTGCGTGTTGCCGAGACCGGCCAGGTCCCGTGTCGTCGGCGCGAGCTGCGCGGCGAGCCCGCCGAGCTCCTGCTTGGAGGACAGCGCGCGCATCTGGGCGATCCACGGGTAGGAGGCGTCGATTGTCGCCGGCGCCTCCTTCATTCCGGGCACCAGCTCGAGCGCGAGGCCGCGGATGTTCGGCAGCGCGTTGTTGAGCGCGGTAACCGCACGGTTCGCGTTGGCCGTCGTCGGCCCGAGCAGGCCGACCGTGCGGCGCAGCGAGCCCTGCTCGGCGGCGAGCGCGCCGAGCGTCAGGTCGAGGTTCGTCAAGAAGCCCTTCAGCGCGCCCTCGTTCACGGCCAGCGCGTTCGCGGTGCGGTCGAGACCGCGCAGCAGCCGCGAGAGGTCGGTGCGCGAGCTGCCGGTCATCGCCCGCGTGACGATCGCGCTGTCGCGCAGCGCCGGCGCGGCGTCGTCGAGCGAGAGGTTGAGCGACTCGGCCGCCGTCTTACCTTTGACCATCGGATCCTGACCGGCGTCCTGGGCGGCGGTCGGCCGGTGCTGGAGCGCCTGCCCGTAGGCGATCAAGAGCTCCTGCAGGTCGGTGCGGGTGTCGGACTGCAGTGCGGTCAGGATCTGGTCGAACTGGACCGGCGCCGCCGTCTGCGTCACCGGCAGCGAGTCGCCGCTCGAGAGCACGGGCGCCGACGGCGTACCCGGCTGCAGGTCGACGAACCAGTTGCCCTCGAGGAAGATCCGCGGCCGGATCTTGATCGTCGCGTCCTTGTGGATCGGCAGCGCCTCGGGATCGAGCTCCATCTGCACCTCGGAGTAGCGCGGCGGGCCGCTGCCCTGGCCGAACGGCCGCACGCCGGTGACCTTGCCGATCGTCACGCCGGCGATCCGCACCGGCGAGTTGGACCGGATCACGAGCGCGTCGGAGACGACGGCGTTGAGCCTGAATCCGTGCGTGAACGGGACGTGCTTTGTGAAGCCGAAGTACCCGATCAGAGCCGCAGCGATCAAGGTCAGGATCCCGGCCTTGAGCGGGTTCATGCCGCGAATGTCCTTGCGGGCCGGGCGTGGCGCGTCTGTCTTGGTCCGGGCCATCAGTCGCCGATCCCCGTCCTGCGCGTCGTCTTCTCGGTCTTGATGCCCTGGTTGCCGGGGACGTTGCCGATCTGCTGGCGGCCGGGCGTGAACGGCTCGTTGCCGGCCTCGCACTCATGCGTCTGGCCCGGAGCCGCCGTGTTCGGATACGGGTTGCGGTGCAGGAAGTTGTAGGGGCTGGGTCCGTTCGCCGGTGCGCTGGCGGGTCCGGTCTCGTTGTTGGGCCCCTGCGGCGGCACGATCAGCTGGAAGCGCTGCGATGTGCCGAGCTTGTCACCGACGCTGAGCAGCGAAGCGGCGTTGCGGGTCAAGATCGAGCCGTAGTTGCAGACCGTCTGCGCCGGCGTCAGGAACGCCAGCAGCGGGTTCAGGATCCCGCCGGTCAGGCGCAGGTCGCGGACGCCGAGTTGGACGAGCGGGTCGCTGGTCGTCTGGCTGATCTCGGTCAGCAGCGGCCGCATCCGGCGGCTGAGCACGATCGACTGACGCAGCGCCGGCCCGCCGATGGCGATCGCGTCGGCAAGCGGGGCGCCGCCCTGCGCAAAGGCCCTCGTGCCGGGCCGCAGTGTGGCGAACAGCTGCGTCGCGTCGTGCATGAACGTGCGCTGCCGCGGCAGCTGGTCGATCAGCGTCTGCTCGAGTTCGGGCTGCTGGGCGATCGTCTCCTGCAGGTACGGGCGCGCAACCGAGGCGAGCGCCGAGAAGGTCCGGTCGAGGCCGACGAAGAGCTGGGCCTGCTGCTGTGCGACCGGGCCGAGCTCGCCGGTGAACTTCGCCAACCCTGAGATCAGCTGCGAGAGCTGGGTCTTCGGGTCGACGAGGTTGCGCGCGACCGGTTCGACCTGCTCGAGCAGCGGTGCGAAGCCCGCGATCGCCTGGTTGAGGTCGTCGCCGCGGCCGGCGAGCGCATCGCCGAGGCCGACGAGCTGCTCCTGCATCGCGTGGCGGGTGCGGCCGTCGGCCCATGAGAACGCCTCCTGGAACTCGACCGGCGTCTGCGCCTGCTTGAGCGGGATCGTGCCGTTCTGCGGGATCCCCTTGCTCGACGTGCCGCGCGTCAGCTGCAGGTATTTGAGGCCGAGCGCCGACTTGTAGCGGACCAGCGAGGTCGTGTCGACGGGCAGCGGCCGCAGCCGGTCCTCGATCTTCAGCGTGAGCTCGGCGAAGTCGCCGCCGTTCGGCTCACGGACGACCTTGATCGCCGAGATCGTGCCGACACGGTTGGAGCCGATCCGGACCTCGTTGCCGGGGACGAGGTTGGCGGCGTTCGGGACCTGGACATTGATGTCGTAGGTCGGGACGAACGGCAGGCCCTTGTTGGCGTTGTAGGAGAGGAAGACGGCGACGAGCACGACCAGCACGGTCGCGGCGCCGATCAGGATGGGGTTGGCTGCGATCGAGTTGCGCCGCATCAGCCGCCCAGCAGGTAGTCGAGGACGGCGCTCTGGCCGTCGCTGGTCTGACGTGGCGGCTGCGCGACGGCGGGTCGCGCCGGTGCGGCGGCCTTGGAGCCCGGCAGCAGCGCCTTCGGCATCGCGAGGCGATCGGCGACCTTGGTCGCAGCGGCCGCACTGCCATCACGGTTGACGGGCCTCACCGGGGTACGGGTGTCCTCGGGCGCCGCAGCCGCGCTCCCGCTCTTGCCGCTCGTGAAGTTGCCCGAGCACGCCGGGTCGTACTTGATCATGAAGTTCGTGCACTGGTTGACCAACGCCTGCGCACGCAGGTAGTGGCCGTCCTCGTCGTAGCCGTTGGTCGCCGCCGCGGTGTAGAAGAAGGTGTCGAGCAGCCGCTCGACACCGCCGGTGTCCTTGAGGCTCGTCAGCAGCGCGGCGAGGTTCGAGGCCAGCGGCCGTGCGTCGGCGGCGAACTGCTTGAGATCGCTCAGCACCGGCTGCGCGGTCAACAGCGTGTCGCTGGTCTGCTGGGCGGTCTTCGACAGCTCGCGCAGCGCCGGCGTGCCGATCTCGGCCAGCCCGCGCGAGCCGATGATGATCTTGTTGAGGTCGCCGGCCGACGAGCGCAGGTCGGTCGCGACCGGCTGAAGCTGATCGGCGAGCGCGCTGAGATCCTCCATCGAGGGCCGGATCGCGCGTAGCGCGGCGGGCAGCTTCTGCAGCCCGGCCTCGAGCTCGGCGCGCTTCTCGGCGGTCGCGGTCGCGGTGCTCGCCATCGCCGAGATCGCGTTTGCGACGTGGGCCCGCTGAGCGGCCAGCGGCGCAAGCGCACGGTCTCCCTGATCGGCGATCTGCGCCAGCGCACGGTCCTGCTGGGCGAGCAGCGCGATCAGCTTCTGGACCTGCTCGAGCGCCGGGTTCGCGGCCCGGACCGCGCGGCGCAGGTTGTCGCCGTTGCCGGCCAGGCCGACACCGAGCTCGGCGAGGATGATCGAGAGGCGCTGGCGGTAGGGCAGCCGCATCACGTCGTTGATCAGGTCGAGATCGACCGAGTTGCTGTTGTGGTCGGCGGCGAGCAGGTACTGCCCCTTGCCCGGCCCGCTCGAGATCTTCTCGAGCGGCGGCGGCAGCGGACTCGCGGCCGACCGTGGCTGGGTGATCACGCACTCGACGAAGCGCTCGCCGATCAGCGACTGCGGCTTGATCTGGCAGGTCGCATCGGAGCGGAAGTCCTGGAAGCGCGTATCGGTGATGTTGAGCACGACCGCGGCCTGCCGGTTCTCGACGTCGAGCGAGTCGATCGTCCCGATCGGGACGCCCGCCGCCTTGACCTGCTCGCCGGGGACGACGATGAAGGCGTTGTCGAACATCGCGCGGACCTTGTAGCCGCCGCTGCCTGCACCACCACAGCCGCCGAGGACGACCAGCACGGTTGCGGCCAGGGTCAAGGCTGTGACGAGCCGCCTCATGGTCCCGGTACCACCTGGCTCTTGTCGCAGTCCGAGCCTGCGGGCGCGAACGGCGCGCTGCCGTCGGCGGGCGGCGTCGCCGCGGTGCCCGGGCAGCGCAGGAACTTGCCGCTCTGCAGCATCAGGTTGCGCTCGAGCGGCGAGTTGGCGGTCAGCGTGCCGGTGCCCGGCCCTGTCGACTTGAAGCTGAACGCGTCGGTCACCGGTGAGACGCGTGCGAAGTGGCCGTTGGCGTCGTAGTTGGCCGTCGACTGGCCGAAGTCGCGGAACCAGCCGATCAGGTCGGGCGCGTACGGCCTGGCGAAGGTCAGCACCGGAGTCGACTTGCGCAGCGTCCGCGTCGTGCTCTGCAGCGCCGGGATCGAGACGCTGGTGATGCGCGGCTGGGCGCGCATCAGGTCGGTGAGATCGTTGTTCGGTCCGGGACGATCGAGGATCAGGCGCAGGTCGCGGATCGTCGGCTGCGAATCGGTCGCCAGCAGCCGCAGCTGACGGAAGAACGGCGCCAGCTTCGGCGCGACCGGCTTCGTCGCCTTCGTCAGCTTGTCGAGGTCGTCGAGCGCGGCACGGGTCTCGGCCAGCGTCGTGTTGCCCTGGCGCAGCGTCCCCGGCAGCTCGGCGAGGAACTGGTCGAGCGAGGCGTTCTCGGCCGCGATCGCGCTCATCGCCGCCGCCCCCTTGCTGGTGATGCCCGCCAGCGCATCCCGCTTTTCGGCCAGCAGCGTCGTGACCTTGGCGCTCGAGACGAGCGTCTCGGCGAGCAGCCCCTGGTCGCGGTTCAGATCGGATGCCAGCTCGGTGAAGGCCGTTACCAGCGGGTTGAACTGCTTGAGCGCGGCGTTGGCCTTCATGCCCTTGTCGCCGTACTGGGTGGAGCTGCCGCGGATGATCTCCTGCAGCCCCTTGCGCGTCTTCGGATCGAGCGTCGCGAAGAGCTGGTCGAGATCGACGATCGTCGTCGTCTTGTCGGTGTCGAAGCGGTAGCCGTCGGGATAGGCCTGGGCGTTGTTCGGCCCGAGCGACAGCGCGATGTACTTGTTCGCCTGCCCCGACAGCGATCCGGCGCGGATCGTCGCCGTCGTCCCCTTCGTCAGCGGCGCGTACGGCTCGTTGACCGTGACCGTGATCAGGGCACGGTTGTCGGTCGTCAGGCTGATGTCGGTGACCTTGCCGATCGGCCGGCCGGCGACCCGCACCTCGTTGCCGCGCACGAGCTGACCGGCGTTCTGGAAGACGAACTCATAGCGGTGCGAGCCGTTGCGCAAGAGCAGCCAGGCGACAGCGGCGACGGCCAGCAGCAGCACGCCGACCGCGATCGGGCGCGCGGCCTTCACCGGATCCTCCCGGCACCCGCGCGCATGGTTGTCGACCGGCCCCGGACCATCACTCCATGCCGAGCGGCCCTGTCGCCTGGCCTCCGAGGAACTGCCGCACGAACGCGTTGTCGGAGTCGAACAGCTCCTCGGCCGGTCCGGCCTCGACAATCCGACCCTTCCAGAGCACGCAGATGTACTCAGCGACGCGGCGGGCGCTCATGATGTCGTGCGTGATTACGCAGTAGCAGCCGCCGTTCTCCTCGTGCACCTCCTGGATCAGCTCGCAGAGCAGCGCCGTGCGGACAGGGTCGAGGCCCGAGTCGGGCTCGTCGAAGAGCACGATCGAGGGGTCGAGGACGAGCGCCCGGGCAAAGCCGGCACGCTTGCGCATCCCGCCCGAGAGCTCGTTCGGGGCCTTGTCGCCGGCGTCTGCCAACCCGACCTCGCCGAGGCGGCGCATCACGATCTCCTTGATCTCCGCCTCGCCCTTGTCGGTGTGCTGGCGTAGCGGAAAGGCGACGTTGTCGAACAGGTTCATCGAGCCGAACAGCGCCCCGTCCTGGAACAGCACGCCGAACTTCTTGCGCATGTCGAACAGCTCGTCGTCGGTCATGTGCGGCACCGACTCGCCGTGGACGAGGACGTCCCCCTTGTCGGGATAGAGCAGGCCGACCATGTGCTTGATGCAGACCGACTTGCCGGTGCCGGACGGCCCGAGGATCATCGAGATCTTGCCCTCCGGCAGGCCCATGTTGAGCC
>CAZYMM010000072.1:0-10596 GCA_964648515.1 uncultured Conexibacter sp.
TCTCGGCGCTGATCCACGCGGCGACGATGGTGACCGCCGGCGTCTACCTGATCGCGCGGCTGCACCCGCTGTTCGAGCAGTCGGCGGCAGCCGCCGCCACCGGTGCGATCGCCGGCGGCGTGACGCTCGTGGTCGCGGCGACGATCGGGATGGTCGTCACCGATCTCAAACGGATCATCGCCTACTCGACGATGTCGCAGATCGGCTACATGGTGATGGCTGTCTCCAGTGGTGCGTATGTCGCAGGGCTCTTCCACCTGATGACGCACGCCTTCTTCAAGGCGCTGCTGTTCATGGCCGCCGGGTCTGTGATCGCGGCGATGGCGGGCGAGCAGAACATCGACCGGATGCGCGGATTCCGCAGGGCGATGCCGTTCACCTACCTGGCGTTCGCGGTCGGCGGGCTCGCGCTCTCCGGCGTGCCGCCGTTCTCGGGCTTCTTCTCAAAGGACGAGATCCTGCTCGCCGTCGGTGAACGTGGCGGCTGGCACTGGGTCCTCTACGCCGCCGGCTACGTCGGCGCGCTGATGACCGCCGTCTATACCTGGCGGATGATCTTCCGCGTCTTCTGGACGCCGCCCGGTGAGCAGCCGTGCAAGGAGGCGATCGAGCTCGAGCGCGGCCATCTGCACCACGCCGCTGTGCCGACCAACCCGGCGACCGGCGAGGTCGAGGACACCGGCGTCGGCTTCCCTGGCCCCGAGCATCACATCGCCGAGCGCTCGGTCGCGATGAAGCTCGCGATGGGCACGCTGGCCCTGCTGGCCACGGTCGGAGGCGTCGTCGGGATCCCGAAGCTCACGCACTGGCTCGACAGCTTCCTCGAACCGGCCTTTGCCGGCTCGAACATCAATCCCGGGGTGCACGACTCGCTGCTCGCGACAGGCCTCGGTCTCGGCGCCGGCGTCGGCATCGCCGGCATCGTGATCGCCTACATCATCTACGTCAGGCGCGCCGGTGCGCCCGCCCGCGCACTGCAGCGCCGTCTGGCGCCACTGCACAGCCTGTTCGTGAACAAGTGGTACTTCGACGAGCTGTTCGACCTGCTGTTCGTCCGCCCGTGGGCCGCGTTCGGGCGCTTCGGGCTGCGCTGGTTCGAGCGCTTCGTCGCCGTAGGCGCCTTCATCGGCGGTGGTGGCGGCGTGGCGCGAGTCGGCTCGGCGGCGGTCCGCGCCCTGCAGTCCGGCTTCCTGCGCGGTTACGCGGCGCTCGTCGTCGCCGGCGCCGTGGTCGTCGTCTTCGTGATGTTGGTGTCGACATGAACGTCCCGCTCTCGATCCCTCTCTGGCTGCCGTTCGCGGCGGCGCTCGCCGGTGCCGTGCTGCCGCGACTGCTCGCCCGTGCGCTGTTGATGGGTGCGATGGCGCTCGTCCTCGGCTGGGCGTTCGCCGCACTCGTCGGCTTCGACGGGTCCAAGGGGCTGCAGGCCGTGACCGACGTGATCTGGGTCGCGCCGCTGGGGATCCACTACAAGCTCGGCGTCGACGGCCTCAGCATCGCGCTGATCGCGATGACCGCGCTGCTGTTCCTGCTCTGTCTGATCTGGGCGCTCAACCATCGGCAGTGGCACCACGAGCGCAGGTTCCTGGTGCTGTTTGCGCTCGCCGAGACCGGGGTGTTCGGCGCGCTGATGGCGCAGGACCTGATCCTCTTCGTCCTGTTCTTCGACCTGATGCTGATCCCGTTCCTGTTCATCGGCGGGATCTGGGGGCCGGAGGCGATCCGCGTCCCGGCGATGCTCAAGCTGTTCATCTACACCCTGGCCGGATCGCTGCTGATGCTGGTCGCCTCGATCGCGGCCGGTGTGCTGGCCGGTGCCGGCCCAGGCGGTTCGATCAGCTTCGCGTTCTCGGATCTGCACCGTGCCGGCATCCCCGCGGGCTCGCAGAACTGGATCTTCCTCTGCTTTGCGGCGGCCTTCCTGGTCAAGATGCCGGCCTTCCCGTTCCACGGCTGGATGCCAGACGGCTACCGGGCGATGCCGATGCCGGCGCTGGCCGTCTTCTCGGCCGTGCTCTCGAAGATCGCCGCCTACGGTTTCCTGCGGATCGTGCTGCCGCTGCTGCCGGATGCGAGCGGCCATTTCCAGACCTTGATGATGGTGCTCGCGGTCTGCTCGATCCTCTACGGCTCGGCGGTTGCCTTCACGATCGACGACGCGCGTCTCGTGCTCGGCTACTCGTCGGTCGCCCAGCTCGGCTTCATCGTGCTCGGGATCTTCGCGCTCGACCTCAACGGCGCACAGGGCTCGCTGCTGCAGATGATCAACCACGGGCTCGTCGTCGCTCCCGGCTTCGCGATCGTCGCCTACCTCGCGGCCCGCGCCGGCGGCTCAGAGTCGCTGCGCGACTGGGGCGCGCTCGCCTTCCGTGCACCCATCCTGGCCGGGCTGTTCCTGGTCGTCGCGCTCGCGACGCTCGCGATGCCGGGATCGTCGAACTTCATCGGCGAGCTGCTGATCCTGCTCGGCGCCTTCCACAGCAAGGTCGTGATCGCGATCATCGCGTCGATCGGCGTCGTGCTGGCCTCCGTCTACGGGCTGCGGCTGTTCATCCGCGCGGTCCACAACCGTTCGGCCAACGGCGCCGTCTCGCGCGAGCTGACCGCGGACGAGGCGCTGCCGCTGGTCGTGATGGTGGCGGCAATAGTGGCGCTGGCGCTCGTGCCGCAGTTCCTGCTCGACCGCAGTGAGCCGACGGTCAAGCGCGCGGTTGCAGCCGTCGTCGAGCCGCCGGCACCGCCGGGAGATTCGTTCGCCGAGCAGGTGGTGACGCCGTGACCGCCGTCGCTGTGCCGGTCATCGGCTGGTCCGCGGCGCTGCCGGTGCTGGTGCTGATCGGCGCCTGTGTCCTCGTCCTGCTGGTCGGGCTCGCAAGGCCTGCGGCGGTCCGCACCGGGGCGGTGCCGCTGCTCGCGATCGCCGCCTTCGCCGTCGCCGGCGGGATCGGGATCGCGCATTGGAGCAGTGCGACCGACGCCTTCGCCGCCGCCGGCTCACAGGCGGCGCTGCGGCTTGACCGGCTCGCGCTGGCCCTGCTCGTGCTGGTCGCGTTCGCGGGAATCGTGACCGTGCTGCTTGCCTGGCGCGGCCGCGCACCGCGCGACAGCGGCCACGGCGAGTTCCATGCGCTGCTACTGGCCTCGAGTGCGGGGATGGTCGTGCTCGCCGCCGCACAGAACCTGATCACGCTCTTCGTCGGCTTCGAGCTGATGTCGATTCCGCTCTACGTGCTCTGTGCGGTCGAGATGAGACGCCGCCGGTCGCTTGAGTCGGGACTGAAGTACCTGATCATCGGCTCGCTCGGCGCGGCGACGCTGCTCTACGGGCTGGCGCTGCTCTACGGCGCCTCCGGCGACACCGATCTGCGCGGTATCGCCGCGGGGGTGGCGGCGCACCCCCATGACGTGATGGTGATCGCCGGGGTCGCGCTGACGATCGTCGGCTTCGCGTTCAAGGCCGGTGTGGCGCCGTTCCATCAGTGGATGCCGGACGTCTACGAGGGCGCGCCGACCCCGATCACGGGGTTCATGGCGGTCGCGGTCAAGGCCGCCGCGCTGGTCGCCGTGCTGCGGCTCTTCAACGTCGGTCTCGGCGACACCCAGTACGTGTGGGCGCCGATGCTGGCCGCGCTCGCGACGACCACGATCATCGTCGGCAACGTCGGCGCGCTCGGGCAGGACTCGATGAAGCGGCTGTTGGCCTACTCGTCGGTTGCGCAGGCCGGCTACCTGCTGGCCGGGATCGTCGCCAGCACGACGTTCGGCGCGCAGGCCGTCGTCTTCTACCTCGCGGCCTACCTGGTGATGAACCTGGCCGCGTTCGCGGTCGTCGTGGCGCGCGAGCGCGAGACCGCGTTCGGCGACTCGATGTCGGCGCTGGCCGGGCTCGGCCCGCGCCGGCCGCTGCTGGCCTGGTCGCTGACGATCGCGATGCTCGGACTCGCTGGGATGCCGGCGACCGCCGGGTTCATCGGTAAGGTCGCGCTGATCGGTGCCGCCGCCGACAACGGCTACACCTGGCTCGGCGTGATGATCGTGATCGGCTCGCTGATCTCGCTCGGCTACTACCTGAAGGTGATCGCCGTCATCTGGATGGAGCCGGCCGAGGCGCCGCTGCTCGCCGACGGCGAGCTGCCAGCTGTTGCCGGAGCCGAACCGGCCGGTGAGCACGCGGGCATCGAGGTCCGCTTCGCCGCGTTCGTGTGTGCGGCGCTGGTCATCCTGCTCGGCGTGCTGCCAGGCCTGGCGATGCGGCTGGCCGGTGAGGCCGCGCGGGCGCTCGGCCTGAGCTGACCGGCTCGTCGTCTGATACCCCGCGGGGTATCGTGTCTGTCGTGAACGTCGACATCGCAGATCAGGACATCGCCGCTGTCGCAACGCGGCTGAGGCGGGCGCAGGGCCAGATCGGCGGCGTGCTGCGGATGCTCGAGGAGGGCCGCGACTGCCGTGAGGTGGTGACCCAGCTGGCGGCCGTCAGCAAGGCCGTCGACCGCGCCGGCTTCGCCGTGATCGCATCCGGGCTGCGCCGCTGCGCGTCCGACCCGGCCTGCGACCTCAGCGAGCCCGAGCTCGAGAAGCTGTTCCTGTCGCTGGCCTGACCCGGCGCCCCCGGCGATACGGCGTGCCGAACAGGCCGAATGCGACGCCATGACGTCGCATTCGGCCTGTTCGGCGGGGGTGAGGCCGGCTAGCCGACCGCGACTGGCGCCGTGGCGGTGCCTGCGCGCCAGGTCTCATAGCCGCCGTCGAGGTTCCGTGCGCGGCGGCCGAGCTGCGTCAGCGCCCGCGCCGCGCTGTGCCCGCGCTGGCCGACGGCGCAGTAGACGATCAGATCGCCGTCGGGCAGCTCGCCGGCACGCGCGCGCAGCTCGTCGATCGGGATGTTGATCGTCGGCGTGATCGCGCCCTCGTCGTGCTCCTCGGCGCTCCGCACGTCGACGAGTACCGCGCCGCGCTCGAGCTCCCCGCCGAGCTCGTGCCACTGCACGGTCTCGGCGAGGCCGTCGCGCAGGTTCTGGGCGATGTAGCCGAGCATGTTGACCGGGTCCTTGGCCGAACCGAACGGCGGCGCGTAGGCGAGCTCGAGCGTGATCAGATCCGAGGCCGGCAGGCCGGCGCGGATCGCGGTCGCCAGCACGTCGATCCGCTTGTCGGCGCCGTCGCGGCCGACCGCCTGGGCGCCGAGGATCGCGTCACTCTCCGGATCGACCAGCAGCTTCAGCGCGATCGGCTCCGCCCCCGGGTAGTAGCCGGCGTGCGAGCCGGCATGGGTGTGGATCGTCCTGAAGTCGCGGCCGGCGGCGCGCAGCCGCTTCTCGTTCCAGCCGGTGGTCGCGATCTGCAGGCCGAAGACGCCGACGATGCCGGTGCCGAGCGCCCGCTGGTCGTGAGCGGTCTCGTCGCCGGCGATCACGTCGGCGGCGATCCGGCCCTGGCGGTTGGCGATGCCTGCCAGCGGGATCAGCGAGCGGCCCGCACCGACCGCGTCGTCCTTCTCGACCGCGTCGCCGACCGCGTAGATCGCGGGGTCGCTGGTGCGCAGCCGCTCGTCGACGACGATCCCGCCACGCTCGCCGATCGCAAGGCCGGCGGCATCGGCGAGCCCGGTCTCTGGCCGCACGCCGATCGCACAGACGACGAGATCGGCGGGCAGCCTGGCGCCACCCGCCAGCGTCACGTCGTCGTCGCCGATCGCCTCTACGGCGCTGCCGAGCTCGAGCCTCACGCCGTGACCTCGCATGTGCTGATGGACGAGTGCGGCGAGCTCGGGGTCGAGCGGGGCCATCAGCTGGTCGGTCGCCTCGACGACCGTGACCTCGATCCCGCGGTGCACCAGGTTCTCGGCGATCTCGACGCCGATGAAGCCGCCGCCGATCACGGTTGCGGTGCGGGCTTCGGCGGCCGCAGCCGCGATCCGATCGGTGTCCTCGACGTCGCGCAGGGTCAGCGCGCGCTCGATGCCCGGGATCGGCGGCACGACCGGGCGGGCCCCGGGCGCCAGCACCAGCGCGTCGTATGGCAGGGTGCTCTCGGCGCCGCTGTCGAGGTCACGAGCGGTGACGGTCCTTGCGGCGCGGTCGATCGCGACCGCCTCGGTCCGCACCCGCACGTCGAGGGAGAAGCGGTCGGCGAGCGACTGCGGCGTCTGCAGCAGCAGCTCGTCGCGCTCGGCGATCACGCCGCCGATGTAGTACGGCAGCCCGCAGTTTGCGAACGAGACGTAGCCGCTGCGTTCGAGCACCGTTATCTGCGCCTGTTCGTCGAGCCGACGCAGCCGCGTCGCAGCCGACATCCCTCCTGCAACCCCGCCGATGATGATCACGTTCACGGTGGCGAGTCTATCGCGGATACCCAGGGGGGTATCCATAAGGACCCTCCGGCCGCATCGCTAGCATCGCCCGTCCGTGCAGTACCCGGTCGAGAGCTTCAGCGACTCCGAGCGTGCCATCCTGGCGCCGCACTTCACGAACCTCGACCGGCCGGTCTTCGGCCTGCTCAACCTGCCCGAGACCGTCAAGGGTGCGCTGCTGGCTCGCTACTCGCGCTACCAGGGCACGCTGCGGCGGCTGTTCCTCGACGAGTTCGCCGGCTCGCTGCCGTCCGCGGTGCCGGTCTTCGAAGGCGACGAGGGCGAACGCGCCGCCAAGTTGTATGACACGATCTTCCTCGGCTACGGCGACGATTCGGTCGCCCAGCTCGGTGGCATGCACGTCGCCTGCGAGTGGGTCTCGAACGTCGCCACCAAGCTGCTGCAGCGTCCGCGGATCGGCGCCTACCTCGAGCAGTCCACGCGCTACATCCCATATGACAAGGAGATCGCGCCCGGTCGCGGCTACCGCTACTACCGCGACCCGGTTCTCGGCCCCGGCTACGAGGCGGCGATGGACGAGATCTTCACGATCTACCGCGATGCCCTGCCGCGCGTCCGCGCCTGGGTCGACGGCACGTTCCCCGGTGAGAGTAGCCCGGCCCGCGACCGCGCCGTCGGTGCCAAGGCGCTCGATCTTCTCCGCGGCCTGCTGCCCGCAGCGACGCTGTCGCACATGGGCATCTACGCCTCGGGGCAGGCCTACGAGCAGCTGATCATGCACCTGCTCGCGCACCCGCTGCCGGAGGCGCGGGCGCTCGGCGAGGGCATCCTCGACGCGGTCAAGGCGGTGATGCCGTCGTTCGTCTCGCGGATCGAGCGACCGGACCGCGGCGGCGCCTGGATCGGCTACCTCGCCGAGCGGGACGCGGCCGCCGCGCGCTGGACCCAGCGGCTGGGGCTCGACGCAGACCCGGCCGCCGAGCCCGGGCCGTCGGTGCGGCTGCTGCACGCCGACGGCGACGAGGAGTCGCTGCTCGCGGCACTGCTGTTCGAGGCGGCCGGCAGCGACGAGCAGGCGATCCGCAGGGGTCTGCAACGGCTCGGCGCCGACGAGCGCGCGCGGATGCTTGTGGACCTGGTCGGCGCGCGTGAGAACCGCCGTCACCGGCCGGGCCGCGGCTTCGAGGCGCTGCGCTACCGCTTCGAGATCGTCGCCGACTACGGCGCCTTTCGCGATCTGCAACGCCACCGGATGCTGACCGTGCAGTGGCAGCGGCTCTCGCCCGGGCTCGGCGCCGGTGTGCCGGCCGAGCTCGACGAGGCCGGTGAGGGCGACGGAGCGCGTCGCGCCTACGAGCTGTCGGCGCGCGCCTGGCAGCAGCTCGTCGACGCCGGTCGTCCCGAGGCCGCGCCCTACGCGCTCTGCCTCGGCTACCGGATCCGCTTCATCCTCGACCTCAATGCGCGTGAGGCGATGCAGCTGATCGAGCTGCGATCCGGCCGCGAGGGGCATCCGAGCTACCGCGCCGTCGCCCACCGGATGCATGCCGAGATCGCGGCCGTGCATCCGGCTGTCGCCGCGGCTATGACCCACGTCGACACCGAGACCGAGCCGCGGCTCGAGCGCATCCTCAGCGAGATGCGCACCCAGGGCCGGCGCGACGTGGCCGGCTACTCGTAGATCACGACGTCGGGCGCCGGGCGCAGTCGCAGCACCTGCGACGGGCGCATCAGGTGGTGGCCGCCGCGGGTGTCCTCCTCGTAGAAGAGCTTGAAGCCGCGCGGCAGGTTCGGCTCGAGCGCGGTCAGCGACCGGTACTTGTCGGTCTTCGCCGCGCGGCTGCCGAAGCCGTCGATGTTGACGATCGTGCGCACGCCGGGGAACTCGCGCAGCCGCTGCTCGCGCTCGATCATCCCCTCGGTGAAGCGGTGGATCAGCAGCGGCTTCTCGGGCAGGCGGTTGTCGCGCACGATCTTCGCGAGGTAGGCGGCGGTCGCGTTGATCACGTCGGCGTCGGTCCGGCCGATGACCGCCCCCGGCGCCTCACCGGGTGCCATCTTCCACTCGGGGTCGAGCGCCAGACCAACATCCGGGAGCCGCAGCCAGCGCTCCAGCCGTTCGACCAGCGGCCCGAACTCGTCCTGGCCGGGCTGGATGTCGAGGATCAGGATGCCGTGGACGCGCCGTGCCGCTTTGAGGTACGTGGCGATCATCTCGTCGGGCATGTTGATGCGGTACTTGCCGTCGTCGCCGGGTGCGCTCGTCGCGAGCGTGACGATCAGCTCCATCGCCGGCAGCACCGGCCGCTGCCAGCGGACGTACGCGCCGACCTGGCGCAGCAGCTTGTCGCCGGCCTCGGTCGGGGTGCCGATGCCGAGCTCCCCGAGCGAGGCCGCACGCGGGTTGCCGTAGAGCGCGACGATGCGGTGGCCGGGGAAGATGGTGCGCGTCCCGTCGGGGAGCGTCGCCGGCGCGGGGCTCTTGGCCACGTGCTGCTTTGCCTGGGCGCCGCCGTCATCGTCACCGCACGCGCGAGCGGCGACGAACAACAGCAGAGCGAAGATCGCAAGCGCGCCCCCGAGCGCAATCCGGCGGCGCTCGTGGACGGCGAGGCGCACCGTCACATCATGCCGACATCGCGCGCCCCGTGCCAGCCCCTACGGGACTGCGGTTCCGCCTGCTGGAAGCGGGCAGCTGACGCCGTTGAAGCCGTGGTTGCAGTAGCCGCCCGGATTGCGGGCCAGATACTGCTGGTGCTCGGGCTCTGCGTAGAAGAACGGCCCGGCCGCCGTGATCTCGGTCGTGATCGGGTCGCGGCCGGCCGTGGCAAGTGCGGCCCCGTAGAGCTCGCGCGAGGCGAGCGCGGCCCGCATCTGAGCATCGTCAGCGGTGAAGATCGCCGAGCGGTACTGGCTGCCGCGGTCGTTGCCCTGCCGCATCCCTTGGGTCGGATCGTGGTTCTCCCAGAACTGCCGCAGCAACTCCTCATAGCCGATCACGTCAGGGTCGAAGACGACCAGCACCGACTCGGCATGACCGGTGCGGCCGCTGCAGACGTCGCGGTAGGTCGGCTGAGGCGTGTGGCCGCCCTGGTAGCCGGCGGCGGTCGTGTGGACGCCGTCGAGCTGCCAGAAGATCCGCTCGGCGCCCCAGAAGCAGCCCATCGCGAAGTAGGCGCGCTCATGGCCCTCGGGGAACGGCGGCGTCAAGGATGTGCCGAGAACTAGATGCTGCATACCGTCCACGGTAGTCACGGGATCCGCGCCTGCGAGAGGTTCTAAGCTCGGCCCATGAGCGATGACTACACGAAGGTGTCGATCGGCGATCTCGATGATGTCGCGGGCGCGCGCGGTGCGCAGGGCATGGAGGCGCGTGTGATCACCGCCGGGGTCGGCTCCGGACGCGTCGGTGCGATGCACCACCGGATGGACGCCGGCGTGCGGCAGCCGTTCGGCCACGCCCACAACGAATCCGAGGAGATCTACATCGTGCTCGAGGGCGCGGGGACGATCAAGGTCGGCGACGACGACGTGCCGATCACCGCGGGTGACGCGGTCCGCGTGGCGCCGCAGGCGATCCGGGCGTTCGAGGCCGGCCCGGACGGGCTCACCTACCTGGCGATCGGCAACCACGTCGAGAGCGATGGGCGGATGCTGATGGGCTGGTGGGGCGGGCCCGGCGAGGGCTGAGCCGGGCGGCCTGCCGGACCTGCATAGACTGTCCGGACCTTGGAGAGGTGGCCGAGTGGCTGAAGGCGCTCCCCTGCTAAGGGAGTATGCGGCTTAGAACTGCATCGAGGGTTCGAATCCCTCCCTCTCCGTCGCTGTCGCTCGGCCTGCGGCCGAGCTTGGGCGAGTCCGCCACAGGCGGACTCGCGTGTTCGCGGGAACGTGTGGCTCTCCGTCGCTCGGCCTGCGGCCGAGCTTGCGCGAGTCGGCCTGTGGCCGACTCGCGCGTAGCAGGAACCGTGTGACTGATCGTCGGCCTGCGGTCGAGCTTGGGCGAGTCCGCCGCAGGCGCACTCGCATCTAGTGACGACCCCGCGACGGCGACCGCGACCGGTTCGGGCCACCAAGGTCGCCCCCTCACACGAGATGGTCTGTCACAAGAATTGGACTCGTCCGTCATAGAGCTGACGTCGTTATGCCGATGACAGCCGAACAGATCGCCTCGTTGTATGACCAGCATGGTCCCGAGGTGCTGCGGTATCTCGCGCGACGAACCTTTGACCCCGAGGTTGCGGTCGATCTTCTGGCCGAGACCTTCACGAAGGCGATCGTTCAAC
>CAZYMM010000073.1:0-10467 GCA_964648515.1 uncultured Conexibacter sp.
GCAGCCGGCGGCTGTCGGGGTCGCGGCGCAGCAGCACCGCCTCCTTGACACCGAGCAGCTCGTCGAGCGCCCGCAGCGCCTCACGCGCCACCTCCTGTCGGCCCGCGCACTGGCCGAGCCGGCCGGCGAGCCGCGCCAGCGGCGCCAGGCCGGCGGGCGCGCACAGCTCGTTCCGGAGATCGCTCTCCGCACTCATCGCCCGAAGCTAACCCGGCCGGTGTTGAGCGCGCGTGAATCCCGCTAGCAAGATCCCAAGCATCGGCTAGCGGCTTCGGAGCGAAACGGAGCTGCATGCGGCGCGACCATCTGCGCACCGATGGCGCAAGCCAACAACGCAACACGGGAGAAGGCAAGATGGAACGATTCGCAGTGTCGGTGCTGCCGCTCGCAAAGCCCGCGGAGTGGCGGACCTTCTGTGACAGCATCGACCACGGAGAGCGCGCCGAGGCGCACCGCGCCATGCTGGCCCGGCTCGGAGTGACGCACGAGCGCGTGTACCACCAGTCCGGTGCCGGTCCCGACCTCGTCGTGCTGATCTGGGAGGGCGTCGACCAGCACGACCTCGCCGGCAAGATGGCCGAGCTGATCGGCAACCCCCAGACCGATCACGAGCGTTACGTCGCCACACACGTGATCCCCGGCCTGCACGGGATCGATCCCGCGAGCGGAGTCCCGGAGATCAGGCTGGCAGCGGACATGGTGCCCGGGCGCGTGCCCGCGACCCACTGACGCGAGCTGCGGTTTGGCGCCGGTCATCGCCGGCGCCAGGCCGTGGGCGGGCCGCTAGCGCTCGTCGTGACCGTCGGCGTCGCCGGCGGTCAGCTTCGGCAGCCAGCCGAGCAGCCCCGAGCGGACGCCGGCAGGCGGCTCGGTCACGATCAGCGTCTCGAGATCGTCCGGCACGCCGGCCATCCGTTCGGGCAGGATCCGCCGTGTCGGGCGCGCGACGAGCCCGAGCTCCTCAAGCCGTTCGGCCGGGATCTGCGCCAGCGTCGGCGCCGAGATCCCGATGTTGCCGGCGCCGGCGTTCTGCATCAGCCGGGCGGCGATGTTGACGTCGACGCCGAGCCAGTCGCCGCCGAGCTCGCGCGGCGCACCCTCGTGGATGCCGATCCGCAGGACCGGGCGGAAGCCGTCGGCCTCGATCCCGTCGAGCTCGGCGCGGGCCTCGATCGCAGCCTCGAACGCCGACTGCGGGTCGGCGAAGACGGCCATCACGCCGTCCCCGGTCCGCTTGACGATCGTGCCGCCGCGCTCGGTCAGCTTCGGCTCGGTGGCCGCAGCGACCGTTCGCAGCAGCTCCAACATCACGTCATCGCCGGCGACCAGCGCCCAGGAGGAGAAGCCGACGAGGTCGGTGAAGACGATCGTCACCGGCCGGTCGCCGTGGCCGCGACCGAACCGCTCGAGCGTCTGCTGCCAGACCTGGAGCCCGGCGAGCGCCCACTCGCGTGAGGCCGGCCGCTGCTCGTCGAGGTGCGGTTGCAGCAGCCGGGCGACCGACTGGGCGCTGCTGTTGCCGGCCGTCGACAGCGGGTCGCCGAAGCCCGGGTCACCGGGTAGGACGTGCCGCGCACGGCGGGCGAGCGCGATCATCGCCCGGCTGCGGTCGAACTCGCGCAGCCGGGCGGCGAGCTGCTGCTGCCAGCCGTCGTCCCGCGGCGCCGGCAGCGCCGGCGGTCGGGTCCCCCGGTCGTGACCGGTTTCATCCGGGTCGGTCATCTGCGCAGAGCGTAGAGACCGGATGACCGCAGAGGCCGCGCGCAGATACGATCGCCCGACCCCGACCCTGGAGCAGCCCGTGACCCGCATCCGCCCAAGAACCGCCCTCGCCGCCGCTGCGCTCGTCGCGCTCGGCTTTGCCGGTGCGCGCACGCTCGACACCGACCGCTCGGCCGCCGATGTTCCTGCGCCGAAGACGATCGGCTACTCGCGTGTGATCGATCTCAGCCACACGTTCGATCCGAAGATCCCGCTCTGGCCGGGGGACCCGAAGGTCCGTTTCAAGACCGTCGCGAGCTTCAAGAAGGACGGCTACTTCCTGCGCAGCTTCACGATCGGCGAGCACAGCGCCACCCACATGAACGCCGCCAACTCGTTCATCGCCGGCAACCGCAAGGCGATCACCAGCTACCCGGCGTCCCAGCGGGTCGTCCGGGCGGCCGTGATCGACGTCCGTGACAAGGTGCGGCGCAACGCCGACTACCGCGTCACGCAGGCCGACATCGAGGCCTGGGAGGCCGCGCACGGCCGGATCGAGCCGGGCACGTTCGTGATCCTCTACACCGGCTGGCAGCAGCGCTGGGGCAACCCGAAGGCGTTCTTCAACCAGGATCGCAAGGGCCGCATGCACTTCCCCGGCTTCGCCGGCGCGACGGCACGCTGGCTGCTGTCAGAGCGCTCGATCTCGGGCGCCGGCACCGACACCCACGGCCTTGATCCCGGGCTCGACACCGCGTACGCGACCAACACCGCGCTCGCCCGCGCGCACAAGCTGGCGCTGGAGTGCATGGCCAACCTCGACAAGCTGCCGGCGACCGGCGCGACGCTGATCCTCGCGCCGCTGCAGCTGCGCGGCGGCTCGGGCAGCCCGCTCGACGTGGTGGCGCTGGTGCCGTAGGGGCGGATTACCGGTCGACGGCTGCCGGTGCCACACATCACCGTCATGCGTCAAGCGATCGACAGCACCGCGGTTGGGGCCGTCGACCGGCCACCGCGACGCCTGCCGGCTTGTAACTTCACGGCGCCCGCCGGTTAGAGTGCCACCGTCCGGCGCACAGGGGGTCGCCGGCGAGACCGGGGGTGCGTCATGTACGCAGGGAATCGGACACGCGTGTTGTTGCGCGCGATCGGTGTCGGGCTGGTGCTCGCGGGCACGAACGGCGCGGCCGCGCTGGCCGCCGTCAACGTCGATCCGGCGGTGACCGACTGGATCGCGGCTCATCCCGGTCAGCCGGCCCCGGTCATCGTCGCGCTCGATCGTGCGCCTGGCAGCGGCAGGATCGATTCCCAGGGGTCGCGCGTCGTGGACCTCGCCCGCGCCCGCAGCCGCCGGCACGGGGGCGCCGACCGAGTGCTGCAGACGCTGCCATATGCGGGCACGACCGTCGACTCTGCCGGTCTGACGGCACTCAGGTCTTCGAGCGACGTCACCGGCGTCTACCTGGCACAACTGAGACACCCGTCGCTCGCGCAGAGCACGGCGCTGATCAACGCACGGGCTGCCTGGAGTTCCCAGCTGACCGGCGCCGGTCAGACGGTCGCGGTCCTCGACTCCGGCATCGACAACAACCATCCATGGTTCTCGGGCCGGATCGCCGACCAGGCCTGTTTCAGCCGCGACATCAAAGCCGCCGATGGCAGCTACGCCGCACGGGGGTCCTGTCCCGGTCCCGGTGGCACGCTCGTTCCGGGCCCGATCCTCGGAGCCGGCGCGGCACAGTCGCCCACGAGCGCCGTCCTCTCTGGTGACAGCATCGGGCTGGATGCGTTTCGTGTCCTGTACGGACACGGGACCCATGTCGCCGGCATCGCCGCCGGCAAGGCACCGGCAGGCGGCGTCGCCCCGGACGCGAAGCTGCTGGTCGTCAACGCCTCGAGCATGACCTTCGCTCTGAACTTGTTCGGTTCGGGGCCGGTCGTGATCCCGGTTCCCGCGTTCGACGATCGCGACCTGCTCGCCGGGCTCGACTGGATCAACAATCAGCGGACGCGATTCTCGATCGCCGCGGTGAACATGAGCCTGGGCACACCGGCGTCGACATCCGGTAGCTGCGGCAGCAGCGGCAACGCGGCGGTCAACGGTGCGATCGCCCGACTGGTTTCAAACGGGATCTCGGTCGTGGTCGCCTCCGGCAACGACGGCGTGAAGTCGGCGATCAGCTGGCCGGCCTGCCTGCCGCAGGTTCTCTCGGTCGGGGCGACCGATGACGTCACCGGAGCCGTGGCGGGATTCTCCGACAGCAGTTCCGCGCTCGACGTCCTCGCGCCGGGCGTCAACATCGTCTCCGCGCAACTCGGCGGCGGGACCCGATCAGAGAACGGCACGTCGATGGCCGCGCCGCACGTCACCGGTCTCGTTGCCCTCTACAAGCAGCGATACCCGACGGCGACGCCGGCGCAGGTCGAAGCGGCGATCAAGGCCAACGGCATCCCGACCCAGGACAGCAACGGGCTCGTCAGACCACGCATTCGTGTCGATGGCACGCTCGGCCTTGCCTCGACGGCCGATCAGGCGGCGCCTTCACGGCCGACCGCCGAAGATGGATTGCTGAAGGCCGATTTCAACGGCGACGGCCGCAGCGACGTCGCCGCGCTCTACGACTACGGTGGCGGCCAGTCGGGACTCTGGCAGTTCCTGAGCGGCACCGACGGCGGCTTCAGTGCCAGCCTGCCCTGGTTGTCAGCCGGGGGCGGCTTCCCATGGAGCAACGTGAAGCTGACGACCGGTGATTTCGACGGTGATCGCAAGGGCGATGTGCTGATGCTCTACGACTACGGTGCCGGCAAGTCCGGAATCTGGATCTCTTACGGGTCCCCGTCCGGGCTGACCGGACCGGTGCTGAAGTGGACGTCGCTGCCTGGCGGCTGGGATGCGAAGAGGGCGAAGATGGTCGCTGGCGACTTCGATGGCGACGGCAAGAGCGATGTTGCCATGTTGTACGACTATGGCAGTGATCAGTCCGGGCTTTGGGTCTGGTACGGAGCGGCCCGGGCGCAGGGACTCGAGGGAGTTTCGCGGCCATGGCTGTCGCTCTCCGGTGGCTTCGCCTGGGGCAAGTCGAAGCCTGTCGCCGGTGATTTCAACGGCGATGGCAAGACCGACGTCGGCATGTTCTACGACTATGGCGGCGGCACCTCGGGGTTGTGGGTCTGGAACGGCGCCCCCAGGAACAAGGGATTCGAGGCGCCTACGAGGCCGTGGCTCTCGGGTAGCGGGGGCTTCTCCTGGGCAAACGTCAAGCTCGTCTCCGGTGACTTCAACGGAGACCGCAGGAGTGACGTCGGCATGTTCTACAACTATGGTTCCGCGAACACGGCGCTGTGGGTCCTCTCTGGCAGCGCCACCGGGCTGCCGAATTCCGCGGCGAGCCGCTGGAGCTCGGGCCCTGGCAACTTCGAGTGGGGGTCGTCACGTTTCATCCCTGGAGACTTCAACGGCGACGGCAAGGACGACATCGCGGCCTTCTACAACTACTTCGGCGCCGCCCACAGCGCTCTGTTCCTCTGGAACGGCACCGCGAGCGGCGTAACACCGTTCACGAGGAGCTGGGTCTCCGCGATCGGCGGCTTCGACTTCAACAAAGCGTTGGCCGGCTGACCAAGAGAGCCGGATCGATGCGATCCGGCTGACGCGCTGCACCGCCGGTGCAGCACCGCTCCAGTCGCCCGGCAGTGCGTGCCTGCCGGGCGTGGGCGTATTGGCGCTGCAGAGGGGCGTCAGCTGCCGCCCTCCGCCCTCCCGCTCGTGAACATCCGCAGCAGAGCGACCGGCGCCCGGCGCCAGCCGATGCGCCGGATCACCTGCCAGACCTGACGGCCGGCGACCGCCGTGCCGGCCCAGAACAGCAGCTCGGCGACGATCACGGCGACCGCGACGAGGACACCGGTGTCGGCGCCGTCAAGACCCGCGAACGGGAGCACCGCGAGCGCAAGCCATGGCACGAACGAGATCACGATCACCAGGACGCCGAAGCGGAAGGCAGCAGCGGAGTGCCGGTCGGGCGTCGCGGCGGACATGACCCGGTCAATGTACAACGTCTGTTGTGTAACGCCTGTCACTATCGTGACCGGATGCCGCGCGCCGTCGATCACGCCCAGCGTCGTGCGGACGTCGCGCGCGCAGCGCGGACCGTGATCGCACGCGAAGGGCTGTCCGGCGCGACCGTCCGGCGCGTCGCCGCCGAGCTCGGCGGCTCGACGACCGCGGTCACCCACTACTTCGCTTCGCGCGACGAGCTGCTGCGAGCCGCCGTCGAGGACGCATACAGCACGGCGGCGGCGCGAATGGCGGCCGCCGCCGAGGCGGCGGCCGAGAACGGTGCGCTCGCGATGCTGGCGGCGGCGCTCGAACAGGCACTGCCGATCGATCGCCCCGCACGCGACGAGGCGCGGATCTGGATCGCGTTCTGGGCCTCGGCCGTCGTCAGCGACGAGCTGCGCCGGGTCCAGCGGCGCGGCTACACGGCCGGACTGACGCTGCTACAGGGCGTGCTGCGCGAAGCGGCCGGCCAGAACGAGCTCGCCGCCGGCGCCGGCCCAGAACACGAGGCCGAACGGCTGCTGCTGTTCGTCGACGGCCTCACGATCGAGGCGACACTCGATCCCGAGCGCTTCACCGCCGACCGCCAGCGTGCGCTGCTCGCGGCGGAGATCGCGCGACTGCGGGCGGACCGATGGCCCCCACGCCCCGAGCTGGATTCGAACCAGCGGCCTTCCCCTTAGGAGGGGGACGCTCTATCCAGCTGAGCTATCGGGGCCGTGCTCAGGCTGTGCCTGACCATCGGAAGCTTCGCATCGGTGCGGAGCTTCCGGCCTGAGATGACAGAGAGTACCCGCGCCCCTCACGCCCGCGTGACGATAGTGCGGGCGAGCATCCCGAGCACGAAGCCGTAGAGCAGGATGCCGATCAAGGTCGGGAGCGTACGCTTGGCCCAGACGTTGTCGGTGCCTGCGACGATCGGCCGGAACGGGCGCAGCAGCGCCGACGCCGCGTCGTCGATCACAGTCCGCGGCGACGTCGTCTTCTTCTTGGCCGGTGGCGGCGGCTGCGGCTGGCCGGGTGTCGTGACCGTCGCTTGGCCTGCGTCCTCGATCTGCTGCTGGGTCTTGTTAGAGGCCTTGGATGCCTGGTCGGTGGCGAACATCACCCAGCTCAGGCCGATGATCACCGTGCAGATCACCGCGGCGGCGCGGAGTAGGCGGGCTAGCGTCAGCATCGCCCGTAGACTCTGCCAGCTGTGACGGCGGCTGCAACCCTGATCGACGAACTGCGGACGCACGCGCTGGTGCTCGGCGAGGTGACGCTGACGAGCGGCCTCACCGCCGACTACTACGTCGACGCCAAACGGGCGATCCTGCGGCCGGCCGGCTTTCTTGCGCTGGCAGAGCTCGTCGCCGCGCAGGCGACCGCCTGGAAGGCCGACGCGGTCGGCGGCCTGACGATGGGCGCCGATCCGATCGCCTGCGCCGCGCTGGCCGGCGGATTCAAAGGCGACGCCTTCTTCGTCCGCAAGGAGACCAAGCAGCACGGGCTGCAGCGCAAGATCGAAGGACCGCCGCTTGCGCCGGGCACGCGCTGCGTGGTCGTCGAGGACGTCGCGACGACCGGCGGCTCGGCGATCAAGGCGATCGACGCGGTGCTCGCGGCCGGCCACGAGGTCGTGGGCGTGCTCTGCGTCCTCGACCGGCTCACCGGTGCCCGCGAGGCGATCGCGGCGCGCACCGCGGCGCCGTTCCACGCCTGCGCAACGATCGCCGACGTGTACCCCGGCTACGCAGGCTAACGCCGCCGCCTCCGGTCACCACCACGCCGCCCTCAACGGTAGTAGGTGTCCACCCGATCGCCGTACCGCAGCCAGTCGTAGATCGAGACGGCGTCGGGGACCGGCACGCGCAAACAGCCGTGGCTGGCGGGATAGATCGGCACCTCGGCGTAGCCGTGGATCGCGTAGCCGCCTGTGAAGTAGCTCGAGTAGTACATGCCCTTGGCGTTGTAGCCCGGGTCCTTCATGTACACGCTGTAGTTGCCGAGCACCGTCGGCGTGCTCGGCTTGCCCGACGACAACGGGTAGATCCGCTGGACCTTGCCGTGGTCGATCAGCGCCAGCACCTGGTGGGTCAGGTCGCCCTCGGCGTGGTGGCCGTGGCCGGGATAGCGGACCTTGAACGCCCCGGCGCCGCGCGCCAGCTTGTGGAACACGTCGCTGCTCGCGATCCCGGTGCGGGCCATCCCGGTCAGCTTGCGGAACGCGAGCACGGCACGGGTCGTGCGATCGTCGTAGAGGCCCCGCTGGCCGACGACGTAGCCGAGTGCGGCCAGCCGCCGCTGCAGCAGCCGCACGACGAGGCCGCGATCACCGGGCTTGGCCGAGCGTGCCAACACCAGGATGTGCTGCGGTGCGGCGACGACCGTGCCGAGCTCGGGCGTCTGACGGTGGCTGACGCGCAGCAGCAGCCGGCCGCTGCCGGTCGCCGTGAAGCCGGCGGCAAAGACGCCCTTCGAGCCGGACTGCTGGAGCGTCACCGACTTGACCGCGACCTTGCGCTTGCCGCGGTAGAGCGCGATCCGGAACTGCTGCCCGGCGACGAAGCGGTCGAGCGTGCCGCGGACGGCGAAGCGGAAGCCGGCGATGATCGCCCTCTGCGAGCCGGATGTGTTGGTGACGGTGACCGTCAGCTTCGGCGCCGGGGCAGGAGGCGTGGGGGCCGGTGTCGTCTCCGTTGCGGGCGGCGGCGGCTGCGGGCTCGTCTCGGTCTGCGCGGCGGCGGTGGCGGCCGGGGCGAGGACGAGGGCGGTCAGGAGCAGCGGGAGCGAGCGGCGCATCGCGCCGCATTCTGTCATGGCGCGGGCGCGCCGTCAGGCACTGGGCCGCTTGCACGGCGCACGGCCAGCGCGATCAGCGCGATCGTGCAGAGCGCAGCGACCGCGACGACCGGCATCAGCCACGAGGCCCAGCCCATCGTGCCGACGACGGCCAGCGAGTTGTTGATCGCATGGACGCCCATCGACGGGTAGAGCGAGCCGGTCCGGTGATAGAGCAGGCAGAGCATCGTCCCGAGCAGCGCGAGCGGCAGCAGGAAGGCGGCCGGCGAGCCGCCGGCGTGGACGAGCCCGAAGGCGACACCGACGAGCAACGCCGCCGGCAGCACGCCGAGCCTCGTCCGCAGCGCGCCGAACATCAGGCCGCGGAACAGCAGCTCCTCGACGACCGGTGCGGCGACGACGACGAAGATCACGACGATCGCCGCGGCCAGGGTCGAGCGGTCGGCGCCCAGATCGCGGGCGATCGTGTCCTTGGCCTTCTCCTGGCCGAGCAGGTTGACCCAACCCGCGGTGACGATCACGAACGTCAGGTAGACGAGCGCCGCCCAGCCGATCGCCGGGCCGAGCGCGCGGACCGGCCGCCAGCCGAAATGCCAGGGCGCCGGGCGCGGCAGCCGCGGACGGGAGAACTGGGCGGCGGTGAAGATCGCGGCGCCGACGAACGCGAAGTCCTGCAGCACGAGCGACGCGAGCCCGAACCAGGACGGCATGTTGGTGGTGTCGATCGGGCCCTGGCGGCCCGCGACCGCGATCAGCGCCAGCGGGATCGAGAGCACGATCGTCAGGCCGAGCCCGATCGCCGGGGCGATCAGCGCCATCCACGGATGCCACCCGGGCGCGGCGTTCGCCGGCAGCAGCGATGTCGCGTCCGGTACCCCCGGCGGCGATGCCGGGGCCTGCGGCGCGAAAGGCGGCGGCGCCGACGGACGCTCGAAGCCGCCGAACGCGCGCTCGGCATCCTGACGTCCGTCGCTCATCGTCGCGACAAGATACGCGGGCGCGCCGTCGACCCCGCCGGCCGAGGACGGTTCTCAGGCAACCCAGCGCCAGCCCGTGAACAGCGCGCTGACCGCGGCCAGGCCGGTCGCCGAGCCGGCGAGCACCGCGACCGCGACCCACGAGCGGCGGCGCGCGAGCCACCAGCCCGCCCACATGAACAGCGGGTAGAGGACGGCGACGAATCGCGGCAGCGACATCAACGGCTGCGGCGCGACCGGATAGGAGAGCGGCAGCACCAGCGCCGCCGTCGCGTACGCGGCGTGCGCGGGTCGCAGCCGGCGCCAGGCCCCGGCCAGCATCACCAGCGCCAGCAGCAGCGTCAGCCAGAGCAGCAGGTTGTGGCGGGCGATCGCCAACGCGTCGCCGCCGGCCTGCGTGAAGTAGAGCGGCGGCGGCGGTCCGTGCAGCAGCTGACGGACACCGTCCCAGGCGGCGCTGGTGCCGTCGGCGAGCCCTGCCCACGGTCCGCGCAGCGCGCGGTGCCAGGTCTGCTGCGCATCGAACGGCGCACCGAAGCCGAGTCCGAGGCGCTCGAACGTGACCGAGACGGCGACCAGCCCGAGCAGCGCCGCCGGCGCCGACAGCAGCGCCGGCCACGGCGCCGGCCGCTGCCGGTCACGACGGGCGTCCCACCACAGCAGCGCGAGCGGGATTGCCAGCAGCACACCGGCGCTGCGGGTCGCCGCGGCCAGCGCGGCGAGCAGACCGGCGAGCCACCAGCGCCGCTCGCGTGCACAGAGCACGGCACCGACCGACACGAGCAGGAACAGCGACTCCGAGTAGACGGCGCTGAACCAGAGCGACCCCGGAAACAGCGCCAACGACAGCACGGCGAACCGTGCCGCCGGCCCGCCGAGCTCGAGCGCGGTGAGGCGGTAGAGCGCGACCAGCGCGCCGAAGAACGCCGCGAACGAGACCAGCAT
>CAZYMM010000074.1:0-10319 GCA_964648515.1 uncultured Conexibacter sp.
CCTGGTGGATGCCCGACTCGTGCGCGAACGCGTTGGCGCCGACGATCGCCTTGTTCGGCTGGACCGGGTAGCCGGTCAGCCGCGAGACCAGCCGGCTGGTGCGGGAGATCTCGGTCGAGACGGCGTTCGTCCACAGACCGAGCCGGCGTCCGCGGACCTGGAGGGCCATGATCACCTCCTCGGTCGAGGCGTTGCCGGCACGCTCGCCGATGCCGTTGATCGCACACTCGATCTGGCGGGCACCGGCCTGTGCCCCGGCCAGCGAGTTGGCAACCGCCAGCCCCAGATCGTTGTGACAGTGGGTCGAGAGCACGGCGTCACGCAGCTGCGGCACGCGCGCGTACAGGCCGGTCAGGAACTGCGCGTACTCCTCGGGCACCGCGTAGCCGACGGTATCGGGGATGTTGATCGTGGTCGCGCCCTCGTCGATCGCGATCGCGATCACCTCGGCCGTGAAGCCGACATCGGAACGGGTTGCGTCCATCGGCGAGAACTCGACGTCGTCGCAGAGCGCCCGCGCCTGGGCGACCGAAGCGCGGACGAGGCCGAGCACGTCCTCGCGCGTGTTCTGCATCTGATGCTCGATGTGGATGTCGGAGGTCGAGCAGAAGGTGTGGATGCGGGGGCGCTCGGAGTCGCGGATCGCCTCCCAGCAGCGGTCGATGTCGGCCGGCACGGCGCGCGCCAGACCGCAGATGACCGGCCCCTGCACCTCGTGGGCGATCGCCTGCACCGCAGCGAAGTCGCCGGGCGAGGCGATCGGGAAGCCGGCCTCGATGATGTCGACGCCGAGTCGCGCGAGCTGCTGAGCGATCTCGAGCTTCTCGGTGGCGCTGAGCGAGATCCCCGGTGACTGTTCGCCGTCACGGAGGGTCGTGTCGAAGATGAAGACCCGATCGCTCGGATCGTGTCCTTCGCGAGTCTGCTGCGCGGACTCGGGGCGCTGGTTCTCGTCAGGCATGGCGTGCTTCCTCGGTTCTTCTCGCTCGGTGGGACTCCTTCGGATGGTTCGCGGCTTCAGGCGGCCGCCACGCGCGGATCGCTCCCCCTAGCGGGGGAGGAGCGTGAGGAGAAGTCGGAGCGAGGACCGGAAGGTCATGCGACCGCCGAGGGTACCAGGCATCAGCCGGAAACCGTCACCGCGCGGCCCTCGCTGAGCGCGTCGGGTCCGCTCGTCAGCGCGGACACCACGGCCTGCGGGACCGGGCGGTCGGTGGTGACGATCATCACGGCCTGGCCGGACGCTCTGCCGCCCTTGTCGCGACGGCCGACCGCGGCCGAGACGATGTTGACGCCCGCGTCGCCGAACGCGGTGCCGATCCGGCCGATCACGCCCGGCCGGTCCGGGTAGCGGAAGGCGGCGAGATGCTGGTCGAGCTGGACGTCGAAGCGCTGCCCCCATGCCTCGAGCAGATGCGGCCGGTGGCGGCGGCCGAACGTGGTGCCGACGACGCGTTCGCTGTGCCCGCCGGAGCCGATCGTGACACGGACGAGGTTCTCGAAGTCACGGGCGCTCTCGTTCTTGGTCTCGACGACCTCGATGCCGCGCTCCTTGGCGATCTGCGGCGCGTTGACGTTGTTCGCCTGCTCCTCGGTACGGCCGGCGAGCACGCCGAGCAGCACCGCGGTCGTCAGCGGCCGTGTGTCGAAGCCGGCGATCCGGCCGCGCATCTCGACCTCGATCCGTTCGACCGCGCCGCCCTCGATCAGCGCCGATGCGAGCCGGCCGAGCGCCCCGCAGAGCGGCACGAACGGGCCCAGCGTCGCGAGGTCCTCGGGCTTGATCGCAGGCACGTTGACGGCGGTCGCGACGGCGCCCCCGGTCAGCGCGGCGACGACCTGCTCGGCGGCCTGATAGCCGGCGCGATCGGTCGCCTCGGCGGTCGAGGCGCCGAGATGCGGCGTGACGATCACGTTCGGGCGGCCGAACAGCGGGCTCTCGGTGACCGGCTCGGACCGGAAGACGTCGAGTGCGGCGCCCGCGACCTTGCCCGAGTCGAGCGCGGCGGCGAGGTCCTCCTCGACGATCAGCGGGCCGCGGGCGACGTTGAGGATCCGCACGCCGTCCTTGCAGCGGGCGAGCACATCGGCGTTGAGCCAGCCCTCGGTCTCCGGTGTCTTCGGCAGGTGCAGGGTCAGGAAGTCGGCCTGCGTGTAGACCTCCTCGCTGCTGTCGGCCTGTTCGACGCCGAGCTGGCGGTAGCGGTCGGCAGCGACGAACGGGTCGTAGGCGACGACGTGCATCCCGAAGCCCTTGGCGCGGGCGGCGACGAGCTGGCCGATGCGTCCGAAGCCGAGCACGCCGAGTGTCTTGCCGTCGAGCTCCACACCCGACCATTTCGCGCGCTCCCAGCGACCGCCGGTCAGTGCGCCGTGGGCCTGCGGGATGTTGCGCGCAAGCGCCAGCAGCAGCGCCATCGTGTGCTCGGCGGCAGTGACGACGTTGGACTGCGGTGCGTTCGCGACGACGATGCCGCGCTTGGTCGCGACCGGCACATCGACGTTGTCGATTCCGACGCCGGCGCGGCCGATCGCCTTGAGCCGCGTGGCCTTGGCGAGCAGCGCGGCATCGAGCGTCGTCGCGCTGCGGATCAGGATGCCGTCGTAGTCGCCGATCCTCGCCTCAAGATCGAAGCCCTCGATCTCTGCCGCGACGTCGACATCGAAGTGCTCGCGCAGCAGCGCGATACCCGAGGCACCGATGTTCTCGGCAACCAACACGCGGGTCATGCGAGCTCCCCCAGGACGTGGTCGACGCAGGCGGTCAGCGCCTCGATGTCGGCTGGATCGATCGCCGGGAACATCGCGATCCGCAGCTGGTTGCGACCGAGCTTGCGGTAGGGCTCGGTGTCGACGATGCCGTTGGCGCGCAGCGCCGCGGCGACCGCCGCCGCGTCGACCGCGGCGTCGAAGTCGATCGTGGCGACGACGTTCGAGCGCTGGCCGGGGTCTCTGACGAACGGCATTGCGTGCTCGTGCGCGCCGGCCCAGCCGTAGAGGTGAGCGGCCGACGCGCCGGTGCGGCTCGTTGCGAAGGCCAGGCCGCCGTTCTCGTTCAGCCAGCGCAGCTGGGCATCGAGCAGCACCAGCGTCGCCAGCGACGGCGTGTTGTAGGTCTGGTTCTTACGGCTGTTGTCGAGCGCCGTCGTCAACGCCAGCGACTCGGGGATCCAGCGCCCGCCCGGCCGCGTCGCGCCGATCCGCCCGATCCGCTCGACGGCGGCCGGGCTCAGCGCCGCCAGCCAGAGGCCGCCGTCGGAGGCGAGGTTCTTCTGCGGGGCGAAGTAGTAGATGTCGGTCTCGGCGACGTCGACGTCCAGCCCGCCGGCGGCCGACGTCGCGTCGATCAACACCAGCGCCTCGCCGTCCGGCCTGCGCACCGCAGTGGCCACGCCGGTCGAGGTCTCGTTGTGGGCCCAGCAGACGACGTCGCAACCGTCGGCCACGGCGTCGATCGCCCTCGTCGTCCCCGGCTCGGCGGCGGTGACGACCGGCTCGTCGAGGAACGGGGCGGCGCCGGTCACGCCCGCGAACTTCTGCGAGAACTCGCCGCAGGCGCCGTGATGGGCGCGCCGCTCGATCACGCCCGCAGCGAGCGCGTCCCAGAAGGCGGTGCTGCCGCCGTTGCCGAGCGCGATCTCGTAGCCGTCGGGCAGCGAGAGCAGGCTCGTGAGCCCGTCGCGGACGCTGCCGACGAGCTGCTTGACCGGCGCCTGGCGGTGGCTTGTGCCGAGCAGGCCGGCGCTCGCAGCGAGCGCATCGAGCTGCTCGGGCCGGACCTTGGACGGGCCGCAGCCGAAACGGCCGTCGGCAGGCCTGATGTCCGCTGGGATCCTGATCTCTGTCGCGCTGGTCATGGGAGCTCCGGGTATGGAACGGATGGGAGTGCCCAGGCGCGCGACGGTCTACGGCTCCCGCTCCCCGGTGGTCGATTCCACCCAAGGCGCCAGTCGCGGGCAACCGCCGCAAGGGTAGCGGAGTCCGTGTAGGGTGCCCGCATGCCGATCCGACATATGGTTGTTGCGGGGACTCTGCTGCTGCTGGCGGCAGTCCCCGGCGCCCAGGCTGCGACCTTCACCGTCACCAAGACGGCCGACACGCGCGACGGCTCGTGCAACGCCGACTGCTCGTTGCGTGAGGCGATCGACGCCGCCAACGCGGCGCCCGATGCCGACGAGATCGTGCTGCCTGGCGGTAGCTACCAGCTGACGATCTCGGGCACGAACGAGGACCTCAACGCCAACGGAGACCTCGACATCCTCGGCGACGTGGCGCTGCGCGGCGCTGGTGCCGCTACGACACAGATCAGGCAGTGGGGCGAAGAGCGGGTGCTCGATGTCCACGGCTCCGCCACCGACCTTGCGATCACCGGTCTGACCGTGACAGGGGGCTTTGCGAAGTTCGCCGCCGGCGGTGGCATCAACTCACCGGACGGCGGCAACCTCAGCCTCTCCGCCACAGTGCTGTCGGGCAATCGCGCCAGCAACGCCAGCGCCGGCGCTGGCGGCGGACTGCGGTTTTACAAGGGGGCGCTGACGATCACCGCGAGCGCGATCGTCGACAACCGCGCCGACTACGGCGGTGGGATCGCGCTCGACTGGCCGCAGACGACCGCGACGATCACCAACACGACGCTCACCGGCAACAGCGCGCTCAGCAACAACGGTGGCGCGATCCAGATCAACTCGGCGCTGACGGCCACGCTGTCGTTCACGACGCTCGTTGCCAACACGAGCGCTCTTGACGGCGGCGGCATCGCTGGCGACGTCAGCAAGACGACGATGCGCGGCTCGATCATCGCGGCCAATCGCAGCGGCGCCGCGCTCACCAACTGCGACAGCGGGGAAGGCCCGATCAGCGGCGGCGGCAACATCACCGACGGCGGCTGCAACATGCTCGCGCCGGCAGACACCGTCGCGTCGCCGGTGCTGGCACCACTGACGTTCGCGCAGGCGATTCCCGGGATGATGCCGCAGCCCGGCAGCCTGGCGATCGGCCGTGTGGCGTCCGACTGCCCGGCGACCGATGCGACCGGCACCACACGACCGGTTCCGTGCACCTCCGGTGCGATCGAGCCGCCTGCCGCGGCAGCGGTGCCACCGGCCCCCGAGCCGATCGTCAACACCGTGCGCGTCGAGGTCCCGGTGGCCACCCCAGCGCCGCCACGGATCGCCACACCGAAGCTGTCGGGCACCGCCCGCGTCGGCAAGACGCTGCGTTGTCGCGTCAGCGGCGTCAAGGGCGCTGGCTATCGCTGGCTGCGCGACGGCAAGACGATCAAGAAGGCGACCAAGCCGAGCTACAAGCTGACCGGCAAGGACCGCCGTAAGGTCCTCACCTGCGTTGTCAGCGCCCGCAACGCCAGCGGAGTCACGAGCACCCTCTCCCCCGGCCGCTACGTCCGCTGAGGCACGACAGACACGGCCGAGCGCGGTGCCGGCGACCGCGGCCGTGACCCGCCTGCCGTGAGCGGGAGATCAGACCAACGCGTCCTGGGAGATCCAGCCCATGTGCGACCGCAGCTCCTTGCCGACCGTCTCGACCTGCGTGCGTGACTGCTCGTCGCGCATCCGCTTGAAGTTCTCCTGACCGGCCCGGTTCTCGGCGATCCACTCGCGCGCGAACGTGCCGTCCTGGATCTCCCCGAGGATCCGCCTCATCTCGGCGCGGGTCTCATCATTGACCACCCGCGGCCCGCGCGTGTAGTCGCCGTACTCGGCCGTGTTGGAGATCGAGTAGCGCATCCCGGCCAGACCCTTCTCGTACATCAGGTCGACGATCAGCTTGAGCTCGTGCAGGCACTCGAAGTAGGCCATCTGCGGGTCGTAGCCGGCCTCAACCAGCGTCTCGAAGCCGGCCTGCACAAGCGCCGAGGCACCGCCGCAGAGGACGGCCTGCTCACCGAACAGATCGGTCTCGGTCTCCTCCTTGAAGGTCGTCTCGAAGACGCCGCCGCGCGTGCAGCCGATGCCCTTGGCGTAGGCCAGCGCGAGCGCCTTTGCGTTTCCGGTCGCGTCCTGCTCGACGGCGATCAGGCCCGGGACGCCCGACCCCTCCGTGTACTGGCGACGGACGAGATGGCCTGGCCCCTTCGGCGCGGCGAGCGCGACGTCGACACCCGGGGGCGGTTCGATCTCGCCGTAGAGGATCGAGAACCCGTGACCGAACATCAGCAGGTTGCCGGGCGCGATCGCGTCACGGACCTCGGCCTCGTAGATGTCGTGGTGGCGCTCGTCGGGGACGAGCAGCGCGACGATGTCGCCCCTGGAGGCCGCGTCGGCGACCGGCAGCACCTCGAGCCCGGCCGCCTGCGCCTTGGCGACGGACGCCGAGTCTGGACGCAGGCCGACGACGACGCTGACACCTGAATCCTTGAGGTTCTGGGCGTGGGCGTGGCCCTGGGAGCCGAAGCCGATGATCGCGACGGTCTTGCCGTCGAGGAGGGTGAGGTCTGCGTCGTCGTCGTAGTACATAGACCGGGCAGTCTACGAACCGGTCGCAAACGTCTCGTTCGCGACCTCGCGCTGGACCTTGAGCACGTGGCCGAGAATCCGGCCGAGCAGCGTCTCGATCTGGCCGCCGAGCAGCGGCACCGAGACCTTGATCTCAGCCTCGACGCGCTGGATCGTCGCGGTGCCCTCTTGACGGAGCGCGATCGTGCCGCGGATGTGCCCGGGTTTGCCGGGAATCTGAACCTCGAGCTTCGCCCGGTCGGTCGCGGTCCAGGTCTCGATCTGCTTGACGTGGACCTCGCTGCCGACCACCCGGCCGAGCGGACCGGGCAGTCCGTCGACCTGCTGGCGGAAGTCGACGGTCGCCTCGACCACCCCGCCGGCGTGCTCGCTACGGCCGGTCTCGATCGCATCGGCACCGGCGCGCTCGGCGACGCGGCGACGGAAGTCCTCGTCGGCGAGCAACTCGGAGACCTGCTCGAGCGGACCGTCGATCGCGATCTCCTTACGGAATTTCAGTGACATGGCGGCGGATCCTATGCGCAGCCGCAGTCGGTGCAGAGCACGGTGCGACTATGAGAACCCGACCCGCGCCAGCGGCTCGATCAGCTCGCGCTCCTCGTAGCTCAGGTGCGAGAGCAGCGCGTCGCTCATCGCATCGACAGCGGTGCGCACATCGGCGAACGCAGTCGGGTCGGTGATGAAGCGGGCGAGCGCCCGGTCGATCCGCTCCAGCGATGCGGCGATGACCTCGTGCTCGGCCAACAGGCAGTCGAGCACCGGCCTCAGCGCCGGCTCCCTGGCCTTCAGGTGTGGAAAGACGCTGACGTCCTCGAGCGTGTGATGGCCGCTGACCGCGCGGCAGTACTGCATGCAGAAGGTGCCGACGGTCCAGGAGTTCTGGCGGATCGTCATCGCCGCGAGGTGGTCGCGCGCGGCCTGCGGATCGAGCGCGCCGCCGGCGACCTGTTCGATCACGTCGCGCAGCTGGGTCAGCTCGCGGCGCAGCGCGTCGTGGACGTCGATCAGGTGCCGGCCCTGCGCCTGCTCGACGTCGCTGTAGAGGCGGTCCGGCTCGGGTGCGGGCCCGCTTGGCCGCGCATCCTCGTCGAGCAGCCGCTCGCTGCTGAAACGCTTTGAGGGCTCGGCTGTCGGGCGCGGACGGAACGGGGTGCGTGCGCTGTTGAGCCGGATCCGCGGCTTGGCGGGCAGGTCCGCCGGCCGGCTGGCGTTGCGGCCGCGCCCCGCCGCGACGAGCTCGGAGGTCGCGGGCGCGACCTCCTCGGCAAACCGCCTTACATCCTGCGCGGTCTGCGCCGACAGCAGGTACGTGCTCATGCCCGTGCTGAGCGTCAGCTCGGCGAGCTGCTCTGACCACTCGGCGGCCGGCCCGGAGAGGAAGCCGGGACCGGAGCCGAACGTGCCGTTGATGTTGTAGATGCGGCGGACCTCAACCGGCGCCCGGCCGGCCCGCTCGGCACCCTCGTCGACGCGGGCGCTGAGCTCGGGCAGCCGGTCGGGGTCGGCGTACCCCATCGACGGGACCCAGCCGTCGGCCTGGGCGCCGGTCAGGGCGAGCATCCGCGGACCGTAGGCGCCGAGCCAGAGCTCGACGGCGTGCAGCGGCGCGGGCCCGGGATGAGCGCCGACGACCTGGTAGTGGGCTCCGCGATGGCGGATTGCGCGGTCACCGGCCGCCCAGCACTCGCGGATGATCGCGATCGCCTCGACCAGCGCGTCGACCGACTCGCCCGGTGTGCGCCGCGGGCCGCCGTTGGCCTGCACCGCGTCCCAGAAGGCGCCGGCGCCGAGGCCGAGCTCGACGCGGCCGCCGCTGAGGATGTCGAGGCTCGCGACCGAGCGGGCGATCATCATCGGATGGCGCAGCGGCAGGTTGGCGACGTTCGGTGCCACCCGGATCGATTGCGTCCTGGCGGCAATCGTGCTCAGCAAGGTCCAGTTGTCGAGGAACCGCGCCTGGTAGGGGTGGTCCTGGACGGTCACGTAGTCGAGGCCGGATGCGTCGGCCGTCAGCGCCAGCTCGAGCACCTGCTCGGCCGCTGCCGCCGCCGGCGTGAGGAAGACGCCGAAGCGGAGCTCCTGGCCGTAGTCGGGCACCGGCGCCGGCCCGCGTTACGCCTCGGCCGTCGCGCAGAGCGCGAGGCCCGGGATCGCGACGCTGCCGTCGTCGCTCGTGAACGGTGCCCAGATCTCGTCGACGGCGTCACGCAGCCGGTAATGCTCGGCCGGTGTCAGGCCGGCGACGAGGTCGCGCAGCGCGTCTGAGGACTCGAGCGACCGCTCCCAGAGCGCGTCGAGCGAGTCCTCCTCGATCGTGATCGCGACCGGCTCGGTCTCGATCGCCTGAAAGCCCGCGGCCGCGAGCAGCTCGCGCAGTCGGTCCGCAGAGCCGAGCGCGAACGGCCCGGGGGTACCCGGCGCCGGGCGCTCCATGTGCCCTGCCGCGATCGCCGCCAGCGCCGACCCCGACAGCCAGAGGTTCTGGTCGGCACGCGCCCAGACGGCCAGCGCGATCCGGCCGCCGGGCCTGAGCACACGCCTGGCCTCGCGCAGCGCCGCCTCGGGATCGACGCAGAGCATCACGCCGAAGCGGCAGGCGATGCCATCGAACGACGCGGCTGCGGCATCGATCCATTCGAGCTCGATCTGACGGTGCTCGATCAGCGGCGGCTCCACTCCGGCCTGCTGCGCCCGTCGGCGGGCGGCCTCAACCATCGCCTCCGCGCCGTCGCTGCAGACGATCGTGCCGCCGGGGCCGAGCCGGCCGGCGATCGCGACCGAGATCTCGCCGATGCCGCCTGCCAGCTCGAGCAGGCGTCCGCCGTGCTCTGGATGGAGGTGCTGGACGATCCAGTCGGAGACCGGCTGCGACGCGCGTTGGAAGTTCGCGTTGCCGGTCTCCCAGAACTCCGCGCTGCGCTCCCAGCGCTCGCGCAGGTCGGCACGGAGCTGGTCAGCCGCTTCCGGTGAGCTCATGACGATCGATCCTACGCCTCAGCAGCTTGCCGGAGGCGGTTCTCGGCAGTGGCGCCGTGATCTGGACGATCTGCTTCGGCCGCTGGTGCGGCGCAAGTCGCGGCGTTACGGCGGCCACGACCTGCTCGGTGTCCGCCGCGCCCGGCCGCAGCCGCAGCAGCACGACCAGCGCCTCACCCCACTCGGCGTCGGGAACGCCGACTGCGGCGGCCTCGAGCACGTCCGGATGGCGCTCGAACGCCAGCTCGACCTCGGCCGGCGAGACGTTCTCACCGCCGGTGATGATCGTGTCGGCCTTGCGTCCTGTCAGCTCGAGCAGGCCATCGTCAGTGAAGCGGCCGAGATCGCCGGTTCGCAGCAGGCCGTCGGGTCCGGCCGAAGCGGGCGCGACGGTCGGCCCGCCGACGAGGATCTCGCCGTCGGCTGCGATCTCGATCCGCGTGCAGAACAGCGGCCGGCCGTGGGTCGCGACCTGCGAGCAGGCCTCGGTCATGCCGTAGGTCGGCGTGACGTGGACGCCCGCGGCGGACGCGCGTTCGAGCAGGCCGGGCGGGGTCGGCGCACCGCCGAGCAGGACCGTGCGCAGCGCGGGCGGGCGCCGCAGCCCCGCGTCGAGCAGCCGCGCGAGCGTCGTCGGCACGAGCGAGACCAGCGTCGGGCCGTCGGCGGCGCTGAGCGCGTCCAGCACACGCCCGGTGTCGAAGCGCTCGTGCAGGACGACGCTTGTGCCGTAGATCGCCGAGCGGATCAGGATCGACAGGCCGCCGACGTGGGTCAGCGGCATCGCGCAGAGCCAGCGTTCGGCGGGATCGAGGCCGAGCGCGACCGCGGAGCCGAGCGCGCTCCAGAGCCAGTTGCCGTAGGTCAGCG
>CAZYMM010000075.1:0-10300 GCA_964648515.1 uncultured Conexibacter sp.
GCGCTCGTGCCGCACGCCGACTGGGCCGCGCCCGAGCGCGAGCGTGCGCTGGCGGCGGCCGCCGCGCTGCCGCAGGCCGAGGACCGCGCGCTGATCGGCTTCACCTCGGGCACGTCGGGGACGCCGAAGCCGTTCGCCCGCAGCTGGGAGTCCTGGGCGTCGAGCTTCGGTCCGGCCGCCGCGCTCTGCCGGATCGATGACGGCACAGCGGTGGTGGTGCCGGGGCCGCTGCAGCACAGCCACTTCCTGTTCGGCGCGGTGCTGGCGATCGAGCGCGGTGCGCCGCTGACGCTGACCGGCAAGTTCGATCGTGATGTCGTCGCCGCCGCGCTCACAGGCGCCGGGCGCGCCGTCTGCTACATGGTTCCGACGATGCTGGTCGCGCTGGCCGGCGCCGCACCGATGGCGGGCGTCGCGGCGATCGTGATGTCCGGCCAGAAGCTCGAGCCGCGCCACCGGGCGCTGGCACGCGAGCTGTTTCCGGCCGCACGGGTCGTCGAGATCTTCGGTGCCTCCGAGCTCAGCTTCGTCTCGGTCACGAGCTGCGATCCCGGCGAGGAGGATCCCGACCCGGATGCGGTCGGCCGTCCGTTCCCAGGGGTCGAGGTCGAGGTTCGCGCGCTTGAGGGGCAAGCACCGCTGGCCGCCGGCGAGGTCGGGGAGATCTGGGTGCGGAGCCCCTACCTGGCCGAGGGCGCGGCGCTGGCCGACGGGTTCGCGACCTGCGGCGATCTCGGCTGCCTGCGGCCGGGCGGCGTGATCGAGCTGCGCGGCAGGCGCTCGAACGTGCTGATCAGCGGCGGCAAGAACATCCACCCCGAGGAGGTCGAGGCGGTCGCCGGCGAGCACGAGGCGGTGCTCGGCTGCGTCGTCACCGCCGTCGCCGACGACTACTGGGGCGAGCGGCTCGTCGGGCTCGTCGAGGCGGTTCCCGGCAGCGATCCCGAGCGGCTCTCGACCGAGCTCGATACGCGCGTGCGGGCGCGTCTTGCCGCCTACAAGGCGCCGAAGCAGTGGCGGCTCGTCGGCCGGCTTCCACGGACCGAGTCCGGCAAGCTCGCCCGCGCCCGCGCCCGCGAGCTTGCCGCCCGGGAGGCGACCCGGTGATCGCCTTCGACAGCGTCACGCTCGAGCTCGGCGGCCGCACCGTGCTGGCCGCGACGACGCTCGATCTGGGCGAGCGCCGGATCGGGCTGCTCGGCGCCAACGGCTCGGGCAAGAGCTCGCTCCTGCGGCTGGCAGGCGGCCTCGTCCATCCGACGAGCGGCACCGTGACCGTCTGCGGCCACGACACACGCGCCGGCCAGCGCGAGGTCCGCGCCGCCATCGGTTACCTGTTTCAGAACCCCGAGGCGCAGCTCGTGCTGGCCCGCGTCGACGAGGACGTCGCGCTCGGCCTGACCCGCGGCGTGCCGTCGGCCGAGCAGCGCGACCGCGTCGCCGCGGCGCTCGGCCGGCTCGGGATCGAGGCGCTCTCCGGTCGCCTCACCCATCAGCTCTCCGGCGGCGAGCAGCAGCTCGTCGCGCTCGCCGGCGCGCTGGTGCGTGAGCCGCGGGTACTGCTCTTCGACGAGCCCACGACCCATCTGGACCTGCGCTTCAGCCAGCGGCTGCGGGCGCTGATCGGCGGGCTCGACCAGCAGCTTGTGATCGCCAGCCACGACCTCGAGCTGATCGGCTTCTGCGAGCGCGTGCTGGTCCTCGACGAGGGCGGCATCGACTTCGACGGGGCGGCCGCCGACGCCATCGCCCGCTACCGCGAGCTGGTGCGATGGAGCTGATCGACCGGACGCCGCCGGACTCGCCGCTCGTGCGGATGGCGGTCGGGCCGAAGCTGCTCGTGGTCGCGATCGTCAGCGTCGCCGCGGGCATCTACGACCGTTGGCCGGTCGCCATCGGTCTGGCGCTGCTGACGGCTGCTCTCTACGTTCTCGCGCGGATCCCGCCGCGCGCCGTCTGGCGCTCGCTGCGCGGGCTCTGGATCCTGGCCGCACTGCTGATCGCCTTCCAGGCCCTGCACGGCGCGCCGCTCGACGGTGCCCGGCAGGCGCTGCGGATGGTCGCGCTGATCGCGCTCGCCGGGCTGGTCACGGCGACGACGCCGTTCGCCGACATGGTCGCGTTCGTCCAGCGGGTGCTGGCGCCGCTGCGCCGTTTCGGCGCCGACCCCGAGGCGGTCGCGCTGGCGTTCGGGATGGTGCTGCGCTTCGTCCCGCTGCTCGCCGCCGCCGCGGCCGAGGCCGCCGATGCGTTCCGCGCGCGCGGCGTGCGGCCCTGGCCCTGGCGGCTCGTGCTGCCGGTGGTCCGTCGCACGCTGCTGCTCTCCGACGACGTCGCGGTCGCCCTCGCGGCCCGTGAGCCGCCCGGCTCGTAGGCTGCGACCGTGCGCGCGATCGTGATCAGCGAGTTCGGCGGGCCCGAGCGGCTGGAGCTCACCGAGCTGCCCGATCCGCAGCCGGCAGCAGGCGAGGTCGTCATCGACGTCGACAGCGCCGGCGTCAACTTCGGTGATCTGCTCGTCCGCCAAGGGCAGTACATGGGCCGTGACGCGCTGCCGGTGATCCCCGGCTGGGAGGTCACCGGCCGCCGCACCGACAGCGGCGAGCGCGTCGTCGCGCTGCTCGCCGGCGGCGGCTACGCCGAGCTCGTCTGCGCGCCGCAGGCCGACATCGTGGCGCTCCCCGACGCGATCGATGACCAGGTCGCTCTGGCGATCGTGATCCAGGGGGCAACCGCCTGGCATCTGCTCGAGACGCCGGTGCCGGTGGTCGCGGGGGAGACGCTGCTGATCACCGGCGCCGGCGGCGGCGTGACCGCGCTGCTCGTCCAGCTCGCGCTGCTGCGGGGCGCAAGACCGGTGGTGATCGCCTCGTCGGCCGCCAAGGCCGAACACGCGCTGGCGCTGGGCGCCGAAGCTGTGGTCGTGGGTGCTGACAACGACGACGACGACCACTCGACGACTCTGGCGGCTGCCGTCCGCGAGCTGCTGCCGGACGGCGCCGACGTGCTGATCGACTGCGTCGGCGAGCCGCTGTTCGGTGCGCTCATGCGCTGCCTGCGGCCCGGCGGCCGCGCCGTCGTCTACGGCGTAGCCGGCGGTCGGCCGGCGAGCGTCCACACCGGAGCGATGCTCAAACACGGCCTCACGGTCAGCGGGCTGTGGCTCGGCCACGGCGGTCGCGAGCCGCTTGCGCACACGCTCGACCGCCTGTTCGGGCTCTACCTGGAGGGCCGGCTCAGGCCGCTGCTCGGCCCGGTTCTGCCGCTTGAGGACGCGGCGCAATCGCACCGGCTGCTTGCCGCCCGGACCGCGGCCGGCAAGATCTTGTTGCGCGTCCGTACCGGCTGATCAGGCCGCCGCGCGCAGCTCGCTGCCGCCGTTCTCCTCGGCGTCGCAGCGGCCGAAGTAGTCGGCTTTGAGCAGCTCGACCACGCGCTCGCCGCGCCGGGCCTCGATCACGACACCCCACGGGCGCCGGTGGACTGAGACCTCGGCCCCGGGATGGCGGCGCCGCAGCGAGGCGATCGCGCGCGCCTGGTCTGCCGTCAGTTCGTGCCGCATGTCACGAGTTATCGGCAGCGGGTGGGCCCAGCTGCAGTTCCACCGGCCTGTGACCGGCGTGCAGATTTCACATCCGGTTCACATCGTCGGGCGCCTCTGGCCCGAGGATGCGCGGCGAAAACAGATGCCGGTAGATCATGGAGACCGAAAACGAATGACCTCTCGCAACGTTCTTGCGGCGCTCGCCGCGACCGCTCTCTTGACTGGGCTCGCAGCATGCGGAGGCTCGTCGAGCGACAACAGTTCCTCCCACAGCGGCGGTGCGCTCAACGGCGCCGGCGCCACCTTCCCACAGCCGATCTACAACGAATGGGCGGCCCGCTTCCAGAAGCAGACCGGGACCGTCGTCAACTACCAGGGCGTCGGATCAGGCGGCGGCGTCGCCCAGTTCACGGCGGGCACAGTCGACTTCGGCGCCAGTGACGCGGCGATGAGTGATGAGGAGATCGCCGCCGCCAAGAAGGGGCAGCCGCTGCACATTCCGACCGTCCTTGGAGCTGTCGCAATCGCCTACAACGTGGGCGGCGTCGAGAAGGGACTGAAGCTCGACGGTGCCACCATCGCCGAGGTCTTCCTCGGACGGATCAAGAACTGGAACGACCCGGCGATCTCAAAGCTGAATGCCGGCATTACGCTGCCGGCGACGCCTGTCACGCTCTGTGAGCGCTCCGACGGCTCCGGCACGACGAAGAACTTCACCGCGTTCCTGGCAGCCAGTTCACCGGCCTGGAAGAACGGCCCCGGAGTCGGCAAGACCGTCAAGTGGCCGGCTGGGACCGGCGCCAAGGGCAACGACGGCGTCGCCAGCTGCATCAAGCAGTCCGATGGTGCGATCGGATATGTCGAGCAGGCGTATGCAGCCCAGAACGGTCTGGCGACCGCCGCCGTCAAGAACCGGGCGGGCAGCTTCGTAGAGCCGTCACTGGACGCGACCGCTGCCGCCGGTGCCGGTGCCTCACCGCCCGCCGATCTGCGCTTCTCGACAATCGACGCGCCCGGTGCGACGAGCTATCCGATCAGCGCAATCACGTTCCTGCTCGTGTACCGAGACCCGTGCCGGGCGGGGATGACAGCTGAGCGCGCCGGGCTGCTCAAGGGTTGGCTCGACTACGCGCTGGGAGAGGGCCAGAAGGTTGCGCCGGACCTGCAGTTCGCGCCGCTGCCTGCTGCGGTTCTGGCCAAGGCCAAGGCCGCGGTCGCGAGCATGACCTGCGACGGCAAGGCGATCAGCGGCAAGTAGCAGCGGCTGCGGCCCGGAAGAGCGATGACAGCGACGTCAGCACAGACGACGAGGGGCCGGGCGAGTCGATTCGCCCGGCCGCGGCGCGAGCGCGCGGCCGATCCAGCCGTTCGCTGGGCATTGCGGGCGACGGCCGGGCTGATCCTTGTCCTGATCGCCTTCTTCTTCATCCGTCTCTTCATCGAGGCCCAGCCGGTGTTCGATCGCTTCGGATACTCGGGCTTTGCGTTCGGTGCCGATTGGGACGTCTCACGCGCGATCTACGGCGCTCTGCCGCTGCTCCTCGGATCACTGATCACCGCAGCCATCGCGCTTGTGATCGGGGTCCCTGTAGCGGTGGCTGTCGCCCTCTATCTCAACGAGTTCTGTCCGCGGCGACTGCGTGGTCCGCTGACGACGCTTGTCGACCTGCTCGCCGCCGTGCCTTCGGTCGTCTACGGCCTCTGGGCCGTCTTCGTCTTGATCCCGAAGCTGCGACCGGCGGAGGGTTGGCTGGCCGATACGTTCTCGTTTCTGCCGTTCGTCGGTGGAACACCGGCCGGGCCGAACTTGTTCATCGGCGGTCTCGTGCTTGCGATCATGATCCTGCCGATCGTCAGCGCGATCAGCCGCGAGGTCATCGCGACGGTCCCGTCTGAGCACAAGGAGTCAGCGCTCGCGCTCGGTGCGACGCGCTGGGAGATGATTCGGATGGCGGTCCTGCCGTATTCACGCAGCGGCATCGTCGGTGCGGCCATGCTCGGCATGGGACGGGCGATCGGCGAGACGATCGCGGTGACGCTCGTGGTCGGCAATTCGCCGAACATGCCGAAAGACATCTTCGGTCAGGGCTACACGCTCGCCGCCGTCGTCGCTAACGAGTTCGGCGAGGCAGCATCCGACCCGCTGCATCGTGCGGCGCTGATCGGGGCCGGACTGCTGTTGTTCGTCATCACGCTGTTCGTCAACGGAGGTGCCCGCTGGTTCGTCGACCGGTCGGAGACCCGACAGCAGCGTTTGGCGATGAAGGCCAAAGGGTCGGCAGCATGACGCTCCAGCTTGCACCGACCAGCAGGCGCCGGCGGCTCACCGACCGGTTCGCCAGATCGCTTCTGTCTCTGTCGACGTTGATTGCGCTCGTGCCGCTGTTTCTGATCGTCTACTACCTGTTGTCGAAGGGCCTGGGTGCGTGGTCGTGGGAGTTCTTCACCACCGATCCGACCGGCCGCACCTGCTTTCCGGGGCAGTCGAGCTGCTCGATCGGTGGGGTGCGCAGCGCGCTCGTCGGCACGCTGTTGATCGTCGCGGTGGCCTCGCTGATCGCGATTCCGCTCGGCATCGCGGTTGCTCTCTACCTCGTCGAGTACGGCGGGGGATCTCGGTTCGCTCGCCTCGTTCGCTACTTCGTCGACGTGATGACCGGGGTGCCGTCGATCGTCTTCGGCCTGTTCGTCTACATCACGCTGACTCTCACCGGCATCGGCGGCGGGTTCGCGGGCTGGAAAGGCTCGGTTGCGCTTGCGCTGCTGATGCTCCCGGTTGTGACGCGGTCCTCCGAGGTAGCGTTGGTGCTCGTGCCACCGACGCTCCGGGAGTCAGCGCTCGCGCTCGGCGCTCCGCGCTGGCGAGTGATGCTGCGCATCGTGCTGCCGACCGCGCTGCCGGCGCTGATGACCGGCGCTCTGCTCGCCGTCGCCCGTGCAGCAGGCGAGACGGCGCCGCTGCTGTTCACCGCGTTCTCGCTGCGCGGCATGTCCTGGGACCTCGGTAACCAGATGAACTCGATGCCGATCCAGATCTTCAACGACATCACGGCCCCCAACGATCAGATCGTCCAGCGAGCTTGGGGGGCCGCGCTGGCGCTGGTGGCGCTGATCCTGCTGATCTCGCTCGCCGGGCGCATCGCACAGTCCAGGAGCAGGATCACAACGTGAACCCAGAATCAACCCACCTCATGACGCAGGAGCCCACGACGCAAGGCGTCGAAAACGCCGGCGCGCCCCAGCCTCAGACGGCGCCTGGTTCGGCACCCAGTGCTGCGACTGCCGAGATCGGGCGCGGTATGACGGTCCGCGATCTCGATGTCTTCTACGGCGATCACAGAGCCGTCAAGGGTGTATCGATCGACTACGCCCCTAACGAGGTGACAGCGATGATCGGACCATCGGGCTGCGGCAAGTCGACGGTCCTGCGCTGCCTGAACCGGATGCACGAGGAGATCCCCGGCGCATACTGCACGGGCACCGTCAGGCTCGACGATGTCGACATCTATGGCAGGGGCGTCGACGTTGTCGCCGTCCGGCGTGCAGTCGGCATGGTCTTCCAGAAGCCCAACCCGTTTCCAACGATGTCGGTCTACGACAACGTCGCGGCCGGACTCAGGCTGAGCGGTGCCAAGGGCGTCGACATCGGCGAGCGTGTGGAGCGTTCGTTGCGTGGGGCAGGTCTCTGGGAAGAGGTGAAGGACCGCCTTTCTGCGCCCGGGATCGGTCTGTCCGGCGGGCAGCAGCAGCGACTCTGTATCGCCCGCACGATCGCTACGGAGCCCGAGGTGATCCTGATGGACGAGCCGTGTTCAGCGCTCGACCCGATCGCCACGCTGAGGGTTGAGGAGCTGATCCACGAACTGAAGCACCAGTACACGATCGTGATCGTTACTCACAACATGCAGCAGGCCGCGCGCGTTGCCGACACCACAGCGTTCTTCCTGCTCGGCGAACTCGTCGAACACGGTGCGACCGATCAGATCTTCACGCGGCCGGGTGACGACCGCACGGAGCAATACATCACAGGCAAGTTCGGCTGATCGAGATGGCTCGCGACGATCCTCCCCGGCGTCACTTCGCCGATGAGCTCCTGCGAATCGAGGAGCAGGCGCTCGGCGGCCTCGACCTCGTCCTCGACCAGCTCGATCGCACGATGGAGGCCATCCGCCACCAGGATGTGCAGCTGGCTGCAATCGTCCTTGCCTCGGACGACGTTGTCGACGGTCGCTATCTGGAGGTTCACCAGTCGCTGTTGACCCTGATGGCGCTGCAGGCGCCGGTCGCAGGTGACTTACGCGTCGTCGCGGCGTTGCTGCACATCATGAAGAACATCGAGCGGATGGGAGACCAGTGCGTGAACATCGCCAAGACGATTCCGCTGACCGGGCACGAGCCGCCGCGACGTGAGGAGATCGTGACCAACCTGCTCAACATGGGTAGCTGCACGCGCTGGGAGATCACCCAAGCCAAGACGGCTTTCCGAAATCGCGATGTCGACATGGCCTGGGACCTGGTTCTCCGTGACAACGAGCTGAACCGGCTCAACCGAGAGGTGTTCGCGCAGGCGATCGCAGCCGGCGACGACCCGGATACGCGCGAATGGGCGACCCACATGGTGATGGTCGCGCGGGCGCTTGAGCGGATCGGCGACAATGCCGTCGACATCGGCGAGCAGACGGCTTTCGTGGTCTCCGGGTTGTTCCGCGAGTTCTCTGATCGTGGCCACTACGAACAGGCACGGCCCGCCGGGGTGGAGACAGAGTGAGCGACCGCGCACAGAACAGCCTGTCGACCGCCGCTGCTGGCGTCACGCGACCCTACACTGCCGCACAGCGATGACGCCCGACCAGTCTCAGCGCTCGCCGATGCGGATCGCCATCATCGACGACGACTCGGGCTTCATCCAGGTGCTGGGCAAGCGACTCGAGCGCCTCGGGGGCTCGCATCGCGTGGTCGCCGGCCCGCTGCCCGTGATGGAGCTGGCGGCCATGCGGCTGTCAGCGCTCGTCGTCGACCCGCGGCTTCTGGGCGTTGCGGCGGAGGACTATCTGACACGCATCTGCAACGAGCTCCCGGAGCTTGCGGTGATCGTCTGCACGGGACCGTCGACCGTCGCCCAGCGGGTTCGCGCGCTGCGGCTCGGCGTCGACGACTGGCTGACCAAGCCGTGTCATCCCGAGGAGCTGATCGCGCGGATCGAGGTTGCGACCCGGCGCGGCCGGCCTGGCGTGCAGCCCGCCGGCGAGCAGCAGCTCGTCGCCGGCGAGCTCGAGATTCGAGCCGATCGTTTCGAGGCCTTCGCGGCGGGCCGGGCCGCAGAGCTGACGCGGCGCGAGTACGAGCTGCTCTCACTGCTCGTGGCGTCAGCCGGCCGGGTGCTCGAACGCGAGGAGATCTACCGGCGGGTCTGGGGCTACACGATGGCTCACGGTGACCGGTCGGTCGACGTGTTCGTGCGCCGGCTGCGCAAGAAGCTGGCGCGGGTCTCGCCGGCATGGCGCTACATCCACACGCACTTCGGCGTCGGCTACAGGTTCGCGCCGGAGCCGGCGTCCGGAAGCGAGCAGACCGCGGAGCGGGCGTCCGGCGCCCCAGTCGAGCCGGTCGCGGCCGACGACCCGCCGGTCCTGGCGGGCATCGTCTAGGCTCGCCGGCAGATGTCGGTGATCGCTGTCCGCAACACCGTGATCGTGCTGCTGCTGGCGGCGGCGGTCGCGTTCGTGCCCGGTGGCGGTAACACGGCGGCCGCGATCGGCGATACGTTCGGAGCGCTGCTCCTGGGTGTGATCGCGTTCGCTGCCGCCGTCTACTACCGCTCTCGTCGCCACGACCTGCTGCTGCTCGGCGACCTGCACCGTGGGCTGCTCTACGGGGCGACCGCACTGGTCGTCGTGATGCTGGCCGGGCGCCCCTGGTTGGGGCGGACGACTGCGGGCACCGTCGTCGTCATCGCCGGGCTGCTGATCGCGGCGTGGATGTTCTGGCTCGTCTACGAGCGCGTCCGCACGTTGCGCTGAGCGCCGGGCTGTCGTCACAGTCTCGGCACAGATCGCGTGCGCGATCGTGACAACCGCGTGCTGACCCGGCACGATTTCGGCGGCATCGTGAGCCCGTGGGCTTCTTCGGTGCGATCCGGTCACAGCGCGGGCAGGCGAGCATTGAGCTGATCGGCGCCGTGGTCGTGCTGGTGCTGGTCGTCGCGGCGCTGTGGCAGGGCCTGCGGATCGCGCAGGCCCGTTGGCTCACGGGCGCCGCCGCCGGTGCTGCGGCGCGTGCACAGGCGATCGGTGCAGACCCGCTCGCCGCCGCGCGACGGGCGCTGCCGCAGCGACTGCGGTCCAAGACCCGTGTCGTCGTCATGCGCCGCGACGGAGGCGTCCGTGTGACGGTTCCGCTGTCGCCGGTGCTGGGGGTGCGGCTCGGTGCGCTCCGTGTCGCGGCGCGGATGGAGCCGCAGCGGTGAGCGCTGAGCGCGGCCAGTCGAGCATCGAGCTGCTCGGCGTGCTGGTGCTGCTGCTCGTGATCGTGGGCGCCGCTGCGCAGGCACTTTCCTGGCGGGCGGCACACGAGGCCGCCGCTGCGGCGGCACAGGCCGGTGCGATGGCGCTGCTGCAGGGTGGGGACCCGGTCCGCGCGGCGCGGTCGGCGCTGCCGGGCTGGGCGCGCGAGCGCGTCAGCATCGCGGTCGCGCGGGGCTCCGTTCGGGTTGCGATCGCGCCGCGCGAGCTGATTCCGGGTGCCGGCGCACTCGGG
>CAZYMM010000076.1:0-10270 GCA_964648515.1 uncultured Conexibacter sp.
CACTCGGACCGGCTGCGCGGAGAGCTCGAAGCCGACCGTGCGGCGGGCGACAGCATCGCCTCGGAGCTGCGCGAGTGCGCGGCGCAGGAGGCCGCGGTGCAGCAGCGGATCGCGGCCTGCGCCGAGACCGTGACGGCGACGGCGGTCGCCCTCCAGCAGGCCCGCGACGGCGAACGCGAGGCGGCGTCCGAGCTGACCGAGCTGGCCGGCGGGCTCGGGCTGGCAGCCGAGCCGCGCAGCGAGCCGCTCGACCCCGGTGAGGCCGATGCGCTGAGGACGCGACTCGAGCGGCTCGAGCGGCGCCGGGCGCAGATCGGCCCGGTCAACCCGCTCGCCGAAGAGGAGTACGCCGAGGCGCTGGCCCACGTCGAGGAGCTCGAGCACCGGCGCGAGGACCTCGAGACCGCGCTGCGCGAGCTCGCCACGCTGATCCGCGACACCGACCGCCAGATCCGCGAGACCTTCACCGAGACCTTCACCGCCGCGGCACGCAACTTCGAGCAGCTGGCGGAGACGCTGTTCCCGGGCGGACGCGGCCGGCTGACGCTCGTGCACGAGCAGGCGGCGACGGCGCCGCTGACGACGGCCGGCGAGCCTGCGGCCGAGGATGCCGAGGCCGCGGCGGAGTCCGAGGAGGAGCTGAGCTCGCCGGGGATCGACCCCGACGAGCTGGTCGGCGTCGAGATCGAGATCACCCCGGCCGGCAAGCAGATGAAGCGGCTGTCGCTGCTCTCCGGCGGCGAGAAGACGATGACGGCGATCGCGTTCCTGTTCAGCGTCTTCCTCGCCCGCCCGTGCCCGTTCTACATCCTCGACGAGGTCGAGGCGGCGCTCGACGATCGCAACATCACCCGCTATCTCGATCTGCTCGCCGCCCATGCCGGGCGGGCGCAGTTCATCATCGTCACCCACCAGAAGCGCACGATGGAGGCCGCCGACACGCTCTACGGCGTCTCGATGGGCGGCGACGGCGTCTCGCAGGTCGTTTCGCGCAGGATGAGCGACACGGCCATCGAAGAACGTCTGAGTGTCGGCACGCCATGAGCTGACAGGCCACCACTGGCCGCCTGAGCTGAAGCTGCGCCGCGGCACGGCCGATCACGTGGCTGTGAGGCTGTCTGCGCTGGCCGTCGTCTGCGTCATCTGCGGAGTGCTCGCCGGCACGCTGCTGCGCGGATCGCTGCTGGCGCGCGGGTCTGGCCGCGTCGACTCCGCCGAGGTGCTGAGGCGCGGCGGTGAGGCCGCGCGGGCCGCTTCGGCGCTGCTGGTCGCTGTGCGCTGGCATGGCGGCGATGTGCAGATCAGCCGCGTCCTCTGCGACAACCGCACGGTCGAGCCGTGGCGCTGCGAGGTCCGCTTCCGGTCCGCGTCCGGCCGTGAGCTGACCGGGCCCCAGGCGCCCGCGGTCGCGCTCTCGTTCCGCGGCGCGGCGGTCGAGGCCGAGCTCGCGTCGTGCCGGCTGAGCGATCCGCAGATGGGCCGGCCCGTGGACTGCGCCGGCCGTGTCGAACGGGCGCTGCGCAGCGGGCGCTGAGGCTCTCGCTCCGGCAGAATCGAGGCGCCCGCTAAGTTCGCCCGATGGCACGCGACTGGGCAGAGCTGTTCCTGACCGACGCCGCCGCCGCTGATGGCTCTGGCGCGGCGCCGGCGCCCGAGCGCCGCAAGGGCCTCTTCGCGCGGCTGCGCGAAAACCTCGCCAAGACCCGCGAGGCGCTCGGCTCCGAGCTGCAGGCGACCTTCTTCGAGACGCTCGACGACGCGACCTGGGAGCGGCTCGAGGAGGCGCTGATCATGGCCGACGTCGGCGTGCCGACGACGGCCGGCGTCGTCGGCGCGCTCGAGGATGCCGCCCGCGCCGAGAGCCTCGACGGCGCGCAGGTTCAGGAGCGCCTGATCGAGCTGCTGGCCGATGCGGCGCGGACCGGGACCGAGACGATCGACCTGCGCCACAAGCCGACCGTGCTGATGGCGGTCGGCGTGAACGGCACCGGCAAGACGACGACGATCGGCAAGCTCGCCTGGCACCTGCAGCGCGAGCTCGGCCACCGCGTCGTGCTTGGTGCCGCTGACACGTTTCGTGCCGCCGCGACCGAGCAGCTTGAGGGCTGGGCGCAGCGTGCCGGCTGTGAGATCGTCACCGGCGCCGCCGGCGCGGACCCCGGCGCCGTCGCCTTCGACGCCGTCCGCCACGGCCGTGAGCACGGTGCCGACGTTGTGATCATCGACACCGCCGGCCGCCTGCACAACTCCGAGCAGCTGATGGCCGAGCTGGCGAAGGTCCGCCGCGTGATCGGCAAGCAGCTCGACGGTGCGCCGCACGAGACGCTGCTGACGATCGATGCCACGACCGGCCAGAACGGCCTTCGTCAGGCGAAGCTGTTCTCCGAGACGGTGCCGGTCGACGGGATCGTGCTGACGAAGCTCGACGGCACTGCCAAGGGCGGGATCGCGCTTGCGATCGCGCGCGAGCTCGGCATCCCGGTCAAGCTGATCGGGATCGGCGAGTCGCTCGAGGATCTGCGGCCGTTCGACGCGCAGGACTTCGCGCGGGCGCTGCTGTCCGGCCCGCCGGCCGGTTAGGATCCAGCGTCTATGGATCCCTGGGTCTACTGGCTGATCGGTGCGGTGATCGCGACCTTCGTCGAGCTCGCCGTGACGACGTTCTTCATCGCCCCGTTCGGTGTCGGTGCGCTCGCCGGGCTCGTCGTCTCGCTGATCACGAGCGCCTGGGTACTGCCCTGGATCGCGTTCGCGATCGTCACGCTCGGGGCGTTCATGCTGATGCGCCCGCTGGCCCACAAGAACCTGCGCCACCCGCCGACGGTGATGACCGGCACCGACGCACTCGTCGGCCGCGGTGCGTCGGTCGTCGAGGAGATCGACAACCACGGCGACCAGGGCAAGGTCAAGCTCGACGAGGGTGAGGTCTGGACGGCGCGGGCGGCCGACGGTGTCGGCGCGCTGCCCGAGGGCGCGCGGGTGCGGATCGTCGAGATCCGCGGCGTGACCGCGATCGTCGAGCCGCAGTAGGGTTGTCCGTCACCGTACCGCAGCAACCGAGAGGTAGGAAACCGTGGACGCAGCCGTCATCGTCATCATCGTTCTGCTCGTGCTGGCGCTGGCCGTCTTCATCAAGACGGTCCGCATCATCCCGCAGGCGCGTGCCGGCGTCGTCGAGCGGCTCGGCCGCTACCACCGCACGCTGGCGCCGGGACTCAACATCGTCGTGCCGTTCATCGACAACGTGCGGCCGCTGATCGACCTGCGTGAGCAGGTCGTCAGCTTCCCGCCGTCAGGGGTCATCACCGAGGACAACGTCACGGTCAACATCGACACCGTCCTCTACTTCACGATCACCGATCCGATGTCGGCCAGCTACGAGGTCGCCAACCCGCTGCAGGCGATCGAGCAGCTGACCGTGACGACGCTGCGCAACGTGATCGGCGGCCTCACGCTCGAGGACACGCTGACCAGCCGCGACCAGATCAACTCGCAGCTGCGGACCGTGCTCGACGAGGCGACCGGCAAGTGGGGGATCCGGATCAACCGCGTCGAGCTGAAGTCGGTCGATCCGCCCGCCACGATCCAGGAGGCGATGGAGAAGCAGATGCGCGCCGAGCGCGACCGGCGCGCCGCGATCCTCAACGCCGAGGGCCTCAAGCAGTCGCAGATCCTGACCGCCGAGGGCGAGAAGCAGTCGGCGGTGCTCAAGGCCGAGGGCGCCAAGCAGGCGCAGATCCTGCGCGCCGAGGGCGAGGCGAAGGCGATCGACACCGTCTTCCGCGCGATCCACGACGGCGACCCCGACCAGAAGCTGCTCAGCTACCAGTACCTGCAGATGCTGCCGCAGATCGCCCGTGGCGAGGCCAACAAGCTGTGGATCATCCCGTCGGAGTTCTCGCAGGCGCTCGGCCGCATCGGCGAGGGTCTCGGGCTGGCGCCGGACCCCGACGCGCGCAGCCGCCGGCCGCTCGACCCGCCCACGCCGCCGTCGCCGCCCACGGACCCGTCCGCCTGAGACGGCCTCTCAGGCGACCGGCGTCGCCATCAGCGTGCAGGAGATCTGTGAGCTGCGGGTGACCTTCGAGCCGTCCGCGTAGGTGAACGCGGCCTGGAACTGCCAGCCGCCCGAGCAGCGGGTCGGCGCGGTCACGAGCGGAACGCGGCGGCCGTGGCTGCGCCCGTAGCCGCCGAGCGTCGTCGTCAGTCGCGTGATCGGGACGCCGCCGGGCTGCATGTCGGTGAGGATCGGCGGGATGTCGAGGTCCATCACGTAGCCGTAGCGACCGCTGGTCTTGGTGATCGTGGCCTTGAAGACGAAGACGATCGTCGTCAGCGCGACGACGCGGATCCAGGCGGTCTGCCGGCCGCCGGTGCGAGGGCCGTTGTAGACGCGCACGGTGGCGTCGATCGGGCTGCCGGCGAGATCGGCCGACGAGCTGCCGGACCCGATCTGCGCGCTCGCCGGACAGCGCGCCGCCGTCACCTCGGACTGACTGCAGGTCCGGAACGCGCCGAGGTTGACGCCGGCGCCGGCCGGGAACGAGATCCGCATGTGGCGCACCGGCGAGGCCGTGGTGCCCGGGTCGGCGCCCAGTTGGGCGTCGAGCAGCACCTTCAGCGTCCAGGGCTGGCCCGGCGGCTGGGCGATCATCTGCGCGCCCGGGGTGAACACCGCGGTCTGGGCGGCGCCGGCGGAGGCCGCCGGCAGCAGCGCCGCGCAGGCGGCGGCCGTGAGGACGATGCAACGCGAACCCCTGAGCATGGCGGCAGTCTACGGTCGCCGCGCGACGCGTGCGCCGTTTCGACGGCCGGTCCCCGGCGGTCCGCGCCGCGGTCGCCGGGATCCGACGACCTAGACTGCGGCCGGTGTTCGACACGCTCGGTGAACGGCTGCAGGAGACGCTGGCGGAGGTCCGCGGCCACGGCACGCTGACCGAGGACGACATCGCCCGGGCGATGCGCGAGATCCGCCTCGCGCTGCTCGAGGCCGACGTCAACTTCAAGGTCGTCAAGTCGTTCACCGAGACGGTCCGCGAGCGCTGTCTCGGCGCCGATGTGCTCGGGCAGCTCAACCCCGGACAGCAGGTCATCAAGATCGTGCGCGAGGAGCTGGCGGCGCTGATGGGCGGCGCGTCGGCGCAGGTCGTCTTCGCGCCGCGGCCGCCGACCGTGATCCTGATGGCCGGGCTGCAGGGATCGGGCAAGACGACGGCGACCGCCAAGCTCGCCAAGTACCTGCACGAGCAGCACGGCAGTGCCGTCGCGGTCGCGGCCTGCGACGTCTACCGGCCAGCGGCCGTCGACCAGCTCGTCACGGTCGGCGGTCAGGCCGGTGCGACCGTCTACGAGCAGGGCACCGACCGCGACCCGGTGCAGATCGCCCGCTGGGCGCTCGAGCGGGCCAAGGATGACGGCAAGGACGTGCTGATCGTCGACACCTCCGGCCGCCTGCACGTCGACGAGAAGCTGATGGACGAGCTGCGCGAGATCCGCGGCGCGATCCGCCCGACCCAGATCCTGCTCGTCGTCGACGCGATGACCGGCCAGGACGCGGTCAACGTGGCCGACGAGTTCGCACAGGCCGTGGACTTCGACGGCGTGATCCTCTCCAAGCTCGACGGCGACGCCCGCGGCGGCGCCGCGCTGTCGGTCAGGGCGGTGACCGGCAAGCCGGTGCTGTTCGCGTCGATCGGCGAGAAGCTCGGGCAGTTCGAGCCGTTCCATCCCGATCGCATGGCCCAGCGGATCCTCGGCATGGGCGACGTGCTGAGCCTGATCGAGAAGGCAGAGCAGCAGTTCGACGAACAGGAGGCGCGCGAGCTTGAGAAGAAGCTGCGCAAGAACCAGTTCACGCTCGACGACTTCCTCGCCCAGCTCAAGCAGCTGCGGCGGATGGGGCCGCTGACCTCGCTGCTGGGGATGATGCCCGGGATCGGTCAGCAGCTCAAGAACGTCAAGGTCGACGAGCGCGACCTCGACCGTGTCCAGGCGATCATCCTCTCGATGACGCCCGCCGAGCGGAGCCGCCCCCAGCTGATCAAGGGCTCGCGCCGGCTGCGGATCGCGAAGGGCTCGGGCACCAGCGTGCAGCAGGTCAATCAGCTGCTCAAGCAGTTCGCCCAGATGCAGAAGATGATGAAGCAGATCGGCTCGGGCCGGGGCATGCCCGACATTTCGGCCCTGATGCGCCAGGCACGCTAACCTGCCCGCCGATGTCCGTACGACTGAGGCTCACGCGCGTGGGCGGCAAGAAGAACCCGATCTGGCGGATCGTCGTCGCCGACCAGCGCTCGCCGCGCGACGGCCGCAACATCGAGATCGTCGGTCAGTACAACCCGCAGACCGAGCCCTCGACGATCGTCGTCGACGAGGCGCGCGTGCGCTCGTGGCTCGATCAGGGCGCGCAGGCGACGCCCCAGGTCAAGAAGCTCCTGCGCACGCAGGGCATCGACGTCCCCGCCTGAGCGGCAGCGGCGATGCAGGAGCTGCTCGAGTACCTGGCCCGCGAGCTCGTCGACGATCCCGGCGCGGTCAAGGTCGAGCGCTTCGAGGAGGACGACGGCACGGTGGTACTGGAGCTGGCCGTGGCCGCCGGCGACTACGGCCGCGTGATCGGCCGGCGCGGGCGGACCGCCAACGCGCTGCGGACAGTGATCAAGGCGTCGGCCGTGCATCGCCGCCGTCGCGTCCTCGTCGACATCGTCGACTGACCGTCGCGATCGTGGTTCGTGGCCGTTGAGCCGGAGCTTCTGACGGTCGGCAGGGTCGGGCGCCCGCACGGGCTCGGTGGCGGCTTTCACGTTACGCGCCCGCGGTCGCGGCTGCTGAGCGCGGCCGGCGAGCTGCTGGTCGGCGGCGTCGCGTACCGCGTCGAGCAGCTCGGCGGGACGGCCGAGCGGCCGGTGCTGCGACTTGAGGGGGTGGTCAGCCGCGAGCAGGCGCTGGCCCTGCGCGGTACGGATCTCACGGTGCCGCGCGGAGAATCGCCCGCGCTCGGTGAAGATGAGTGGCTGGCCGAGGATCTCGCCGGCTGCCGCGTCCACGACCGCGGTGCCGAGGTCGGGACGGTGGTGCGGCTGCTCGCCTATCCCTCCTGTGAGCTGCTCGAGGTGCAGCGGCCGGGCGGCGCGCCGCTCTTGGTGCCGCTGATCGGTGACGCGGTGCGCGAAGTCGATGTTGCGGGACGATCGATTGACGTCGACCTGGCGTTCCTGGGGGAGGCCGGCTGATGGAGCTCGACGTCGTCACGCTGTTCCCGCAGTGGTTCGACTGGTTCATGACCCAGCGCCACGTCCGCAACGCGATCTCACATGGTCACGCGGTGCGGACCTTCGACCTGCGCGCGACGACGCCGCTCAGCGGCGGCCAGGTCGACGACACGCCGTACGGAGGCGGCGCCGGGATGGTGCTGCGCGTGGACGTGATGGACCACGCGCTGCGCTCGATCTACGGCTGTGACCCGCGCGATCTGCGGCTGCGTCGGCGGGTGATCGCGCTGACGCCTGGTGGCCGGCTGCTCGACGACCGCCTCGTCGACGAACTGGCCGCCGAACGCGAGGGCGTGACGCTGCTGTGCGGCCGTTACGAGGGCTTCGACGAGCGGATCGTCCAGCACTTCGCGACCGACGCGGTCTCCGTCGGGCGCTTCGTCCTCGCCGGCGGCGAGCTCGCGGCGATGGTCGTGATGGATGCCGTGATGCGCAAGCTCCCGGGTGCCCTCGGCCACGAGGATTCGGCTATCGAGGAGTCGTTCAGCGCGGCGCTCGGAGGTGACCCCGAATACCCGCACTACACGCGTCCGGCCGAGTACCGCGGCTGGCGCGTGCCCGATGTGCTGCTGTCGGGCAACCATGCCGAGATCGGCAACTGGCGCCGGGCGCGCAGCCGTGAGCGGGGCGTGGCCGGGCCTAGTGCGAGGCCTCCCGATCCGCAGCGTGATTCGACCCGCTCCCGGCCCGTCGCAGGGCCGGATCCGTTCCGGAGCTCCTGACGGCGACCCGCTACCATGGCGCCCGCTCGCGCACCCCCGCATGGGGTGCCGCGCGCCGTCGCCCATCCTTCCAACGATCCGATCGCCCCATGAGCACCGTCATCGATTCGCTTGAGCGCGCGCAGCTGCGCCGCGTCCCCAGGTTCCAGCCGGGCGACCGCGTCCGCGTCCACTTCCAGGTCGTCGAGGGCACCCGTCGCCGCACCCAGGTCTTCGAGGGCGTCGTGATCAAGCGCCAGGGCCACGGCGTGCGCGAGACGTTCACGGTTCGCAAGCAGTCGTTCGGTGTCGGTGTCGGGCGCACCTTCCCGCTGCACTCGCCGAAGATCGAGAAGATCGAGGTCGCCGCCCGCGGCGACGTCCGGCGGGCCAAGCTCTACTACCTCGAGGAGCGCGTCGGCAAGGCGTCCCGCGTGCGCGAGAAGCGCTACACCGGTCCCGAGGAGATCGTCGAGCCGGGCCTGCTGCACGATCCGTCCGCGCAGCTCGAGGCCGAGGCTGCGGCCGGGCAGGGAGCCGTCGACGCCGAGGGCGAGACGCAGGACCAGGTCGTCGGCGAGGTCGAGCAGCCGGCCGGCGACGCTCCGGCCGCGACTGCGGACGGCACACAGGCCGGTGGCGACACCGGGGCCGCCGCTGCCGCTCCTGCCGACGAGGACACTGAAGCCGAGTCCGGCGAAGACGCACCGGCGTGAGCGCCGCCGGCCAGCCCGAGGGCCGCAAGAAGAAGCAGAAGAAGGAGCGGCGCACCGGGATCGCCGGCCTGATCGAGCTGGTCGTGATCGTCGGCGTCGCGCTCGGCATGGCGCTGCTGATCCAGGCCTTCATCGTCAAGCCCTACAAGATCCCGAGCGAGTCGATGGTGCCGACGCTCGAGGTCGGGCAGCGGGTGCTCGTCAACCGGCTCGCGATGCAGTTCGGGTCGCCGAAGGTCGGCCAGGTAGCGGTCTTCCATCCGCCGGTCGGCGCCGGCAACCAGGAGGGCACCGAGCAGTGTGGTGATCCCAACAAGGCACCGGACCAGGCCTGTGACCGGCCGGTCGACAGGCCGCAGTCCGAGTACTTCATCAAGCGGGTCGTCGCCGGTCCGGGCGACACGATCTTCATCCGCGACGGTCACGTGATCCGCAACGGCAAGCGCGAGAAGGACGACTTCACCCGCCCCTGCGACGGCGGCAGCGGCTGCAATCTGACGCGGCCGATCACGATTCCGCCCGGCCACTGGTTCATGATGGGCGACAACCGTGGCCAGTCCGACGACAGCCGATTCTGGGGCCCGGTGCCGAAGGCGTGGATCATCGGCCCGGCGTTCGCGACCTACTGGCCGCCGGATCGCATCGGCGGCGTCTGAGCGCCCACAACCGCAACGCCGGTGGTCACATTGACGGCCGCTGCGCCGCGGCGCCGTCGCGAACGCCCCGGGCGACGGCTGATCGGTCATGACCGCACGCTCGGCGCGCGGTTCGTGGCCGGGGCCGACGAGGCGGGGAGGGGCTGTCTGGCCGGCCCGCTGGTGGCCGCCGGGGTGCTGCTCGATCTCGAGCTGATCGGTCCGCGCGAGGTGCGTGCCCTGGGCCTGCTCGACGACTCCAAGCGCCATGACGAGGCGAGCCGCGAGCGGCTCTACGACGCGGTGCTCGCCGTCGCCGCGCGGGTCACCGTGATCGTGCGCCCCGCGGCGACGATCGACCGCGTCGGCCTGCACCGAACGAACCTCACCGCCCTCCACGATGCGCTGACGGAGGTTGCGGTGCCCGGCGCGATCTGCCTCAGCGACGGCTTCGCCGTCGGTGAGGTGGCAGGCTGCGAGACGCGGGCGCTGCTCCGTGGCGACAGCACCAGTGCCGCAATCGCGGCGGCGTCGATCGTCGCGAAGGTCAGTCGCGACCGGATGATGCACAGGCTGGCGCGTGACTATCCGCAGTGGGGCTTCGACAGGCACGTCGGCTATTCGACGCCCGACCACCGGGCGGCGATCGCCGAGCACGGAATCACGCCGCTCCACCGCCGCTCGTTCGCGTCGGTCGCCTACCGGCAGCTCACGCTCGACGAGCCCGCCGGGACCTGACGCAGGCCGCCGAGTGTCTCCGGGCCGCGGCCCGCGCCGTTCTACGGCGCGGGCGGGGGCTGATCGTGCGGTGGCGGCTCCGCGATCGGACTGCCGAGACTGGAGTCGAGCGCCGACGGGACATCGGGTGCGGCCGGTGGGGGCGGTGGGGTGGCGGGGGCGCTCGGGGCCGTCCAGCCTCCGCCGGGCGGGCCGACCGAGCCGCCCTG
>CAZYMM010000077.1:0-2333 GCA_964648515.1 uncultured Conexibacter sp.
CGAGATAGAGCGCGGTCGGCGACCCGAGCCCGCCGGCGCCGAGCAGCAGCACCTTGGCGTCGAGCAGCCGCTCCTGTCCGCCAGTGCCGATCTCGGGCAGCAGGAAGTGACGGCTGTAGCGCTGCTTCTGCTCGGCGCTGAACGCGCGCGGGAGCTCCACGCCGTAGCCGCGATCCTTCCAGAGCGTGTAGCCCCCGGTCATCGACGAGGCCCGCTCGTAGCCGAGGTCCTCGGTCAGCGTCTTCGCCGCCAGCGCCGAGCGGTTGCCCGACGCGCAGTAGAGGATCACATGCTGTGAACGGTCGGGGGCGGCGGCCTCGATTCGCGACTCGAGGTGGCCGCGGGTCACAAAGTGGGCTCCCGGTATGTGTCCGGCCTCCCACTCGTCGGCCTCACGCACGTCGACGACCACAACATCCGGCGCGCCGAGCAGCTCGGAGACGGCCGACGGGTCGATCTCCTCGATCTCGCTCCTGACCCGCTGGATGAACTCGGCTCCCGACTTGATCATCGCCACTCGCAATCTAGCGGCCGCCGGCACCGGCCCGACCGGTATCTGCTGCATGATTGGTGGTGATCGTCGGCTCCTCTGCCGATACCGGTTCAAGATCACCGGATGCGCCAGCAGTCACTCGTAACCCAGATCCTCGGGATCAACGCGGCGTTGATCCTGGCCACCGCGCTGGCCGGCATCGCGATCGGGCGGGTGACGTCCCCGGCGCACAGCTCCGATCTGCCCCAGGCCGCGGTGATCGTGGTCGGCGTCTTCGCCGCGGTGCTCGTCAACGGCGTCGTGCTGCGGCGCCGCTTTCGCAGCCTCGAGCGGCTGATCGACCTGATGGAGGATGTCGACCTCTCACGCCCGGGCCTGCGCGCCGACGTGACGACCGCGGACGCCTCCGACGTCGCCCGGCTCTGCCATGCGTTCAACCGCATGCTCGAGCGCGTCGAGGCCGAGCGCGCCCGCACCGGTTCGGCGGTGCTGGCCGCCCAGGAGCAGGAGCGCTCGCGGCTGGCCCGCGACCTTCACGACGAGTGCAACCAGGCACTGACCGGGATCCTGCTGCGGCTCGAGGCAAGCTCGCACCGCGCGGACCCGGGCCTGCGGGACGAGCTGCAGACGATCAAGGGGTTGACCGGCCGGGCGATGGACGAGCTCCTGCACCTGGCCCGCGAGCTGCGCCCGTCGGCGCTCGACGACCACGGGCTGCGCGTAGCGCTGCAGACCCAGGCCGAGCGGCTGGCCGCGACGAGCGGACTGAAGGCGACGCTGACGGTCTCTGCGGACGCGTCGGCCGCACTGGCGAGCCTCGGCGAGCACGAGCAGATCGTCGTCTACCGCGTCGTCCAGGAGGCACTGTCGAACGTGATCCGCCACGCCAACGCGACCAGCGTCGCGATCGCCGCCGAGGTCGATGATCTCGACCGCGTCGTGGTAACGGTCCGCGATGACGGTGCCGGCCTCGAGCCGACACGCCGGGAGGGCCTCGGCATCGTCGGCATGCGCGAGCGCGCACGCCTGGCCGGCGGGCGCGTGACCGTTGCACCGGCGCGTGACGGTCAGGGGACGGTCGTCGCGCTGAGGCTGGCTGCTCGCGGGGACGCCCAGACCGAGCGGAGCGCGGCATGAGGATCCTGATCGCCGACGACCACGGCATCGTGCGCGGCGGGTTGCGTCTGCTGCTCGACCAGCAGCCGGAGATGGAGGTCGTCGCCGAGGCCGCCGACGGGCAGGAGGCTGTCGAGTTGGCGCTGGCCGAACGGCCCGACCTCTGCGTGCTCGATGTCTCGATGCCGAAGCTGACCGGGCTGCTGGCGGCTCGCGAGATCCTGCGCAGCCTGCCCGACACGCTCGTGCTGATGCTGTCGATGCACGACGACGACCACTATCTGTTCGAGGCGCTGAAGGCCGGAGCGAGCGGTTTCGTGCTCAAGCGCGAGGCCGACCAGTTCCTCGTCGATGCGATCCGACAGGTCGCGGATGGCACGCCGTTCCTGACCAATGCCGCTCAGGGCGCGCTGGTCCGCAGCTGGATCGCTGACGAGGCCTCGCACCCGGTCGAACCGCTCTCGCCGCGTGAGCAGGAGGTGCTGAAGCTGATCGCCGAAGCCCACACAAACCGGCAGATCGGCGAAATCCTGCACCTCTCGGAGAAGACGGTCGAGTCGCATCGCGGCAACATCCTGCGCAAGCTCGGCATGCGCGATCGGGTCGAGCTTGTCCGCTATGCGATCCGTCGCGGGCTGGTCGAGCCGTAGCGTTCTGCGCCGTTCGACACGGCGCACCGTGATGGGGCATCCTCTCGGGCGGTGATCGACGTTCCCGACAGCCC
>CAZYMM010000077.1:2433-4257 GCA_964648515.1 uncultured Conexibacter sp.
CCCGAGGCGGTCGCGACGGAAGCGCAGACCGCCGCGGCCGAACCCGCACAGCCCGCCGGCACACCCTCGGTCGGACCGAAGATCATCGGCGTCGCCGAGGAGAAGCCGCTCCCGATCGTCAAGCAGAAGCTGGTCGAGAAACCGCGGCGCGAACCGCTGCCCTGGCCGGAGCTGCGCTCCTATGTCGCAGCGATCCGCGGCGATGTCGAGACCGGCGAGCTCAAGGAGCTCTACCGGGCACTGCCCGCCGACGTCCGCGAAGAGGTCACGGGCAACGTCCGCGGCTTCCAGAAGGGTGCACGCCGGCCGTTGTCGCAGTACGCGGCAAAGCAGCTTGCACGAGCCGCCCACACCGCCCGTCGCCAGCGCAAGAGCGCGCGGCCGTCGGCCGAGATCGGCGAGGCGCTGGGCCTGGCGATGACGGCTGAGCTGATCGCCTCGCTCGAGCCGGAGCGTGCCGCCGAGGTCATTCTGCCGCGCCGCGACCTGCTCGATCGCGAGGCACGGTCGACTCGCCGGCGGCAGAAACAAGACGAGGAGCGCCGCCGCGACGAGGACCGCCGGCGCCGCCGTGAGAACGCCCGCGACGCGAGCCGTCAGACCTCGTTCGGTGAGGCGTCCGGGCCGCGGATCAAAGGCCTCGACGCGATCGCCGCACAGCTGTTCGGCGAGAGCTCGGAGCCCGACCCGCCTGCGGGCCCCGAGCAGGGCAGCGCTGCCGATACCGGGCAGGCGCCGCCCACCGGCGAGCCGACAGCCGACGCCGGCTGAGCCGTGCACCCCCGCGTCCTCCTGACGCTGATGGCGGCAGCGACGCTGGTGCTCGCCGGCGCGCTGATCGCCGTGCTCGTCGCCCGCCCCAGCCGCGTCGCCGCAGACCCCGGGCTGCAGGGCGCGCGCAGCCCCACCGGGGTGCCGCCGGTGTCACTGCAGCTGCGCGACCAGGACGGCCGCCTTGCCGACACCCGGGCGCTGCGCGGCCGGCCCGTGATCGTGACGTTCCTCTACACGCACTGCCAGGACACCTGTCCGGTCACCGCCCAGCAGGTCAAGGGCGCCCTCGACGATCTCGGGCACGACGTACCGGCGCTGGCGATCTCGGTCGATCCGGCGCGCGACACGCCGCGGGCCGCGCGCGCCTTCCTCTTCAAACAGGGGCTGACGGGCCGGATGCGGTTCCTGCTCGGGCCGCCCGCGGAGCTCAGGCGCGCCTGGCGCACGTTCGGGATCCAGCCGCAGGAGCAGGGGATCGATCACTCGGCACGGGTCGTCGTCCTCGACGCTGCGGGCCGCCCCGCGGTCGCCTGGCCGACCGATCAGCTGACCCCCGAGGGCCTGGCCCACGACCTGCGCGTGCTCAGCGCCGGTCGCGCAGGCGCTGGATGATCAGCGCCGCGATCACGACCAGGATCGGCGCCGCGTAGAGCAGCGTCGACGCCCAGTGTCCGGCGTGCGCGATCGGGGTGGCCATCAGGCCGCCGCCGACAGCAGCCACAGGCCGAGGCATGTGTAGGTGACCATCACGGCGAGCATCCAGTATTGCGAGCGCGTCGCGACCTTGGCGTCCGCGAACCGGGCCAGCGCCCGGTCGTGAGCGAGCACGAGACCGGCGATGTGGCCGGCGAGCAGCGCCGCGACCTGCACGTACCAGATGCCGGTCGCACCGATCCACGTGTAGTCGATCGCCGATCCGGCGGTGCCGAACAGATCGCTGCCGCGCCCGAGCGGATCGGATGCGAGGTACGCGATCGCCTGTCCCTGATAGGCCAGCAGCGAGAAGTAGTGGGCCACCAGGTAGGCGAACGCGATCGGGATCAGGCTGTG
>CAZYMM010000077.1:4357-10193 GCA_964648515.1 uncultured Conexibacter sp.
GGCCGCGACCACAGCAGCGCAAGCCCGGCGAACGAGGCGCCGAGCACGATCGTCGCCCCCCACGCGAACAGCCAGCGCGGGATCGGCAGGTCCTGCTTGCCGACCAGACCGTGCGCGGCGGCCAGCGCCGGTGCCGCCAACCCGGCGACGGCCACGGCGGTCAGTGCGCACGCGGCCGTGCTGAGCGATCGGCGGATCATCGACAGCAGAAGCGTGCCAGAAACGACGCGGGGCGGGCCGCTGATGCGGCCCGCCCCTTGAACGTCAACTGACTTTGAGCTGTGCTGGGCTCAGCAGGGGACGGTCTTGCTGACCGTCTGCGTGTCGCCGCTCATCGTGACGAACGTCGCCGAGACCTGGCGCTTGCCCTTGACCTTGCAGCCGATCGACTCGCCAAGTGCCTGGGTCTTCTTGCCGATCTTGCGCGTGATCTTCTTGACGTTCAGCGTCGACTTGATCGGAGCGGCGAAGATGCCGGTGGCGTCATCGCTGCCCGCGACGCGGACGAGCTTGTCGTAGCGCAGGCTGAACGAGAGGATCAGCGTCGAGCCGGACTGCTTGGCATTGACCTCGACCCACTGGTTGACGGGGATCGTGCAGAGCGGCGGCGCGGCCTTGATGAAGAAGCCGAGGCCGGACTTGTAGCCGGTGTGGTAGACGTTGAACGGCAGCGGGCAGCCGGTGACCTCAGGCTGGCCGGGGGTGCCGGCGCTGGCCGTCAGCGAGCCCGAGCCGATGATCGACGCCTTCGGGCACATCGTGTCGACCTGGGTGGCGGCCATGATGCCCGGGGCCTTGCAGACCGGGATCTTCTTGAGGACGGCTGTGTTCAGACGTGCGCCCTCGATCTTCAGCGTGTAGGACTTGGGCGGGTCCGGCACGACGCCGGGCAGCGGCGTCACGCCGTCGGCCGAAGCCGTGATCGAGAAGTCGATCTTCAGCGCCGAGGGTACGGGCTTCTTCGGGGTTCCGCCCCGGGCGCCGCTGCCGTCGACTGTGTAGATGTTCTTGGCGAGGGCCGACGAGGCCATCGCACCGGTGAGGGCGAGCGCCAGAAAGGCGATCACCAAGACGCGAACCTTCCGCATTGGGTAGTGCTCCTTGTTCCTAAACGACATCGAGTACTGATGCTCTCCACCCGCTGCGGGCAGGAGGCTCATCCATCCGAACCCCCGTAACCCCCGGGAGTTGCGCAGCGACCACGCTAGCGTGCCGGGCGATGCGAGTGCCACCTCAGGCCCGGATCGGCGCCCCGCCGGTGCCTTCAGAGCTGCCCTGGGTCAACAGCGCGCCGCTGCGTCTGGACGAGCAGCGCGGGCGCCCCGTGCTGCTCGGCTTCAGTGATCTGCTCCGCCCCTCTTCGCTGCGCACCGCCGCCTACTTCGAGGATTGGCATTCTCGTTATGGGACAAGGGATTCCGGGCTGCTGGTGATCACGGTCTACGCACCCTGGCCGGAGTTCGCCGCCGACCCCGCGGTAGCCGCCCGTCTGGTCCGGTTGGCGGGCCTCACACATCCCGTTCTGCTGGACCTCGATCTGGCTCTTTGGCGGGTCTATGAGAATCCCGGCTGGCCGACCCGATATCTCTTCGATCGCGAGCACCTGCTGCTCGACCACCACGCCGGCGAGGGCGGCTACGAGCAGACCGAGGCCGCGATCGCAGAGCTGCTCGGGGTCCCGGCGACCAGGGCTGCACCGCTGCACCCGATCGACGCCCCCGATGCCGGGCTGGTGATCCCGACGCCCGATCAGGAGGGCCTGTGGTCGGGCGAGTACGAGGCCGGCGAAGCCTGGGCGATCGTCGAGGGCAGCGGCGTGCTCACGGTCAACGGCAGCGCGATCGAGATCGACGGCCCGGGGCCGGTGGTGCTCGTGCGCCATGCGGCGCACACTGCGGACCGGCTCGAGCTCGCCGCCGGCGACGGTGTGCGCTGCCACGCGGTCTGCTTCAGCCCCGGCCGCGCGCCGGCTCGCTGATCCGGTCCAGCAGTCGCGCCGGCCGCGGCTGACGGCCGCCGTCGATCACGATCGCGCCGCCCGGCCAGTACGGGTGCTGCCTGCCGGCGGCGCCGGTGAACGCGGGCTCGTAGACCCAGGAGCCGGTGTTGTGCAGCCAGGCGCCGCTACGGGTGCGCCAGCGCAGACCGTCGTCGTTGCGCAGCGGCCCGATCCGGTGGCTGTGGCCGAAGATCACGTGAGCGGCCTCGATCCCGAGCCGTGCGACGACCTCCCCGGCGGCGTCGAGTGACCCGCGCAGCAGCCCGTCGGCGCTGAGGTCGGGGCTGAGGTCGCCGAGACCGGCGATGCGCAGTCCGCGAACCCCGAACGGGATCGCCGCCTGCAGCATCCGCATCTTCATCGGACGGTGCCCATCGCCGTAGAGCGCCTCGTAGATCCGCCCCGCGCTGCCCGAGCCGGCACCGAGCTCGCCCTCTGGCGTGCGCTGGGCCGACGCATGGATCCAGGCGTAGAGCGGTGCGAGCACACGCTCGTAGTTGTCGGGCGTGAGCCGCTCACGCCCGGCGATTCCATCGACGAGCCGGACCATCGCGCCCGCCGCGAGCCGCTCGAACGTCGGCACGGTCGTGTGCAGGTCGAGGTAGTGGCCGTGGAAGGCGTAGACGTCCTCGCGCAGCCAGAGCCCGGGATAGGCGATGCTGACGCGGGCGTGGCCGAGCAGCCGGGCGACACGACGCGCGAGCGGCGAGGCGGTCGCCGGCTCGATCCGCTGCTGAAGCCCGAGCGGCGCACGGCGCGCGTCGAGCCAGGGGCGGATCAGATCGTGGTCGTGGTTGCCGGGGACGATCACGATCTCGGCGTCGTCGGGCAGGGCAGCGCCGATCCTTGTCAGCACGGGCGCCGCGGCCGCGAGCGCGCCCGCCGACGGCCCATGGCGCAGCTCGATCAGATCGCCGAGCAGCACGAGCCGGTCGCTGCGTGCCAGCTCGGAGCTGAGCCGGGCGATCGCGTGATCGTCACGCAGAACGTCCGCCCCGGTCCGTGCGCCGAGGTGCAGGTCGCTGATCACGAGCGTCCGCATGCGGCGCCCAGGCTACCTGCGCGCCGCTGCGGTCAGCGGGCCTGTCCCGGCGCCGTCTGCGACGGCACGGGCAGATCGCCGCGGCGACGGTGCGGGACGCTCGGGTCGGCCGCATACCGCGCCGACTTGACCTCCCGCAGCACTGCGTCGGCGTGATGCAGCAGATCGTCTGCGGTGCGGCCGTCGCCGGGATAGAGGGCGACGCCGATCGACGCCCGCACCGGCCGGTCCTCGGCGTCGCGCACGCGCGTCAGCGCGCGCTCGATCCGTGCTGCCAGCGCCGCGGCGGCCTGCGCGTCGGTGCCGCCTGCGAGCACGGCGAATTCGTCGCCGCCCTGGCGCGCGATCAGGTCATCACCCCGGACGCTCTCGCAGAGCACACGCCCCACCTCGCGCAGCAGCCGGTCGCCCTCGGGATGGCCGTGGACGTCGTTGATCTGCTTGAAGGAGTCGACGTCCATCGTCAGCAGCGCGAACCGCTCGGGGTCCGCGGCGACTGTCTGCTCGAGCCGCTCGTGCAGCTGGCGGTAGTTGCCGACGCCGGTCAGCGGATCGTGGCAGGCACGCTGCTCCCAGGCAGCAGCAGCGCTCTCGGCGATGCGGGCACGAGCCATCACGACCGCACAGCAGGCGGCCAGCAGCGCCGCGCACAGCTCCCAGGCTCCGTAGAGCGGCCCGGCGAGCAGGGCGACGGCCATCAGCGTCAGCGGCGCGACCGAACGCACCGTAGGCCCGAATCGGGACATCACACCCTGGGGGTCGGCAGCCCGGAGCGGCGGCTTGAGCGGATCGGCGGCGGCTGCCACCGGTCTCTCACGATCGGGCTCAGCGGGCGCCGGCGGCGGCGGTCGCCTGGCGGATCGCCTTCGGCAGCATGAAGCGGACATCCTCCTGGACGACGTCGAACTCCTCGACGTCACGCACGCCGCGCTCGCGGAAGAAGTCGACGAGCCGCTGCACGAGCTCCTCTGGCGCGCTGGCGCCGGAGGAGATGCCGACCGTGCGGCAGCCGTCGAGCCAGCTCTCGTCGACCTCGCCGACATCGTCGATCAGGTGGGCGGCCGTGCCGAGTTCGCGCGTGACCTGAACCAGCCGGTTCGAGTTCGACGAGTTCTTGGAGCCGATCACGAGCAGCAGGTCGACGTGCTCGGCCATCGCCTTGACCGCCGCCTGGCGGTTGGTCGTCGCGTAGCAGATGTCGTCGATCCGCGGCCCGGTGATCTGCGGGAAGCGCTCACGCAGACGGGCGATGATCGCCCGCGTCTCGTCGACCGCGAGCGTCGTCTGCGAGATGTAGGCGATCTTCTCCGGGTCGTCGAGCTCGAGCTCATCGACGTCGCTCTCGGTCTCGACGAGCACGATGTGGTCGGGCGCCTCACCCATCGTGCCCTCGACCTCTTCGTGGCCGGCATGGCCGATCAGGACGATCGTGTAGCCCTCGGCGGCGAACTTGATCGCCTCGCGGTGGACCTTGGTCACGAGCGGGCAGGTGGCGTCGATCGTGCGCAGGCCGCGGGCCTGCGCATCGCTGTGTACCGCGGGGGCGACGCCGTGGGCGCTGAAGACCGTGACGGCGTCCTCGGGGATCGAGTCGTCGAGCTCGTCGACGAAGACCGCGCCGCGCTCGCGCAGCTGCGCGACGACGTGCTTGTTGTGCACGATCTCCTTGCGCACGTAGACGGGCGGTCCGTAGAGCTCGAGCGCGCGCTCGACGGTCTGGACCGCGCGATCGACGCCCGCACAGTACCCGCGGGGCGCCGCCAGCAGCAGCTTCTCGACCGTGCTCGCCATCGTGGAGCAGTCTAGGACGACGGCGTGGCCGCCTTGGCCGCGCGGCGGTCGGCACCGAGCAGCCAGGTCAGAACTGTCTCACCGACCGCGTCGACGCTGCGCACGTCGAGCTTGTCGTAGGTGTCGCTGAGCCTGCCCTCGTAGGGGTAGGACCAGTCGATCAGATCGACGGCCGGGATTCCGGCCTCCAGGAACGGTGTCGTGTCGTCGAAGAGAGCGGCACCGACACGATCGGGGAAGACGCGCCCGTAACCTGCTGCGGTCGCGGCCCGCCGCACATCGGCCCAGAGTCCTGGCGCCGAGTTGGCCTCGCGCGGCAGTTGCAGGTTGCGGCCGCCGATGTAGTCGAGCAGCACCAACTCCCGGACCTCCTCAGCGTGCGTGCCGACGTAGGCGCGTGAACCGCGCAGTGCCCGGCGGTAGAAGTCGCCGTCACCCGGCAGCGGCGACTCCTCGCCGTCGAACAACACGAACCGCACCCCGGGCGCCTGCGCTGGACGCTTGACCCTCTTCATCGCGCGCGCGATCTCAATCACCGCCCCGACCGCCGCCGCCGCGTCGTTGGCCCCCAGATACCCGCGCGGGTAGGGCTGCGTGTCGTAGTGGGCGCCGATCACGATCACCGGCCCCGGACCGGGCAGCGAGCCGACGATGTTGCGCAGCCCGGGATGTGCTGGAACATCCTCGAAGCGCCCGTCCGGCAGCATCGCCCGCAGCCGTTCGGCGACCCTGCGCAGCGCCCGCGACCCGGCCGGCCGCGGGCCGGCGTCGATCTGGAGCTTCGCGATCCGCAGCGCCGCGCCGGCATCGAAACGATCGGCGCGTGCGATCGTGCCGGCCGCCCCCTCTGCCCGCGGGGCCGACCTGCCGAACAGACCGCCGCCGCCGATTGCGAGCGCAGCGACGACGATCGCGGCGACCGCCGGCACGACGATCGCTACAAGCAGCAGGCCTGGGCGCCGGCGCCCCGCAGGCTGCTGCCGGATGCGGGCGCGAGCCTGGCG
>CAZYMM010000078.1:0-10133 GCA_964648515.1 uncultured Conexibacter sp.
CACCGGCCTCCGGCAGCGTCTCGAACAGCTCGGCGATCATCCACATCAGCGCGGTCGAGAACAGCACCGGCTTGTCCTGCACGGCCGGCAGCTCGATCACGCTGATCAGGCCGCGGCCGTCCGGCTCGGTCGCGATCAGATCGGCGATCTCGAACTGCGGCTCGCCGAAGAGCTCGGTGCCGCCGCCGTTCTCGAGCATCGCCAGCGCCCGCAGCAGCACGCCGACGGTCGCGCTCGAGACGCCGCCGATCCCCTTCAGCTCCTCCTTGCCGTCATTGGAGTCCAGGAAGGCCAGCAGCGCGCGCAGGTCCGAGAGGTCGAGCAGCGGCAGGCCCTTGCTGTCGGCGTAGTGGAAGACGAGCGACAGCGACTGCTCCTGCGTGTCGTTGGAGCCGAGCACCTTCGCCAGCAGCTGAGGCCCGAAGTCCGACAGCGTCGCGCGGACCGGGATGCCGGGCCCGATCCCGCCCAGCGACAGGTAGCTGACGGGGTAGCCGACCGGTGTGAACGGCAGGCCGAGCTCGGCCATCCGCTTCTCGGCCGGCCCGCCGCCCTCGCCGGGGTCGGCAAGGCCGGAGAGGTCGCCCTTCATGTCGGCGACGACGACGCTGACGCCGTGGGCCGAGAGCTGCTCGGCCATGCCCTGGAGCGTCTTCGTCTTGCCGGTGCCGGTCGCCCCGGCGACGAGCCCGTGGCGGTTCATCATCGAGAGCGGCACCTGCACCTTGGCGTCCTGAGAGAGCCGGCCGTCGTGCACGCCGCGGCCGAGCTCGATCGTCGGCGTCGCCGGATCCTTGGGGGCGTAGGCGGCGCTGATCGTCGCGGCGAAGTCGGCTCCCTCGGTCATGGGCGCGACCGTACCGCAGAACGGCGCCGCGGCGGCCCGGCCGTTAGCGTGCCGCCGATGCCAGGGCCTCTTGATGGTGTGCGCGTGCTCGAGCTGGGGTCGATCGGGCCGGGGCCGTTCGCCGCGATGATGCTCGCCGACATGGGCGCGGAGGTGCTGCGCGTGGAGCGGCTCGGCAGCCCGGAGATGTTGCCCGCACAGCTCGATCCGACCCGCCGCGGTCGTGCCGGCACCGTGACCGCCGACCTCAAGCACGAGGCCGGCCGCGCGCTGGTGCTCGAGCTTGCCGCCGCCGCCGACATCCTGATCGAGGGCTTTCGCCCCGGTGTGCTCGAGCGGCTCGGCCTTGACCCCGACCTGCTGCACGAGCGCAACCCGAGACTCGTCGTCGGCCGCATGACCGGCTACGGCCAGGAGGGGCCGCTCGCGGACGTCGCCGGCCACGACATCAACTACATCTCGCTCTCCGGCGCGCTCGGCGCCTCGGCCCGGGCCGGTGAGCGGCCGATGTTCGCGCTCAACCTCGTCGGCGACTACGGCGGCGGCGCGATGTTCCTGGCCTTCGGCGTCGTCTGCGCGCTGCTTGAGGCACGTGCGTCCGGGCGCGGGCAGGTCGTCGACGCGGCGATGGTCGACGGATCCGCGCTGCTGACGGCGCTGATCCACGGGATGCGCGCGGCCGGCGCCTGGTCGGACGTGCCGGGCACCAACCTGCTCGACTCCGGCGCGCCGTTCTACGAGGTCTACAGGACCAAGGACGGCGGCCACGTCGCGGTCGGGGCGCTCGAGCCGCAGTTCTATGCGCGGCTGCTCGAGCTGCTCGATCTCGACCCGGCCGCGATGCCGCAGTGGGAGGTCGCCCGCTGGCCCGAGTACCGCGAGCGGTTCACACAGCTGTTCGCGACCCGCACGCGCGACGACTGGGCCGGGCTGCTCGAGCACGAGGACGCATGCCTGACGCCGGTGATGGGGCTCGGCGAAGCGGCGGCGCACCCTCACATCGCCGCGCGCGGCACGTTCATCGAGCTCGACGGGGTGCTTCAGCCCGCACCCGCGCCGCGCTTCAGCCGGACGCCCGGGGCGGCGCATCAGAGCCGCGAACAGGGCAGAGACGTCCTGCGTTCATGGGCGATCGACGCAGCTCTGCTGGGCCGCGCGGAGGCCGCAGGCGCGATCAAGGCCGGCGAGCTCTGACCGGCAGGATCAGGCGTCCTCCGTCCCGCGTCCCTGGAGCCGGTACAGTCCAACGCTCCGCAACTTGACATTTTGAGGTTCGGGCACGAATATCTGTCGTGTTCGGCGTCGGGTCGCGCTCGGGGAGCGCAGCGGAACCGCCGGACACAACTCATTCCAGGGGGATCGACCAGATCATGACGATGAAGAGGACGCTGCTGGCAGTCGCCGCCGTGGTCGCCGGGCTTGCACTGCCCAGCGCAGCGAGCGCACACAGCGCGAGCGCCAAGGTGACGTGCGAGAAGGGCGTCGAGATCTCCTGGCACGCCTTCTACTACGACAACACGCACTGGATCGCCCCGCCGGCCCCGTACATCGTCAAGTACTGGATCGACGTCGACGGCACCGAGGTGACGTCGGGGCTGCACCAGTTCGCGATGAACATCCTCACCGATGTCTCCGACGGCGGCTGGACCTCCTCGCTTCAGTACACGCTGCCCGCATCGACCCGTGACGGCCAGCCGCACAAGGTCGAGGTCTACTCCAACTGGGGCAAGGACTTCCCCGGCACACGGGTCCACGAGAGCGAGGTCGGCGGCAACCCGAACGGGTCTCTGCTCACCGGCAGCCGTACGCTGACCTGCACGACGCCGACCACTCCGACGACGCCAACCACTCCGACGACGCCGACCACTCCGACGACGCCGACCACTCCGACGACACCGACCACGACCACGAACCCGGTGGTGCCGATCCTGCCGCCGGTGCCGCCGACGGTGCCGATCAACCCGACGCCGAACCCGAACCCGCCGGTCGGCCCGGGCGGCAACAAGGTCGCCTGCTCGTCGGTGACCGCCAAGGGCATCCGTGTTCGTGCCAAGCAGAAGAACACGATCACGGTCAGGGTCAAGACGACGATCAAGTCGACGAAGGTCACGCTGAAGGGCGCGGGCATCAAGTCGACCAAGAAGCTCAACAGCAAGGGCGTCGCGGTGTTCCGGGTTCAGCCGAAGAAGGCGGGCCGGATCCGGGTGACGGCCACAGGCTGCGCCAAGGTCGCCGCGGTCAAGGTGCTTGCGGCCAAGCGCGGCGTCAGCAGCGTGGCACCCAAGAACGTCGGCTGAGCATCCGTCACAAAGCCGGCGCCACATCACTAGCGTCTGCGGACGTGCGGATCTCGATCCAGAGCCGCGCGGTCGGTGAAGCCGCGCGCGACCAGGTCTACGCGGCGCTGCGCGAGGCGATCGTCTCGGCCGAGCTGGTGCCCGGACGCAAGCTGTCGGAGAACGAGCTGGCCGAGCGGCTCGGGGTCTCACGGACCCCGGTCCGCGAGGCACTCGTCCGGCTCCGCGACGAGCGGCTGGTCGCGATCGTGCCGCAGCTCGGGACGTTCGTCACGCTGATCAGCGACGACGGTGTGGCCGACGCCGCGTTCGTCCGTGAGGCGCTCGAGTGCGCGGCCGCGCGGCTCGCCGCGGCCAGGGCCGACGACGACGGTCTGGCCGACCTGCGCGCGAACCTGCTGGCGCAGGAGCGGGCTCGCGACGACGGCGACACCGAGACCTTCGACCAGCTCGACGAAGCGCTCCACCACCGGCTCGCCGAGCTCAGTGGCCACGAGATCGCGTGGTCGCTGGCACGCCGCGCCAACGGACATCTCGATCGCGTCCGGCGCCTCAGCCTGCCGGAGCCGGGCTACATGGGCGACATGATCGGCGAGCACCGCGAGCTCGTCGCCGCCGTCGCCGCCGGTGACGGAGAGCTCGCCGAGCAGCGCATGCGCCACCACCTGCGGATGGTGCTCAAGGGGCTGCCGGCGCTGCGCGACTCGCATCCCGACTACTTCGAGGCGCCCGGCGAATGACCGCCCGCCCGCTCGGCCGGCCCACCCGCCCGCGCGCCCGGCGGTTCGCCGGCTGAGCTACCGGTAGCCGGCCAGCGCGGCGAGCGGCTCGACGATCCGCGGCAGGTACGGCGTCGGCACGAGCTCGACCGCCGCCACCGTGATCGTCTGCTCGCGGCGGCCGTTCCAGGATCGCGCGCCGGTCACCTCGCCGGAGACCAGGCGCAGGAACCCCGGCCAGCGGACCTGCACGAGCGCCTCGACCTCCTGCGGGTCGAAGTCGTGGTAGGCGTGCAGCGGCCGGTCGTCACGAACTGCGTAGACGTACTGGTGCTCGCGGTTGCGCCCGCCGCCGGCGCTCTGGTCGATGTGATCGACGACGGGAAAGCAGCCGAGCGGGTCGAGCTGCTCGGGCAGGTACTCGACGCCGAGCTCCTCGCGCACTTCGCGCAGGCCGTCGAGCGGCTGCTCGCCGCTCTTCAGATGGCCGGCGGCGCTGGCGTCGAGATGGTCCGGCCAGTCGCGCTTGAAGCGGCCGCGGCGCTGCAGCAGCACTCCGTCGCGCGAGTAGATCCAGAGATGGAAGGCCGCGTGCCAGTCGCCGTCGCGGTGCACGGCGGCGCGCGGCTTGACGATCGCGGCGCCGTCCGGGCCGAGCAGCGGGCGGCCCTCGGCGTCGAGGACGTCGATCGGCTCGTCGCTGCTCATGTCGCGTGTGCGGCGCGGGCCGCGAGCGCGGCATCGCGACGGTCGGCGGGCAGGGCCAGTGAGCCGTGGCGGCGCAGCACGACGGCGATCCAGACGCAGCCCGCGGCAAACAGCACGATCGACTCGAGTTGCGCGGCGGTCAGTCCGGCGAACACGACCTCGTTGCGGCGCAGGAACTCGACCAGGAAGCGCTCGATCCCGGCGGCGACCAGGTAGAACGCGAACAGCAGCCCCGGCCGTACGCGGTCGCGCAGCGACCACAGGGTCAGCGCCACCGCGGCCATCACGACCGATTCGTAGATTGGTGTCGGGTGGACGGTCACGCCCGGCGGCGTCGGCACCACGCCGTGCGGATAGCCCATCGCCCAGGGACCGTCCCACGGCTTGCCGTAGTCGCCGTCGCCCGAGACCTGGCAGCCGATCCGGCCGATCGCGTAACCGAGCGCGAGCCCGGGGCCGGCGATGTCGAAGATCTGCGGTCCGAGGAAGTTCCGCCACCAGGCCCAGGCCGCGACCGCGATCGCGCCGCCCGCGAGCCCGCCGTACCAGGTCAGCCCGGAGCCGCCGAAGATGTCGCCCAGCGACGGTGTTCCGCCCTGCTGGAGCAGCCAGTAGCCGCGCGCGCCGATCAGGCCGCCGACGAGCGCGGCGACGACGATCTCGAACGCCCAGTCGACGGGCCGGCCGAGCTCACGCAGCCGCCGCGCGGCGAGCAGGCCCCAGGCTGCGAAGTTGAGCGCGAAGAAGAGGCCGAACGTCTTGATCGACAGGCCGAAGATGTCGAACTCCTGCAGCACGACTGCAAGCGTACGGGGTCGGTACGGTCTCTGGCCGATGCTGCTCGCGATCGACCAGGGCACGACCGGCTCGCGCGCGTTTGTCTTCGCGCCGGACGGCACGGTCGTGGCGTCCGCCTACTCGGAGTTCGGCCAACACTTCCCGCGGCCCGGCTGGGTCGAGCACGACGCCGCCGAGATCTGGCAGGTCACCGAGTGCGTCTGCCGCGAGGCGCTGGCAGCGGCCGGGGCTCGCGGTGAGGATCTCCGTGCGATCGCGGTCACCAACCAGCGCGAGACGGCCGTCGCCTGGGACCGGCTCAGCGGCGAGCCGCTCGCCCGGGCGATCGTCTGGCAGGACCGCCGCACGGCCGGCCGCTGCGCCGAGCTCGCCGCCGCCGGCCACGAGCCGCTCGTGCGCGAGCGCACCGGACTTGTGCTCGACGCCTACTTCAGCGCCACCAAGTGGGCCTGGCTGCTCGAGCACGGCGGCGTGGAGACCGGAGGTCGGCTCGCGCTCGGCACGATCGACGCCTGGCTCTTGTTCAAGCTCTGCGGCGAGCACGCGACCGACCCCTCGAACGCATCGCGGACGATGCTCTTCGACATCCACGAGGGCCGCTGGGACGGCGAGCTCTGTGAGCTGCTCGGCGTTCCGCTCGCGGCGCTGCCCGAGGTCCGGCCGACGATCGGGCGGTTCGGCAGCTGCACGCTGTTCGGCGGTGAGGTGCCGGTCTGCGCGGTCGCCGGCGACCAGCAGGCCGCGCTCTACGGCCAGGGCTGCACCACCGCGGGCACGGCCAAGAACACCTACGGCACCGGCTGCTTCCTGCTTCAGAACACCGGCCGTGAGCCGAGCTTCGCCGACGGTCTGATCACGACCGTCGCCTGGGGCGACGCAAGCGGGCTCAGCTACGCGCTCGAGTCTTCGATCTTCGTCGCCGGCGCGGCGATCCAGTGGCTGCGCGACGGGCTCAGGATCATCGCCGATGCCGCCGAGACCGAGGCGCTCGCCGCGTCGCTGGCCGGCAACGACGGCGTCTACTTCGTGCCCGCGCTGACCGGGCTCGGCTCACCGCACTGGGATCCAGACGCTCGCGGGACGATCGTCGGGCTGACGCGCGGCAGCGGCCGTCCGCAGCTCGCTCGCGCCGCGCTCGAGGCGATCGCCTACCAGGTCGCCGACGCCGTCCGCGCTCAGGAGCGCGCGAGCGGGGTGGCGCTGCCCGAGCTGCGCGCCGACGGCGGCGCGACCGCCAACCGCTGGCTGATGCAGTTCCAGGCCGACCTGCTCGGCGTGCCGGTGCTGGTGCCGCAGATCGCCGAGACGACCGTCCGCGGCGTCGCCTTGATGGCCGGCATCGAGTGCGGGCTGTGGAGCGCCGGCGATCAGGTCACGGCATGGCGGCCGGCCCACCGCTACGAACCGGCGATGGCCGAGGCCGAGCGCGCGGAGCTGACCGGCGGCTGGCGCCGTGCGCTCGAGCGGGCGCGCGGCTGGGCACAACCACTGGAGGCGGGTACATGAACAGCGACGGCGTGCTCAACCTTGCGACCCGTGCACAGGCACTCGACGCGATGCGCAGTCGCGAGCAGTTCGACGTCGTCGTCATCGGTGGCGGCGTCGTCGGCTGCGGCGCCGCGCTCGACGCCGCGAGCCGCGGCCTGTCGGTCGCGCTCGTCGAGCAGCGCGACCTGGCGGCCGGCACCTCGAGCCGCTCGTCGAAGCTGATCCACGGCGGACTGCGCTACCTCGAACAGCTCGAGTTCGGGCTCGTCCGCGAAGCCCTGCGCGAGCGGGCGCTGATGCTCGACCGGCTCGCGCCGCACCTCGTCACGCCGCTGCCGTTCCTGGCGCTGCTGCGCTCACACGGATGGGAGCGCGCCTACTTCGCCTCCGGTCTGCTGCTCTACGACACGATGGGCTCGGCGCTCGGTCGCGTCCGCGGCGTGCCGATGCAGAAGCACTTCACGCGCAGCCAGACGCTGAAGCGCTTCCCGTCGCTGCGCTCAGACGTCTTCACCGGAGCGATCCAGTACTACGACGCGCAGGTCGACGACGCCCGCCACACGATGTTCCTGGCGCGGACGGCGGCCGTCCACGGAGCCCAGATCGCGACCCGTGCTCAGGCAGTCGGCTTCCTGCGCGAGGGCGAGCACGTCACCGGCGTGATCGTCCGCGACCTCGAGGTGGGCGCGACGATCGAGGTCTCAGCGCGGCAGACGATCAACGCCACCGGCGTCTGGACCGACCGCACCCAGGCGCTGGTCGGGGCGCGCGGCCAGTTTCACGTACGGGCGTCGAAGGGCGTGCACCTGCTCGTCCCGCGTGACCGCATCCACGGCTCGAGCGCGCTGACGATTCGCACCGAGAAGTCGGTGCTGTTCGTGATCCCGTGGGGCCGGCACTGGATCATCGGGACGACCGACACCGACTGGCAGCTCGGCCTCGACCATCCTGCGGCGTCGAAGTCCGACATCGACTACCTGCTCGACCACGTCAACCAGTACCTCGTCACGCCGCTGCGCGGCGACGACGTCGAGGGCGTCTACGCCGGGCTGCGCCCGCTCCTGGCCCACGAGTCCGAGGAGACCAGCCAGCTCTCGCGCGAACATGTTGTCGCGCATGCGGTGCCCGGCCTGGTCGCGGTCGCCGGCGGCAAGTACACGACCTACCGCGTGATGGCCAAGGACGCCGTCGACGCCGCCTGTCACGTGCTCGACGAGGACGTGCCGGAGTCGATCACCGACAAGGTGCCGCTGCTCGGCGCCGAGGGCTACCTGGCGCGCCGCAACGCCCACCGCCGGCTTGCGGCCCAGAGCGGGCTGCATCGCTCGCGGATCATGCGCCTGCTCGGCCGCTACGGCGCGCTGATCGACGACCTGCTCGAGCTGGTCGCGCAGCGGCCTGAGCTGGCCGAGCCGATCCCGGGCGCCGACGACTACCTGATGGTCGAGGCGCTCTACGCGGTCACGCACGAGGGCGCGATCCATCTCGAGGACGTGCTCACGCGCCGGACCCGGATCTCGATCGAGGTCTGGGATCGCGGTGTTGCGGCAGCGCGGCCGGTTGCCGAGCTGATCGCCCCGGAGCTCGGCTGGTCGGAGTATGAGATCGGCCGCGAGGTCGAGCACTACGAGCTGCGCGTCAAGGCCGAGCGCGAATCCCAGCTCGAGCTCGACGACCACGACGCCGACGCGGTCCGGCTTGGGGCGCCCGATGTTGCACCGCTCGGCTGAGCGGCGCGTAGGGCGTCACTGTTGCTCGCTGCGCGAGCAATTGCGAGTTTGGCGGTGCCAAACTCGCGACCGTAAGATCGGGCGTAGCCCGATCGTCGGCGGTCACGACCTGAAGGTCGCTCCCTCACGCTTCTCGGGCGTCCTCGCCAGCTGCTCGCCCTACGCGCCGCTCAGGGCCTGGTGGTTTCACGTAACTCGGCACGTTCTGTCGGTTATCGCGACATGACGTGCCGAGTTACGAGTGGCGTCCCCCGGCGGCCGGCCTACGCGACCGCGGGCGCGGGCGGGATGCCGGCCATCGCGGCGGCGATCTCCTCGTCGGTCGGCTCGGGGTCGGAATGGTCGCCTGCGAGGTAGTCGTCGTAGGCCTGGCCGTCGAAGTGGCCGTGGCCGGAGAGGCCGAACAGAATCACGCGCTCTTCGCCTGCCTCCTCGGCCGCCCGCGCCTCCTCGACCGCCGCCCGGATCGCGTGCGCGGACTCCGGCGCCGGCAGGATGCCCTCGGTCCGCGCGAACTGGATCGCGGACTCGAAGACGTCGTTCTGGTGGAAGGCGCGCGCCTCGACGAGCCCCTGATGCACGAGCGCCGAGATCAGCGGCGAGTCGCCGTGGTAGCGCAGGCCGCCGGCATGGACCGGCGGCGGCACGAAGCCGTGGCCGAGCGTGTACATCGGCATCAGCGGCGTCATCCCAGCGATGTCGCCGTAGTCGTAGCGGTACTCGCCGCGGGTCAGCGTCGGGCAGGCCGCGGGCTCGGCGCCGAGCAGGCGCACGTTGCGCGTGCCGCTGACCTTCTCGCGCAGGAACGGCGCGATCAGGCCGCCGAAGTTCGATCCGCCGCCGACGCAGCCGATGATCACGTCCGGCATGTCCTCGGCCAGCTCCATCTGGGCGAGTGACTCGATCCCGACGACCGACTGGTGCAGCACGACGTGGTTGAGCACCGATCCGAGCGCGTAGTTGGTGTCCTCGCGCTGGGCGGCGAGCTCGACCGCTTCGGAGATCGCGATCCCCAGCGAGCCGGTCGGGTGCGCGGCGTTGGCCTTGCCGGCCTCGGTGCGATCGGACGGTGAGCGGTAGACGGTGCCGCCCCAGGCGCGCATCATCGACTGGCGCGCAGGCTTGGAGTCGAACGAGCTGCCGACCATGTAGATCTCGCACTCGAGGCCGAACTGCGCGCACGCGAACGCCAGTGAGGAGCCCCACTGCCCGGCGCCGGTCTCGGTCGTCAGGCGCTTGATCCCGGCCTGCGCGTTCTCGTAGGCCTGCGGGATTGCCGAGTTCGGTTTGTGCGAGCCGGCGGGGGAGACGCCCTCGTACTTGTAGTAGATGCGTGAGCGCACGCCGAGCGCCTGCTCGAGGCGGCGCGCGCGGTGCAGCGGCGTCGGGCGCCAGAGCCGGTAGGCGTCACGGACGGCCTCGGGAATCACGACCTCGGGCTCGGGCGTGACCTCCTGCATGATCAGCGCCATCGGGAAGATCGCAGCGAGGTCGTCGGGCCCGGCCGGCTGGCCGGTCGCCGGCGAGAGCGGCGGCGCCATCGGCT
>CAZYMM010000079.1:0-9982 GCA_964648515.1 uncultured Conexibacter sp.
CTGATCGGATTCTCACAGGTCGAGCCGGACTCCTCGCTCTGGCTGCTCGGCGGCTGCCAGTTCCTGCTCGGGCTCGGAATGGGCGCCTCGATGATGCCGGCGATGGCGGCCGCCTACGCCGAGATGACCCACGACCAGGTCGCGCGCGCGACGACGACGCTCAACATCATCCAGCGCGTCGGCGGCTCGATCGGGGTCGCGCTGCTGTCGGTGATCCTTGCGACGCGCCTGACGAGCGCCCTGCCCGGACACCCGCAGGGCGGCCTCGGCGGCGCCCAGGCGCTGCCGCCCGCCATCCGCGAACACGTGATGCCGACGATCGCGGCGTCGTTCGGGCACACGTTCTGGTTCGCCTTCCTGCTGGCGATGGTCGCGGCGATCCCGGTCTGGTGGCTGCCCCGCCACCCGCCCGCCCACCGGTCCGAGGAACCGGCACTCGCCGACCTCTGACCGCAGTAGTGTGCGCGCGATGCCGCGCACCGTCGTTTCAGCACTGGTTGCCACTCTGATCCTGGCCGCCACCGTCGTCCCCGCCGGCGCGGCGGGCAAGAACCGCTGGATCACCGGCAAGACCTGGGTGATCGCCCATCAGGGCGGCGAGGACGAGTTCCCGTCGAACACCCTCTACGCGTTCAAGCGCGCGCAGCGGGCCGGCGTCGACATGCTCGAGCTCGACATCGGCGTGACCAAGGACAACAAGGTGATCGTGATGCACGACACCTCGGTCGACCGCGTCACCAACGGCAGCGGGCTCGTCTCGCAGCTAACGCTGCGCCAGATCCAGAAGCTCGACGGCGCGTACTGGTTCAGCGGCGGCGCCCACCCCTACGACCACGACAAGGCGAGCTCGGCCTACCGGTACCGCGGCGTCGCCACCGGCAAGCGGCGCCCGCCGCGGGGCTACAGCGCCGCCGACTTCCGTGTGCCGACGCTGAGCGCGGTGATCAAGGCCTTCCCCCGCACCCCGATCAACGTCGAGATCAAGGGCCGCACCAAGGACGAGGCGGTCAGCGAGTACCTGACCAACGCCCGCGTCCTGGCGAAGCTGCTGAAGCCGCTCAAGCGGCGCGACATCAACGTCGTCTCGTTCAAGCAGGAGGCCGTCGACCTCTTCTCCAAGCTCGATCCCAAGCTCGACGTGGCGCCCGGTGTCAGCGGCGCCTCCGCGTTCCTGCTGATGGATCAGCCGCTCTCGCCGCAGACCAAGATCCTGCAGCTGCCGTTCACCTACATCCTGAACGGCAGTCAGGTCGAGGTCGGAACGCAGGCCTTCATCGCCAAGGCGCACAGCGCCGGGCTCGCCTGGCAGTCGTGGTTCGCAGACCAGGATGTCGACGGCCCTGCGCTCTGGGGGACGCTGATCTCGCGCTGCGCGGACGGAATCATGACCTCCCAGCCGCTGGCGCTGCTGCGCTTCTCGAAGACCCACCGGCGGCCGGCGAGCTGCCCGCAGAGGTGACGACCGCCGTCGCTCTGCCGCGGGTCGCGGCGACGCGCTACGTCCTGCCGCTGCGCGAGGGCGGCTCGCTGCCGGCGCTCGTCGAGGCCGACGACGAGGGCATGTACGTGCTCAAGCTGCGCGGTGCCGGTCAGGGCGTCAAGGCGCTCGTCGCCGAGCTGCTCGTCGGCGAGCTTGCGCGGGCGTGCGGGCTGCCGGTGCCGGAGATCGCGGTGGTCGAGCTCGATCGTGAGCTCGCGGCCGCCGAGCCGGACCCGGAGATCCAGGAGCTGCTGCAGGCCAGCGCCGGTATCAACGTCGGACTCGACTTCCTGCCCGGCGCGCTGCCGTTCGCGCCCGGTGCGCCGCCGGCCGGTCTCGACGCGGAGCTCGCAGCCGCAGTCGTCTGGCTCGACGCGCTGACGCTGAACGTCGACCGCAGCCCCCGCAACCCCAACCTCCTGACCTGGCACGACCGGCTCTGGCTGATCGACCACGGCGCCGCGCTGTACCCGCACCACGCGCCCGGCTGGCCGCAGGGCGCCGCCGGCTCGAGCTATCCGCAGATCACCGATCACGTGCTCCTGGCGGTGGCCGGCTCGATCAGCGCCGCGCACGAGCGGCTGGCAGCGCCGCTCGACCGGTCGCGGCTCGACGAGCTGGTCGCGCTGATCCCCGGCGAGCTGCTCGGCGCGGACCCAGACTCCGAGCGCGCCGCATACGCCGGTGTGCTCGAGCAGCGACTGCGCTCCGGGGCGTTCGCAGCAGCGGCCGAGACAGCCCGGCAGCGGGGCGCGGGCGATGGCTGAGCGCTTCCAATACGCGCTGCTGCGACTGGTGCCCGATCTCGAGCGTGGCGAGCGGATCAACGTCGGGCTCGCCCTTCACTGCCGGACCGCCGGACTGCTCGAGGTTCGGACCGCGCTCGACCACGCGCGGCTCGCCTGCCTGCCTGGCTCTGAGCGCATCGACCGCGCTGCGATCGAGCGTCACCTGGCGCTGCTCGAAGCGATCGGGCGCGGCAACCCCGACGGCGGGCCGGTCGCGCGGCTCGACCGCTCCGACCGCTTCGGCTGGCTGACCGCGCCGTCATCGACGATCGTCCAGCCATCGGCGGTCCACACCGGCGTCTGCGACGACCCGGCAGCGATCTGCGCGCGGCTGTTCGAGCGCCTCGTCCGCTGACCGCCCTGCAGGCCGGGCGGCGTCCGCGCCCACTGCGGGTCGAGTGGCGTCCGCACCCACTGCAGGTCGAGTGGCGTTCCACTATCCGCTCAGCGATAGTGCGACGCCACTCGACTAGCGGATGGCGAGCACGACCTTGCCGGTCGCGCCGCGGCCGTCGATCAGCTCGAGCGCGTCGGCTGCGTCCTCGAGCGCGAAACGCGCGCCGACGAGTGGGCGGACGTGACCGCTCGCGATCAGTCCCGCGATCTCCTCGCCGGCGGCACGGTTGACGTCGGGGCGGCCGAGCACGTAGGCGCCCCATCCGGCGCCGATCACCTCGGTGTTGCCGAGCAGCAGCCGGTTCACCTTGACCTCGGGGATCGATCCGCCGGTGAAGCCGACGACGACGAGCCTCCCGCCCGGAGCCAGACAGCGCAGGCTGTCTGTGAAGCGGTCGCCGCCGACGGGATCGATCACGATGTCGACGCCGCCGCCGCTCAGCTCCTTGACCTCGTCACGCCACGTCGCGGACAGCAGCACGACCTCATCGGCGCCCGCGTCCCGGGCCACCTGGCCCTTCGCAGCGGTGGAGACGACCGCGATCGTCCTCGCACCGAGACCGCCGGCGACCTGCAGCGTCGCGGTGCCGATGCCGCCGGCCGCGCCGTGGACGATCACGGTCTCGCCGGCCGCGAGCCGGCCACGCGTGACGAGCGCGAAATACGCGGTGTGGTAGTTGAAGGTCAGGCCTGCCCCCTCCGCAAAATCGAGCTCGTCCGGCAACTTGAACGTCAGGTGGCCGGGCGCGACCGCGGTCTCGGCAAAGCCGCCGAGCATGCAGACGGCACTGACGCGATCGCCGGGCGAGAAGCCGGTGTCGGCGGTCGCCTCGCGTACGATCCCGGCGACCTCGCTGCCGGGCACGAACGGGAGCTCGGGCTTCAGCTGGTAGAGGCCGCGCGTCTGCAGCACCTCAGGGAACGAAACGCCGGCGGCATAGACGTCGATGAGCACGCCGCTGCCCGGGGTCAGCGGATGCTCGGCCGCGGGCTCGGGCAGGTCTACAAGCGCCAGTGCCTCGCGTGGCCCGTCGAGATTGACGATCTGTACGGCGCGCATCGCAGCCACGATATCCGCCACTCTGCAGGTCGAGTGGCGTTCCACTACCCGCTCAGCGATAGTTCAACGCCACTCGACCTGCGGGCGGCGACGGCGGGCGAACTCGGAGACCAGCAGCACCACGGCCGGCGGGACGGTCGCGGGGAGCGTGTCGAACCAGCGGAAGAGCTGATCGAACGCAATCGCCGCTACGAACACGGCAACCGCCCACCATGTCTGGCGACGGCGCTCGGCCGCGAGCACACCGCCGAGAACAGCGGCGGCGAAGAAGTCGCCGTAGCCCATCCCGGCGCCCGCCAGCATCGCCGACTGCAGCTGCGGCAGCGACGCCGGCGGCGCCGCAGCGATGAGGACGGCGTTCGGCGCCTGCAACTGGTTGCCGAAGACGAGCACGGAGTCGATCACGGCCAGCGCGATCAGGCCGAGCTTCAGCAGCCCGAGCGGCGTGGCGGCGGCGAGCAACCGCCCCACGGCCACGCACGACCCCGCGATCAGCAGCACCGCCGCCGCGTCGCCGGGCCAGCGGCCGCGGCCGGCCCACGCGAGCGCGAACAGCAGTACGGCGACGAGCGCGAAGCCGACGCGCGCACCGTGCATCGCCCAGCCGAACCCGAGCGCCGCCCCCGGCGGCACCAGCAGCAGCGCGACCCAGGTCCAGAGATCGGCGCTCGACGGCAGCAGCACGATGGTGCCGATCACGAACAGGATCGACAGCGGCGCGACCAGCGCCCAACCGCGACCGCCCAACCGCGAGACGATCAGCGGCGCACCGGCGGCCGGCAGCGCGACGCACGCGCTCTGGACCAGCGCCAGCAGCAGCGATCCCGTGTCAGGCCAGAGCGGCACCGACGGCCGCTCAGCGGCGGCGCGCCGTCTTCGGCACGACCCGGAACGCCCCGCGCATGAACGGGTGGACGCGGCAGAAGTACGTGTAGGTGCCGCTCTTGAGCGTGCGCGGGACCTTCCAGGTCAGCCGGTTTGCGGCGGCGGTCGCCCCGGCCGGCCCGGTACCGAGCTCGCCGGAGTCGAACGTCGCGCCGTCGGCGATCGGATAGGCGATGCCGGTCGCCCGGTTGCAGGGGGTGCGGCAGCCGGTGATCGTGTGGTAGATGGCACCGCGCGCGTTGTCGAACGTGTTGTCGAACGTCAGCGTCCCGCCGGCGCGCACGAGCGGCGGCCGACCGGCTCGGCCGGAGGACGCCAGGTCGCCGCGCCCGTAGGTGAAGTTGCGGATCGGCACGGTGCCGCCGATGCTGCCGCCTGCCAACCGCCGGGCGTCCGGCAGGCCGAGGAATCCGCCGCCGTGATTGCGGTTCTCGCGCAGCGGCCCGTGCGTGATGTTGCCGGTCGTGTCGATCGCGTCGCTGAACGGATCCTTGGCGCCGGCGACGAGCCCGTCGGTCCAGATCACCGGCATGATGCCCATCACCTCGTACCAGGACGCCTTCTTCGTGTCGTAGAGCGTCGAGAGCGACAGCACGTCGCCGCTGCGGACGGCGACCTTCCAGTCCGGCGGCGTCGCCGTCATCGCGACGTCCCAGGAGACCGCACCGGCGGGCTCGAAATAGACGGCATCGGAGCGGAAGACCTTGCGCTTCTCGGCGCCGCGCTGCGAGTAGAGCTCGTTCGCGAGGCCGCCAGGATGCAGGTGGCCGGCCATCGCCAGCAGCGTGATGTCCTTGCCCGGCACCCAGGTCCGAGCGCCACCGATCCGCGCTCGCTGGTCGCCCGTCGCCTGCTCGGGAAAACGGTAGACGCCTTTCGTCCCCCAGCCGCGCTTGGCGTCGAAGACCGGGTAGGCGGAGATGCCGGCGACGTCGAGCCAGGTGATGTGGGCCGGCCTGATCGCAGCGGCGGCCGGATCGCTGTCGGGCACGAAGTCGATGTCGTAGGTGATGTAGACCTGATCGGCGTTCGGCGTCAGGTTGTGGACCATGTAGTTCATGACCCAGTTGTCGCTGGGGTTGTGATGGATCCCGAATCCCTGCGGGACGTTCGTGATCGTCTTCTCCTCGCCGGCGGCGAACTGCGCCTTGCCGTCGATCAGCCAGACGCCGTGGTGCAGGTGGATTACGTCGACCCGTGGCACGCCGCGGCGATGGTCGGCATAGATCAGGTCCGGCTTGAAGCGCGTGATGTAGCCGGGAACCTGCGGCTTGAGGATGTTGGGCCGGAACACGATCGAGTTCTGGCCCGGGGTGACCTGGATCGGGCCGTACTCGTAGTGCAGGCGCTGGATTCCCGGGTAGCCGGCGGGCCGGTCGACCACCGTGCGAGGGCCCCCGACCGCCGACGCGGTCGCGGCCGGGGCCAGGCCTGTCTCAGCCGATGCCGTCGACGCCAACACCAACGTCGCCAAGAGCAGGCATGCGATCAGCGCAACCGGAAAGCGCGAGAGCCGGTCCATCGCCGCGATCTTAGGGACGCTGCCGGAGTCCTGCGCAGGCCGGCGCTCACTGGATCGGGCGGTCAGCGCCACGCCGCCTGTGCCGTCGCGGCCTGCGCCAACACCCGTGCCGGCGTGCGGAAGCGCCGGCCGCCGATCGTCCCGACCAGCGTGCCGTCCTCCGTGACCGTCACACGAACACCCCGGCCCGCCACGCTCCCGACGAGCGCCGGAAAGCCGGACCACGAGGTGCTGACGCTGACGCCCGGGATCACCGAGTAGTTCCGCGCAGCCAGCCCGCCGTCCTCGGAGAGCGAGTAGCTGCCGCCGACCAGCCCGTGCCCGGAGGAGCGATCGAAGCCGGCGTAGAGCCCGGCCAGTGCCTGCAGCTCGAGATCGCGCAACGTCGCGGCGAGCGCTCCGATCGCCCGCGCGTCCCCGGCCGCCGTGCCGCGCGCCGGAGTCGCCTGGGCGACCGACGCAGGCAGCGGCGGCATCACGCGGATGCTGTTGTCGACGCCGGCACATGGTCTGCCAACGGCCCTGGCGGCTGCGAAGTTACGCAGCGCACGTGCGACGCAGCCGCTGCTGTCACCGTCGATCGTGTCGTGGCCGCTGCCGCCGACGACGACGAGCCGGCTGCCGGGGATCAGCGCCTCGACCTCGCGCGCGCTCTCGACCGGGGTGCGCTGGTCGATCTGCCCGGCGAGCAGCAGTGTCGGGACGGCCGGCAGCGGACCGAGCGGCGCGGCCGCCGGACGCGTGCTCGGCGGCCAGAACGCGCAATCGTGGGCGACCGAGGACTCGAACAGCATCTCGGCCGAGAACGGGACCGACGACCGCGCAGCCGCGCTCTCGGCGTAGGCCCTGGCTTTAGCCAGGCGCGTCTCGGGATCGTCGGCCTCGGCGTAGGGCTCGGCGACGTCCGCGCAGATCGTGGCCATGTTCAGCCCGCCGCTGAACTCGGCCGCGTTCTCGGGCGCACCGTTGGCGATCCGCCGCAGCCGCACCAGCTCCGCCGGACGCCCGGCCGCGGCGGCGGCCAGCGCGGACGGCAGCAGCGCCTGCAGCGGCGGGTTCAGATCGGCTGCGCCGACGATCCGGGCAAGCTCACCCTCGTCGGCGATCCGGACACGGCCTTCTCCCCGGATAACGGCCGAAACCGGCCCGGAGCGGAGCCTCTGGTCGAGTGCAACCAGCGCCTGCCACGAGCGACGAGTACCCGGCGGGCATGCACGCGGCCGGCACCAGTCGGCGACGATCCGGGGCAGCCGCTCGTACATGTCGCGCTGCAGGTTGTCGATCCCGTCCGGCCCGACGACCGAGTCGAGCACCAGCCCGGAGACGCGGTCCGGGTAGGTGCGCGCGTAGCGCTGGGCGACGAACGTGCCGTAGCTGATGCCCATCACGGTCAGGGCACGCGCCGCGAGCAGCCGGCGCAGATCCTCGATGTCGGCGACGGTATCGCTCGTGGCGTAGTCGTCACGGGACGGACCGAGCGAGCGGGCGCAGTCGGCGACCGCCTGCTGCGGGATCGCATCGACCGCTCCGAGGCGCTGCAGCGCCGGGCAGCGGAGCGCACCCGCACCGGTGCCGCGCTGGTCGAACGTCACGAAGCCGGCGCCGCGGCTCAGCAGCGGCGATAGCGACTCCATGAAGCTGCGCGCGTCGGCGACCGTCCCCTGCCCCGGTCCGCCCGCCAGCGCCAGCACCCAGCGCTTGACGCCGCGGCGCGGCGGCCGGTAGGCGACCCGCAGCCGCAACTTGCCGCCGTAGTCGCCGCTGCGATCGAGCGGGACGGTAAGCATCGTGCAGCGCAGCCCGTGCGCGCCCTTCAGCGTGCACGGCACGCCCTTGAGCGCCAACGCCGGCGCAGCGCCGCAGAGCGTCAGCGCGACCGGCAACAGCAGAACGAGACGGCGGACGGCGGCGACCATCGGCCGGTGACGGTAGCGGGCACGGCCGGGCTCCGCCAGCGGTCAGGTACGGGCACCGCAGGAGAGGCCGTTGTCCGTGCAACTACAATCCTGAGCGCCTGTGGCAACGTTCTCCCGCCTGCTCACCTTCCTGCGCCCCTACCGGGCGCTGGTCGTGCTTTCGGCGCTGCTCGCGGCGGGGGCGATGGTGATGACGGTGTTGATCCCGTGGCTCGTCGGCCGCGGCATCGACCACATCGATTCCGGCGATCGTCACGGCCTGAACACGGTCGCGTTGCTGGTCGCCGCCGCCGGGGTCGGACGTCTTGTGCTGACGATCGTGCGGCGGCTCGTCGCCGGCGTCGTCTCGCTCGGCGTCGAGCAGGACCTGCGCTCCAGCATCTACCGCCACCTGCTCGCGCTCGAGCTCGGCTTCTTCGACCGCCAGCAGACCGGCCAGCTGATGAGCCGCGCGACCGTCGACCTGCAGTCGGTGCGCTTCTTCCTCGGCTACGGGCTGGTGCTGATCCTGCAGGCGGCTCTGACGCTGCTGCTGGCCTCGGTCGCGATGTTCCTCGTCGACTGGCGGCTGGCGGCGATCTCGCTGCTGCCGATGCCGCTCGTGATCGCGATCGCCCGGCGCTACGGCCGGCTCGCCAGGCCGGCCCAGCAGGAGGTCCAGCAGCGGATCGCCGAGCTGACCGCGGTCGCCGAGGAGTCGATCAGCGGCGTGCGCGTGATCAAGGCGTTCGCGGCCGAGGAGCGCCGCCGCAGCGCGTTCACCGCCGCGACCGGCCGGGTCTTCGATCAGGAGATGGTCGCGGTGCGGCTGACGGCGTTCTTCCAGCCGCTGATCGGGTTCCTGCCGCAGATCGGCCTGGCCTGCGTGCTGTTGATCGGCGGCCGCAGCGTGATCTCCGGCTCGATCACGCTCGGCGCGTTCACCGCCTTCTACAGCTATCTGCTGATGATGATCGGCCCGACGCGCAGCCTCGGCATGTCGCTCGGCCTTGCGCAGCGGGCTACGGCGTCGGGCGCCCGGCTTTTCGAGATCCTCGACCGGGCGCCGCGGATCACGAGCGTGCCGGGCGCGCCGCCGCTGCCCGACGGCGGTGGCGCCGTCCGCTTCGACGACGTCTCGTTCGGGTACGAGGGCGCGCCCGGGCAGGCGCTGCAGGGGATCGAGCTCGAGATCGCCGCCGGCCGCACGGTCGCTCTCGTCGGCACCACCGGGTCGGGCAAGACCACGCTCGTCGCGCTGCTGGCCCGCCTCTACGAGGCGACCTCGGGCACGATCGAGATCGACGGCGCCGACATCAGGTCGGTCGACACCGCATCGCTGCGTTCGCAGATCGCGGTCGTCGACGATGCGCCGTTCCTGTTCTCGGCGTCGATCGCCGAGAACATCGCCTACGCGCGCCCCGACGCGACCCGCGACGAGGTCGAGCAGGCTGCCCGCCACGCCCGCGCCGACGGCTTCATCCGCGCGCTCCCGGACGGCTACGACACGAAGGTCGGCGAGCGCGGCCTGACGCTCTCCGGCGGCCAGCGCCAGCGCGTTGCGATCGCCCGGGCACTGCTCGCGCAGCCGCGGATCCTGATCCTCGACGACGCGACATCGGCGGTCGACGCCTCGACCGAGCAGCAGATCAAGGAGGCGCTGCGTGAGGTGATGGACGGGCGGACGACGTTCGTGATCGCGCATCGCCTGTCGACGATCGCGCTCGCCGACGAGATCGTCGTGCTCGAGGACGGACGTGTCGTCGCGCACGGTGATCACGAGACGCTGCTCGGCATCTCGCCGCTGTACGCGCAGATCGTCGAGAAGGGTCTGCCCGACCAGGTCTTCCTTAACCGTGTCGACGAGGAGTCGGCCTACCGCGACGCGCTGGGGACGGCACGATGAGCGCCGCATCGCTGGTCGCCGAGCTGCGCCGGCGCCGGGCCGCGACGTCC
>CAZYMM010000080.1:0-9935 GCA_964648515.1 uncultured Conexibacter sp.
GGCCTCGCGCAGCGGTCTGTTTGCGACGCTGGCCGGCCAGCAGGCCGCAGAGCGCTTCGCCGAGGCACGCGCGTACGCGGTCGCCGCGGCGCTGCCGGCGTGCGAGCTGGCGCTCGTCGACGCCTGGCGGCGCGGCGAGAGGCCCGCGCCGGCCTCGATCCCGGCCGACGCAGCCGTGCTCGCGACCGTGATGCTCCACGCGCTGGCGCGGATCGAGGCCTTCGACGAGTTCGAGCGGCTCGCGGTCACGCTCGACGGGCTTGAGCTGCCATGGCGCGAGCGGCGTGAGCTGCTGGCCGAGGTCTTCCTCGTCCGCGGCTTCCTCGAGTCGGCCGCCGACACCTGGATCGCGGTGATCGAGCGGGAGGGCCCGGACCGGCGCGCGCTGACCGGACTGGCCACGGTCGCCGAGCGCCGCGAGCTGCCCGACGACGCCGCGATGCTCCGCGCGGAGGCGGAGAAGCTGGCGGCCTGACCGCCGCCCGCCGCTCGTCCAGGTGTCCAGCCGGCGTTTCAAGTTCCGGTCCATCGCGACGAATACCGGAGTGAGCGATCGTCCGGACGGACGGACCCGCCTCGTGCCCACGAGCCACAGTCACCGACGATGAAGATCGACGACCCGAGCGCAATCTCACCTCGCTTCGTCCCGTCCCGGGCGAGCGACCCTCGACGGGCCGAGGCCGACGGCTTCGCTCAGGTCTTCGAGCTGGCTGCGGCCCGTCAGACGCGTCCGCTGCCGGCGGCCGCTGCGGAGTCGATCCCGGCCGAGGTCTGGGCCGAGGTTGACCGTGCGCATCGGCTCGCCGACGAACTCGCGGCGCGCGGCCAGGAGGTGCGCTTCGACACCCACCGGCTCAGCGGCCGTGTAGTCGCCAGCCTCTGCGACCGCGACGGCTCCCTCGTCCGTCCGTTGGCGCTGACAGATCTGATGCCGCCGGGGTCCGGCGCGAAACTCGACGAGGCGGTGCTCTGAGATGGCCGGAATCCAGCTGATGGGGCTCGGCTCCGGGATGGACACCGGGGCGATGCTCGACTCGCTGATGGCGATCGAGCGTCAGCCGCGCCAGAAGATCGCCTACAAGCAGGTCGCCGCCGAAGCGCGCAAGACCGCGCTGACCGACATCCAGGCCCGTCTCAACACGCTCAAGTTCGCCTCCTCGGATCTCGGCGGCGTGCTCGCCTGGGGCGACACGCAGACCGTCAGCGCCAGCAACGACGCGAAGCTGGCGGCGGTCAAGAACGGCGGCGTCGGGCCCGGCACCTACACGTTCGACGTCACGCAGATGGCGAGCGCGGCGCGCTCCACCTACAGCTTCTCCTCGCCGCCGTCGGACGTCAACGCGACGATCGGATCCGGCGCCAAGTCCAAGACGCTGACGTTCAAGGCCGGGGCGAGCATCGATGACGTCGTCGGTCAGATCAACGGCGACAGCGACACCGGCGTCTTCGCCGTCAACGTCGCCGGCAAGCTCGTGCTGTCGTCGCGCACGACCGGCGCCGCCGACACGATCACGTTCTCGACCGACCTCGATGGCCTGCTGACCCCGGACGAGGTCGTGGCCGGCAAGGACGCCCACTTCAGCATCGACGGTGGTGCGGTCCAGACCAGCGCGACCAACACGATCAAGAACGCGATCCCCGGCCTCGACGTCACGCTCAAGGGGCTGACCGGAGCCGGCGGCGAGTCGGTCACGGTCGGCGCGCCGGCGCCGGACCTGACCAAGGTCAAGGACAAGATCCGCGCGTTCATCAGCGCCTACAACGACGCCCAGACCGCGATCCGCACGCGCTACGAGGAGAAGGGCGTCTTCAGCCCGCAGAACAACGTCGATGCGGGCAAGGGATCGCTCTACGGCGACAGCGGCCTGAGCCAGATCATGAGCACGCTGCGCAGCACCGCGGCAAGCCCGGTCGCCGGTGCCGATCCGTCGCTGTCGCTGCTCGCGCAGATCGGGATCTCGACCGGCGGCTCGACCGGCGACGGCACGCTCAACCAGGATGCGATCAGCGGCAAGCTCGTCTTCGACGAGACCAAGTTCGACGCCGCCTACGCCGCGGACCCGGCCAAGGTCAAGAAGCTGCTCGGTGTGAGCGGCGGCGGCTTCGCGCAGGCCTTCAGCAGTGCCGTCGACGGCTACAGCTCGACCGCCGGCGCGCTCGGCGGGCGGATCGCCCAGGCCGACAGCGCGATCCAGACCGTCAAGAGCTCGCTCGACGCGTTCGATAAGCGCCTCGAGCTGCGCCAGCAGTACCTGCAGAACCAGTTCACGCAGATGGAGTCCGCGCTCGCTCAGAGCAAGGCACTCGGCTCACAGCTCAGCGCCCAGCTCGCCGGGCTGCTCGGCTAGGCAGATCCCTCCCGCAGAAAAGCCACAGCGCTCATGAACCCGTATCAGTCCCGCACCCAGGCCTACCAAGGCGCGTCCGTGATGACGGCCTCGCCCGAGCAGCTCGTCGTGATGCTCTACGACGGCGCGATCCGGTTCCTGCGCCAGGCCGAGGCCGCGCTCGAGGAGGGCGCCTACCTGCATGCGCACGAGAAGCTCGGCCGCTGCGAGGCGATCCTCGACGAGCTGCTCGCGACGCTGAACATGGAGGCCGGCGAGCTCAGCGTCCGGCTGCAGTCGATCTACCTGTTCTGCAAACGCTCGCTGATCGAGGCGCGGCTCGGACGCGAGCCGTCCAAGGTCGCGGACGTCGTCGTCCTGCTCGCTGATCTGCGCGAGGCCTGGGCCGGGCTGGCGGCCCGCGAACAGGCGGCGCCGGCCGCCCCCGCCGCGCCGGCGGCCTGAGGTCACGGTGAGCGCCGAGCTGTACGCGGAGCTGGCCGCGATCGCGGCCGAGGAGCACGGGCTCGTGATGGACGGCCGCTTCGACGATCTGGCCGAGCTCGCCGAGCGCCGCCGGCCGCTGCTCGCGCAGCTCCCCGAGGAGGCGCCGTCCGAGGCGCTCGGCCATCTTCAGGAGGCGCTCCGCTTCCAGGAGCTGGTCACGCTCGCGCTGATCGAGGCCCGTGACCGGACCGCGCGCGAGCTCGGCATCGGCGCGGCGCGGCGCGACGGCGCGCGCGGCTATGCGCGCGCCACCGGTCCCGGCGTCGTGCCGCTGCGCTCGATCGACAGCCAGGGCTGATCGGGCACCTGTCCAGCGGCCGCTCAAGCGCACCGCCTTTCAGCCGAAGACCTGTCTGAGGGCCATGGCCGGCCCGCTCAACCGGACAGCGCCCACGGACGGGCTCTCGGTCAGAGACCTGTTCCAGCGTTGCTGCTCTTCGACACCACTCAACTCGGCCTCCAGCGTGCACTGGCCGGGGCCGCCGCGCGCCAGCAGGCGATCGCGACCAACCTCGCGAACGTCAACACGCCCGGCTACCGGCGCCGCGACGTCAACTTCGAGGACGCGCTGGCGAGTGCCTTCGCCGCCGAGAACGGCAGCCGCGTCGCCGATGCGCCGCTGCAGATCGTCGCCGACATGCGCGCGCCGATGCGCGCCGACGGCTCGACGACCGACGTCGACACCGAGGCTGCGGCTGAAGCCCGCAACGGCCTTCAGTACCAGGCGATCTCGGCCGCGCTCAAGGCCCGCAACCAGATCCTGCGCTCGGCGATGGGGATCGGCTCCTGATGGGCCTGTTCGACGCGATCAACGCCAGCGCCTCCGGCCTTTCGGCCGAGCGGCTGCGGATGGACGTCGTCGCCGAGAACCTCGCCAACGCGCAGACGACGCGCGGTGCCGACGGCAGGCCCTACCAGCGCAAGGCCGTCGTGCTGCAGGAGGCCGCACCGGCCGGCCCCAGCTTTCAGAGCGTGCTCGGGCAGCGGATCGGCGCCGGTGCCAGCGTGGGCGGCGTCGAGGTCGCGGGCATCGTCACCGACACGGCGCCCGGCCGCAAGGTCTACGACCCCGGTCACCCCGACGCCGACGGTCAGGGCTACATCACGCTGCCGAACGTCAATCCGGTGACCGAGATGGTCGACCTGATCACCGCCCAGCGCGCCTACGAGGCCAACGTCACCGCGCTGCAGGCCGCCAAGACGATGTTCAACCGGACCCTGGACATCCTGCGCTGATGCCGATCGATCCGACAGCCGCCGTCGGCGGCCAGGGCCTCGACTGGCAGATCCAGAGCCCTGCCACCGACGCGGACTTCTCGGTCGGCGCGGTCGACGACGGTGGCGCGGCGGCGACATCCGGCACCGGCGGCGGCTTCGGAGCGGTCCTCGCAAGCCAGCTCGGCTCGCTCGCCAACACCCAGAACATCGCGGCCGAGGCCGCCCGCTCGCTCGCAACCGGTCAGGCCGCGGATCCCTCCGCCGCGGTCGTCGCGATCGACCGCGCGCGGCTGGCGATGCAGCTCGCGGCGACGATCCGCACGAAGGGCGTAGAGGCCTTCCAGGACCTGATGCGCACACAGATCTGACCAGCTACCTCGATCCTCAACCACCTCACGACACGGAGTCCCTCCCTCCATGGCGCTCATCAACTCCATGAGCATGCGCGGCAAGGTCATCCTCGCCGCCTGCGCCGTCGCCTTCCTGGCGGCGGTCTTCCTCGTCTTCCGCATGGCCTCGGCACCGTCGTACGTGACCGTGATGTCGGGGATCGACGCGACCCGGTCGGCCGACATCACCGCAGCGCTCAGCGCCGCCGGCATCAGCGGGCACCTGATCAACGCAGGCACCGAGCTACAGGTGCCGCAGGGCAGCGAGGACAAGGCTGTGACGGCGCTTGCGCAGAAGGGGCTCAGCGCCGGGCGGCGCCAGGGCGGCTTCGCCGACACGCTCGACAAGCAGAAGCTCGGCGCCTCGTCGATTCAGCAGAAGGTCGCCTACCAGCGCGGGCTCGAAGGTGAGATCGCCAATTCGATCTCCGCGATCACCGGCGTCGGCAACGCGACCGTCAACCTGACGCTGCCCGACCAGACCGCGTTCGTCGGCGCCGAGCAGCAACAGGGCGCAACGGCGGCCGTCGTGCTCGGTGCCGACGCCAGCGCGCTGGCGCCCGATGCGGTGCGCGGAATCGCCAGCGTCGTCGCCAGCTCGGTGCCGCAGCTGAAGATCTCCGACGTGACGATCACCGACGCGACCGGCGCGCTCGTCTGGCCGACCGGTGACGCCGGCGGCTCGGGCGGCGGTGCCAGCACCAAGGCCGCGGCCGAGGCGGCCCGCTCGCGCGCGACCGAGGCCCAGCTCAACGCGTTCCTCGACCAGACGCTCGGGGCCGGCAAGGCGCGCGTCCACGTCAACTACGACCTGAACATGGACAAGGTCTCCCAGGAGCAGCTCGCCTACGCGAACAAGGGGCCGAAGCTGCACGCCGAGAGCGCCAAGGAGACGCTGAAGGGCAGCGGTTCTGTTCCGGGCGGCACCGCCGGCGTGCAGTCCAACGTGCCGACCTACAGCGGTGCGACCGGCGCCGCCGGCGGCACAAACACCTACACGCAGACGACCGGCAAGGCCGACTACGCGATCGGCAAGACGATCACCAAGACCGACAAGGCGTCCGGCGCTATCAACGCGATGCGGATCGGCCTGATCTACGACACGTCGCTGACGACGGGCAACGCGGCGATCGACAAGCCGGCGCTGGAGGCGATGGTCAAGAACGCGGCCGGCTTCGTGCCCGGCCGCGACTCGCTGTCGTCGGTGGCCGCGAGCTTCCCGAAGACCGTGGCACCGAAGCCGGTCTCGCCGCTGCCGCCCGCGATGATGGGGCTCGTCAAGGGCCTGGCGATCGGGATCGGCGCGCTCCTGTTCCTGTTCCTCTTCAGCCGCTACCTCAAGCGGCGCGAATCCGACGAGCTGCTCGACGAGCCGAGCTGGCTGCGTCAGCTGCCGCGGCCGGCCGAAGCACAGCTGATCGTGCCCGACGACATGCAGTCGGCCGGTGGCGTCGCGGCGATCCAGGCCTCTGCGGCGGCCGCCTTCGCCAACGATCCGCGGCGCCGCGCGCTGCAGGAGGTCGTCGACAACGAGCCCGAGCGGGTCGCCGCGCATCTGCGGAGTTGGATTACGGAGGATGGCGCATGACCGTTCGTAGAACGGTCATGCGCTGCGAGTCCGCGTTGCGGACTCGCGGTGGCGGCTTCGGTCTTGGTTCGTGGTGGGCGCGTAGAACGATCACGCGCTGCGAGTCCGCGTTGCGGACTCGCGGTCTGGGCTTCGATCTTGGTTCGTGGTTCATGACCGGAACGGTCATGAACGGTGAGTGGCTCATGACCGTTCCGGTCATGAGCTGTGACTCCGCTGCGCGGAGTCACAGCCTAGGCTTCGGTCGTGGCTTGTGGTGGCCGGTTCGAACGGTCATGCGCGTGTGCGAGGTGCTCGCATGACGCTCGCCAAGCAGCGTGGCGGCGGGTTGACGGGGCGGCAGAAGGCGGCCGTCTTCCTGATCACGATCGGCACCGAGCGCGCGGCCGGCGTGCTCAAGCACCTTTCCGAGCGGGAGATCGAGGCGCTGTCGGCCGAGATGGCCTCGCTCTGGCGGGTCCAGGCCGAGACCGCCGACAGCGTCGTCGACGAGCTCGTCGAGCGCTTCGACGCCGCCAACGAGTTCGCTGTCGGCGGACCGGACTTTGCGCGCGACGTGCTCGAGCATCTCCTCGGCCCCGAGCGCGCCGAGGAGATCATCGGCTCGATCGCCGCCCAGGCCGAGCTGCGGCCGTTCGACTTCCTGCGCCGCACCCCGCCCGAGCAGATCGCGACCTTCATCGCCGACGAGGCGCCGCAGACGATCTCGCTCGTCGTCGCGTCGCTGCACCCCTCGGTCGGCGCCAAGGTGCTCGCCGCGCTGCCGGCCGAGCAGCAGTCGGACGTCGCGATGCGGATCGCGATGATGGACGACACCAACCCCGGCGTGATCGAGGACGTCGAGCGCGGGCTGAGAGTCAAGCTGTCGAACGTCCTGACCCAGGAGTTCCAGTCGGCCGGTGGCGTCGACTCGCTCGCCGAGCTGCTCAACCGGGCTGGGCGCTCGACCGAGCGGACCGTGCTCGAGAAGATCGCAGAGCTCGACGGCGAGCTCGCCGACGAGATCCGCCAGCGGCTGTTCACCTTCGACGACGTCGTCGTGCTCGCCGACCGCGACGTGCAGCTCGTGCTGCGCGAGGTCGACCAGAAGGACCTGGCGCTCGCGCTGCGCGGCGTCTCGAACGAGATCAAGGAGCTGATGTTCCGCAACATGTCCTCGCGCGGCGCCGAGATGCTGCAGGAGGATCTCGAGACCGCCCAGCCGCAGCGCCGCTCGGTCGTCGAGGAGGCCCAGTCGCGGATCGTCGCGGCGATCCGTCGGCTCGAGGACGCCGGTGCGATCACGATCGGCCGCGGCGACGGCGATGCGGGCAGCGAGGACGAGGTCATCTAGTGGACAGCTTCGACCTCCCGGTCCTTGAAACGGCCGGGGTCGTCTACGGCTCGCGCTCGGCCGAGGAGGAGCTCGAGGCCGAGCGCGCCGCCGTCCTCGCCGAGGCCACCGAGCGCGGCCACGCCGACGGCTTCGAAGCCGGGCGTGCTGAGGCGCTGGGCGAGCTGCAGAGCGTGATCGACGCCGCTCGTGCGGCGCTCTCAGCGATCGAGGCAGAGCGCGACCGCGTCGTCGAGACGGTCGAGACCGCGACGACCGAGCTCGGGATCCGGATCGCCGAGCAGATCCTCGGCGGCCGGATCGAGGCGCGGCCGGAGGTCGTGGTCGAGATCGTCCGCGGCGCGCTGCGCCGGCTCGTCGACCGTGAGCGCGTGACGGTGCTCGTCAACCCCGACGACCTCGACGCGATGCGCGCCGCGGCGCCGGAGCTGGTCGCCGAGCTCGGCGGCGTCGAACACTGCGAGGTGCAGGCCGAGCGTCGCGTCGGTCGCGGCGGCGCGATCGTCCGCACCGTCGAGGGCGAGATCGACGCCACCATCCAGTGCAAGCTCGACCGCGTCCGCGAGCTGCTCGCCGGCGCGGTGGACGGCGGCGATGGCTGAGGCGCTCGCCGCCCGCATCGCGCGCCGGACCGATGCGATCGGCCGCGCCGACCTGACCCGCCGTCGTGGCCGCGTCACGAACCTGATCGGCCTGATCGTCGAGGCCTCCGGCCTTGAAGCCGAAGTCGGCGAGGTCTGCGAGGTCCACAGCGGTCGTGATGCCGCGACCGGACGCTGGCGGACGATCGGCGCCGAGGTCGTCGGCTTCCGCGCCGGCCGCACGCTGCTGATGCCGCTCGGCGAGATGCACGGGATCGGACCCGGCAACGTCGTCACCGCGACCGGCCGGCGCGTCTCCGTTCACGTCGGACCGGCGCTGCTCGGCCGGATCCTCGACGGCCTCGGCAACCCGATCGACGGCGGCCCCGGGCTGACGGCGCTGCCGACCCGGCCGATCACCGGTTCGCCGCCATCGCCGCTCGAACGCCCGCGGATCTGCGACCGCGTCACGCTCGGCGTCCGTGCGCTCGACTCGGTGATCCCCTGCGGTCGCGGCCAGCGGCTCGGCATCTTCGCCGGGTCGGGTGTCGGCAAGTCGTCGCTGCTCGGCATGATCGCCCGCTCGACCAGCGCCGACGTCAACGTCATCTGTCTGGTCGGCGAGCGTGGCCGCGAGGTGCGCGAGTTCATCGACCGTGACCTCGGCGAGGCGCTGCCGCGCTCGGTCGTCGTCGTCGCGACCTCCGACCAGCCGGCGCTGGTGCGGATCAAGGCGGCGCTGACGGCGACCGCGATCGCCGAGCACTTCCGCGACCAGGGCGGCGACGTCGTGCTGATGATGGACTCGGTCACACGCTTTGCGATGGCCCAGCGCGAGATCGGGCTCGCGATCGGCGAGCCGCCCGCGACACGCGGCTACACGCCGTCGGTCTTCGCGCTGCTGCCGAAGCTGCTCGAGCGCTCCGGCACCAGCGCGAGCGGCTCGATCACCGGCCTCTACACGGTGCTCGTCGACGGTGACGACATGAACGAGCCGGTCGCCGACGCGGTCCGCTCGATCCTCGACGGCCACGTCGTGCTGACGCGCGAGCTCGCCCACGCCGGCCACTACCCGGCGATCGACGTGCTGCAGTCGGTCTCACGGCTGGAGGGCGAGATCGCCGAGCCGGCGGTGCGCGAGGCGGCGATCGAGCTGCGCTCGCTGCTGGCCGCCTACCGCGACAAGCGCGACCTGATCGCGATCGGCGCCTACGAGCGGGGCAGCGACAGGCTCACCGACCGCGCGATCGACCTCCACGATCAGATCAACGGCTTCCTGCGCCAGCGGCCGGAGGAGGCGATCCCCGCACCGGACGCCGACGGGCTCTTGCTCGACGTGCTCGGCGTCGGCGCCTTCGATGATCCGCTCACGCTGCAGGCGACCGGTCAGGATGCGGCGCCGCCCGCCCTGCCGCCCGGCCCCTCGGCGATCCCACCGCTCAACATCGCCGTCTGATCTCCCCCGGCCATGCTCCGATACGCGTCCAAGCCCCTAAAACCCGCTCCGGCCCGCGCCGACTCAACGGTCTGAGATGGCTTCGCGCTTCCATTTCGGACTCGAGCGCGTTCGCGAGCTGCGCGAGCACACCGAGGATCAGGCCAAGGAGCAGTTCGCCTCCAGCCTGTCGCGACGCGCCCACGGCGTGGCGCTGCTGCGTGCCGCCGAGGACCGGCTCGAGACCGTCCGCGGCGAAGCGGCGGCCAGCCACGCGACCGGCGCCGAGCTGCTCTCACGCCAGGCCTTCATCGAGCGGCTCGAGCGCTCCCGCCGCGATGCGATCGTCGATCTCGAACAGCGTGATCGCCAGCTCGCCTGTGATCGTGCGGCGCTGGCCCGCGCCAGCCAGGAGCGTGAGGTGCTCGATCAGCTCAAGGCCCGCCAGCGCGCCGCTCACCGGCGCGAGGCCGAACGGGCCGAAGCCGCCACGCTCGACGATCTCGCGATCCAGGTCCACGTCCGCAGGCGGGCCGCATGAGCGTCGACTCGATCGC
>CAZYMM010000081.1:0-9625 GCA_964648515.1 uncultured Conexibacter sp.
TGGTCTCCGAGTCCGAGACCCTGAACGCACGGGCGGCGACAGAGGAGTACGAGCGGCTGATGAGCGGCGAGCTCGCCGGCTACGCGGTCGAGCTGCTGCACGGCCAGATGCGGTCGGCCGAGAAGGCGGCGGTGATGGAGCGCTTTGCTGCCGGCGCCGCACAGGTCCTCGTCGCGACGACCGTGATCGAGGTCGGGATCGACGTGCCGAACGCGACCGTGATGCTGATCGAGGACGCCGAGCGCTACGGGATCTCCCAGCTGCACCAGCTGCGCGGCCGCGTCGGCCGTGGCGGCCACGCATCGATCTGCCTGCTGTTCGGCGCCAAGGACTCGCAGCGGCTGCGGGCGCTGGCCGAGCACTCCGACGGCTTCCTGCTGGCCGAGATCGACCTGCGGCTGCGCGGGGAGGGAGAGCTGACCGGCACCCGCCAGTCGGGCCTTGCCCGCCATCGCTTCGCGCGGCTGCCCGACGATGCGCCGCTGCTCGAGCGTGCCCACGCGCGGGCGCTCGAGATCGCGCCCGGACTCGAACACGATGTGCGCTACGGCCTGCTCGCGACGCTTGTCTGCGAGCGCGAGGCAGAGGCGCTGCGGGCGTGAGGGTGATCGCCGGCGAGCTCGGCGGCCGGCGCTTTGACGCGCCGCCGGGGAGCGGCACGAGGCCGACGCCCGAGCGGGTCCGGGAGGCCCTGTTCAGCGTGCTCGGAGACCTCGGCGGCCTGCGCGTGCTCGACCTCTTTGCCGGCAGCGGCGCGCTGGCGATCGAGGCGCTGTCGCGCGGCGCCGCCGGCGCCGAGCTGGTCGAATCGGACCGCCGCGCGGCCGCCGTGATCGCACGCAACCTCGCGCTGCTCGGTCTTGAGGAGCGCGCGGCGCTGCGCACCGGCGATGCGCTCGGTGCGCTCGACGCCGCAGCCGGACGGGGCGCGCTCTACGATCTGGTCCTCATCGACCCGCCCTACCGGCGGGCCGGAGCGCTCGGACCGGCGCTCGCCGCGCGGCTGCCGCCGCTGCTGGCGCCGGGGGCGCGTGTGGTCTGCGAATCGGACCGCCGCGCGCCGCTCGAGCTCGACGGCCTCACGCTCGTGTTCGAGCGCCGCTACGGCGACACACTCCTACACATCCACACCGCATGAGCTCTCGCATCGCCGTCTGTCCCGGCTCCTACGACCCGATCACCCACGGCCACCTCGACATCATCGGCCGCACCGCCGAGCAGTTCGACGAGGTCGTCGTCGCGGTCGTCAATCTCTCGGTCCGCAAGTCCGGCCCGCTGTTCGGGATCGAGGAGCGGCTCTCGTTCATCGAGGAGGCCACAGCCTCGCTGCCGAACGTCCGCTGCGAGCCGTTCAGCGTGCTGGTCGTCGACTTCGCCCGTCAGCTCGGCGCCCGCACGATCGTCAAGGGCCTGCGCGCGATCTCCGACTTCGAGTACGAGCTCGAGATGAACCAGCTCAACCGCACCCAGGCGCCCGACATCGACACGCTCTACCTGATGGCCAGCCCGCAGTACAGCTTCCTCTCCTCGTCGGGGGTCAAGGAGCTCGCGACCTTCGGCGGCGACATCTCGACGCTGGTGCCAGAGCGCGTCGCGCGGCGGCTCTGTGAGGTTCTCGCCCGCTGAGCGTTGCATGCTGCGGCCCCGGTCCGGGGAGCGTGCGCAGTAGAGTCAGGCCCAGCCCGGCCTGCCTGGTTGCAGGAAGAACCGACCCGAGAGCGAACATCCTTCTGCCATGGACGTCTTGGTCCTCATCGACAAGCTGGACGATCTCGTCCACAACGCGAAGAAGTTCCCGCTGACCGACGAGGTGCGGGTCGATCGCGAGGAGATCTACGACCTGCTCGACCAGATGCGCGCGACGCTGCCCGGCGAGATCAAGCAGGCGCGCTGGATCGTCAAGGAGCGCCAGGAGATGCTGGCCGAGGCCAAGCGCGAGGCCGAGCGGATCGTCAAGGACGCGCATCAGAAGCAGGAGGAGTTGATCTCCGACCAGGAGGTCACGCGCCAGGCCGAGCGCGCGGCCGAGGAGATCGTCCAGGACGCCAAGGACCGCGAGCGCGAGATCCGGCTCGGTGCCGAGGACTACGCCGATGACGTGCTTGCGATGCTCGAGGGCAACCTCTCGAAGTTCATCGCCGCCGTGCGCCGCGGCCGCGATCAGGTCCAGGGCAAGTCCGAGGCCGAGCACGACGACGAGCGCTGATCGCGCTCGCCCCTGTTCCTTCTTGACCTACAGAAGTCACAGGCAGGAGAAAAACGGCATAGTTCAGCCGTGATGTTCTCTCCTCAGCGGTTGGCGGTCCAGGCCGCCGTCACAGCGCGCAGCCTGCGGGCGATCGCCTCGACCGGGATCGTCCGCCCGGTCGCCCCTCATCATCTCGTCACGCTGCTGCGTGCGACCGGTCGCTGGAAGGCGACGCCGGCGGCGGGCTACATCGCCAACGGCAGCATCCGTGCCGGCCGCACCGCGATCATCGACGAGCTCGGCTCGCTGACCTTCAAGCAGGTCGACGAGCGCACCAACGCGCTCGCCAACGAACTCTCGAACGCCGGCATCGGCCCCGGCGACAAGATCGCGATCCTCTGCCGCAACCACCGCGGCTGGGTCGACGCGACGGTCGCGGTCTCCAAGCTCGGCGCCGGCGCCCTCTACCTCAACACGATGTTCGCCGGTCCGCAGATCGCCGATGTCTGTCGGCGCGAGCAGCCGGTCGCAATGATCTTCGACGAGGAGTTCGCAGAGCTCGTCGCCGAGGGCGCCGCCGGCCTGTTGCGTTACGTCGCATGGCATGACGGGGAGCGGCCCGCCGGCGCCGACCCGACGCTCGAGCAGCTGATCGCCCGCGGCAGCACGCGGCCGCTGCCGCCGCCCGCCGAACCCGGTCGTGTGACGATCCTGACCTCCGGTACGACCGGCACGCCGAAGGGCGCGAACCGGAGCCTGCCGAAGTCGCCGCTCGTCTCGGCCGGGCTCGTCGACCGGATCCCCTACCGGGCCGAGCAGAAGATGATGGTCGCCGCGCCGCTGTTCCACAGCTGGGGCTACGCGCACTTCACGGTCGGCATGCTGCTCGGCTCGACGCTCGTGCTGCAGCGGCGTTTCAGCCCCGAGGCGATGCTGGAGGCGGTCGCCCGCGAGCGCTGCCAGTCGCTGATCGTCGTTCCGGTGATGCTGCAGCGAACGCTGGAGCTGCCGGCTGGTGCGATCGAGCGCCACGATCTCTCCTCGCTCGAGCTGATCGCCGCCTCCGGTTCGGCGCTGCCGGGGCCGCTCGCGATCGAGGTGATGGACCGGATCGGCGACGTGCTCTACAACCTCTACGGGTCGACCGAGGTCGCGTGGGCGACGATCGCGACGCCCGAGGAGCTCCGTGACGCTCCGGGGACGGCCGGCCGCCCGCCGGTCGGCACCGTGCTCAAGCTGCTCGACGACGACGGCAACGAGGTCCCGCAGGGGCAGACCGGCCGGATCTTCGTCGGCAACGAGATCCAGTTCGAGGGCTACACGGGCGGCGGCAACAAGGCGATGGTCGCGGGCCTGATGTCGAGCGGCGACGTCGGCCATCTCGACGAGCAGGGCAGGCTGTTCATCGACGGGCGCGACGACGAGATGATCGTCTCCGGTGGCGAGAACCTCTACCCGCGCGAGGTCGAGGACGCGATCGCCGGGATCGACGGGATCGACGAGGTCGCCGTGATCGGGGTTCCGGACAAGGACTTCGGCCAGCGGCTGCGCGCGTTCGCCGTTCGCAGCGCGGGCTCGGACGTCGGCGAGGACGAGATCAAGGCTCACGTCAAGGCCAACCTGGCGTCGTTCAAGGCGCCGCGCGAGGTGATCTTCCTCGACCAGCTGCCGCGCAACGCGACCGGCAAGGTGCTCAAGCGCGAGCTCGCCGGGCACGGCGACGACAGCGAGGGGTAGCGCCTACATTGGGGGCCATGGCGCCCCCGCTGACGATCGACCTCTCGGCACTCGGGCTCAAGGGCGGAGAGGCGCGTCACCTGGACGAGCAGGTCGAGCTCGACCCGGTCGTCTTCGGCGAGAGCACGTACACGGTCGAGCCCGATCCAGTGCCGGTCGCCGTCGACGTGACGCGGCTGGTCCGCGGCGGCTGGTCGCTGCGCCTGCGCTTCAGCGTCTCGCTGCACGGTCCCTGCATGCGCTGTCTGCGTGACGCCGCGCCACGGTTCGAGCTCGAGCTGCGCGAGGTCGACGCCGACGACGAGGTCGCCGACGGCGAGCTCGACTCGCCGTACGTCGACGGGGAGCGGCTCGACCTCGCCGCCTGGACGCGCGACGCGCTGATGCTGGCGCTGCCTGCGCAGATCGTCTGCGAACCCGACTGTCCGGGGCTCTGTCCGGTCTGCGGCGCCGATCTGCGTGAGCAGCCCGGTCACCGGCACGAGCGTGAGCCTGACCCGCGCTGGGCTGTGCTAGGCGAGCTGCGGTTCGACGACGATCGGTAGCGTCGGGGTGTGACCTCGGCTGCCCAGACTGAGACGCCGACGCCGGTCGGCGAGATCCCGCATGACGAGCACCATCTGTCGACCCGCTCGAATTGGCTGCGGGCGATGGTGCTGGGCGCCAACGATGGGATCGTCTCGACCGCCGCACTGGTGCTCGGTGTGGCGACTGCCGGCGGCGACACCGGGCAGATCCTGACCGCCGGGATCGCCGGTCTCTCGGCCGGGGCGCTGGCGATGGCGACCGGCGAGTACGTGTCGGTCAGCTCCCAGCGCGACGTCGAGCAGGCCGACATGCTGATGGAGCAGCGCGAGCTCGAGCGCAACCCCGAGGGCGAACTGCGGGAGCTGGCCGAGATCTACCGCCGGCGCGGGCTCGACCCCGAGCTGGCACAACGGGTCGCCGAAGAGCTGACCGAGCACGATGCGCTCGGCGCTCACATGCGTGATGAGCTCGGGCTCTCCGAGGAGCTCGCCGCCAACCCGCTGCAGGCCGCTTGGGCATCTGCGGCCGCCTTCTCCTCGGGCGCGTCGCTGCCGCTGCTGGCGGTCGGCTTCGTCACCGGCGGGCTGCGGATCGCGCTCTGCATCGCGGTCACGATCGCCGCGCTCGCCGGCCTCGGCGCGCTCGGGGCGCACCTCGGTGGCGCACCGCGCGGGCCGGCGCTAAGGAGGGTGCTGACCTGGGGCATGATCGCGATGGGCGTGACGATGGGCATCGGCGCCCTGATCGGCCAGACCGGCATCTGACCCGGCCTGCGCTCAGAGGTAGGCGCCGGAGGGGAGGTAGGGCGCGAGCGGGGTGCTGACCCCGGCCGAGAACAGGGCGCCGTCGAACCGTGGGGTGAGCCCCGCGTCGAAGACGATCCGCAGCGCCCAGTCGTTGCCCGGTCCGATGCTGGTCACGGCGACGTGCTCGCCGGGCCCGGCCGACGCCAGTGCCGACCAGGTGAGGTCGGTAGCGGCCTTCTCGTCGAGCGCGCAGACCAGGTACGGCATCCCGTCGCGTGCCAGCGCGAAGCCTCGGCCTGCGATCACGAGCAGCTCGCAGCCGGTGCGCATCGCGGCCTCGATGTCGGGCAGATGGCTGGCGCCGCGGACGTGACGGGAGCAGCGGTCGATCAGCTCGGCATCGGCGCCCGGGTCCCCGGCACGAGCCTTGAGCCCGGATGGGATGCGGGCGCGGTTGAGCTCGCCGACAGCTTCGATCAGCGGCCTGATCGCAAGCCCCAGCCGGTGGTAGGCGCGCAGCGCACGCGGGTCCGACGAGCTCAGCAGCAGCCGTGCGCCACAGTCAGCGCCGTGCCCGGCAGTGGCCTCGAGCAGGCGCACGCCGGTCCCGCGGGCCTGATGTCCGGGGTCGACCGCGAGCAGCGACAGCGCCCACAGCCGTTCGCGCACGATCGCCAGCGCGACGCCGACGAGATCGCCGTCGCCGGTCACCGCCACGAATGCGCCGCCCGGGTCGGTCTCCAACAGGTGGGCGATCCGCGCCCTGCCGCGCGCGGCGCGCAGATGCTCACCGGCCGGGTCGGGGCGAAGCTCCGCCGGCCATGAGCCGCGCGTCGCCCGCCAACTCACCTCGTCGGCAGCCGCGATGTCGGCGGCGTCCATCGGACGCACGGTGATCGCCGGTTGCGTCCGCACGCCGCGCACGCTAGCCGCACCCCGCCGGTCGAGTGGCGTTCCACTACCCACTCAGCGATAGTTGAACGCCACTCGACGGGTGGGGACTGCAGGCAGCGAGCGTCCGCTACCCTGCACGGTCGCTCATGGCCGTCCCCAAGCAGAAGCAGTCGCACAGCCGCACGACCAAGCGCCGCTCGCAGCACAAGGTCGGCGTGCCGACCGTCAACGCCTGCCCGCAGTGCCACGCTCCGCGTCTGCCGCATCGGGTCTGTCCGGAGTGCGGCTCCTACCGCGGCCGTACGGTCGTCGACGTAGACAGCTTCGGCTTCGAGCGCTAGGACCGCTGGTGGCGGTCGCCGTCGACTGTCACGGCGCCGATCACGGTCCGGCGGAGGTCGCGCGAGGAGCGCTCGCCGCGGCAGCCGACGGCATCGAGTCGATCCTGTTCGGCCCCGCCGCGGAACTCGTGCCGGTCATCTCCGGCGCCCCCGGCGTACGGATCGTCGACTCGCCGCTGTCGATCGCCAAGGCCGCCGATCCGGCTACGGCAGTGCGGGGCAACAAGGACGCGTCGATCGTGCGCGTCGCCCAGGCCGTCAAGGCCGGCGAGGCCGACGCCTTCGTCGCCGGCGGCTCGACCGGCGCGGCGCTCGCCGCCGGGACGCTGATCGTGCGTCGCGGCAGGGGCGTCAGCCGTCCGGCGCTGGCGGTGCCGTTTCCGCGCCCCGGCACCGGGCTGCCGCCGGTGACTGTGCTCGACGTCGGCGCCAACCCTGAGGTGCGCCCCGAGTGGCTTGTCCAGTTCGCCTACCTCGGTGCCGCGTTCGCCGAAGCGGTGCTCGGGATCGAGCGCCCGCGCGTCGCGCTGCTCTCCAACGGCGCCGAGGCCGACCGTGGCCGCAGCGAGGTGCAGGAGGCGCACGCGACGCTCCGGGCGCACGGTGACCGGATCCGCTTCGTCGGCAACGTCGAGGGTGTCGATCTGCTCGCGGATGCCGCCGAGGTGATCGTCACCGACGGCTTCAGCGGCAACATCATGCTGAAGACGGCCGAGGGCGTCTCGCAGGCGCTGATGCGCGCGATCCGCGCCACCGCGCTGCAGAGCGTGCGCGGGAAGGCCGGCGGACTGCTGCTGCGCTCCGCGCTCGGCGGGCTGCGCGAGGAGATCGACCCCGAGCGCTACGGCGGCGCCTACATGCTCGGTCTGCGCGCGCTGGGGGTCGTACCGCACGGACGCTTCGGCGCTTCGGGCTTCGAGCACGCGATCCGGCTGGCCGCGCGCGGCGCCGAGAGCGGCATCGCCGATCGCGTCACCGAGGCGCTGACCGCGGCCGGCGCGCTGCGCACCGCCGAGCCGCCCGCTAGCGTTCCCGGCGAACGATGACCCGCGCAGAGATCCTCACCGTCATCCGCGAGCACCTCGCCGACGAGCTCGACGTCGACCCGGACACGATCACCGAGACGACCCTGTTGAGAGACGATCTCGGCGCCGACTCGCTGGCGCTCTACACGCTCGTCCAGGAGCTCGAGGATCGTTACGGCGTGCGGATCGGCGACGAGCAGGCCGCCGCGATCACGACCGTCGGCGAGGCCGCCGACTTCGCCGAGCACGCGCTCGCCTAGCGGCCACGGCGATGGAGCTGCTCGCCACGCTGCTCGACGGGCTGCCCGACGATCTCGCGCGACAGGTCTTCACCCACGCATCCTGGTCCGAGCGGCGCTCGGACTCATACGCCCGGCTGGCCTTCCTCGGCGACAGCGTGCTCGAGCTGGCGATCAGTGCGCACATCTATCCGCGGCTCGACGCCGACGAATACGGAGCCGGGCAGCTGACCAAGATCCGTGCCCAGACGGTGTCGGGGGCCTCGTGCAGAGCAGTGGCCGAGCGGCTCGGGGTGCCCGAGCGGCTGCGCGCCGGCACGCCGCCCGGGATCGACGCGCAGCTCGACTCCGAACGCGTGCTGGCATCGGTCGTCGAGGCCGTGATCGGCGCCTGCTTTCTGCACAGCGGCTACGAGCTGACGGCGGCCGCGGTCGTCGAGGCGTTTCAGCCCGAGCTGCAGAGCGCGCTCGCGCACCCCGTCGACTTCAAGTCGGCGCTGCAGGAGCGGCTCGCACGGCGCCACGAGCTGGTCAGCTACGAGCTGACCGCGACCACAGGGCCCCCGCACGACCCCGTCTTCGAGGTCACGGCCAGCGTCGGTGGGCGGCTGACCGCGACCGGCGGCGGCCGGTCCAAGAAGCAGGCCGAACAGGACGCCGCCCGGCGGCTGCTCGAGGATCCCGCGCTGTGAGCGGCGGCCGGCCGGAGCGGTCCGGACGGCCTGCCAGGATTGCCCGCGCATGCACCTCAAGTCGCTGACGCTCAAGGGCTTCAAGTCGTTCCCGGACCGGACCAGGCTCGAGTTCGGCCCCGGCGTCTCGGTGATCGTCGGTCCGAACGGCTCCGGCAAGTCGAACATCACCGACGCCGTGCTCTGGGTGATGGGTGAGCAGTCGCCGCTCGCGGTCCGCGGCGGCTCGATGCAGGACGTGATCTTCGGTGGCGGCAAGGGGGTGACGGCGCGCAGCGCCGCCGAGGTCGAGGTCGTGCTCGACAACTCCGACGGCGCGGTCGATCTGCCGTTCGGCGAGATCGCGATCAGCCGCCGGCTCGACCGCTCCGGTGACGGCGAGTACCGGATCAACGGCTCGCGCTGCCGGCTCGTCGACGTGCTCGAGCTGCTCTCGGACACCGGCCTGGGCAAGGAGGCGCATTCGGTCATCTCGCAGGGCCGGATCGAGGCGATCGTGACCTCCAAGCCGCGTGACCGGCGGCTCCTGATCGAGGAGGCGGCCGGGCTCGGCAAGCACCGCAAACGCCGCCGGCGGGCCCAGCTCAAGCTCCAGCGCACACAGGACAATCTCTACCGCGCGCTCGACGTCGAGCGCGAGGCCCGCGCTCGCCTGCGGCCGCTCAAGCGCCAGGCCGAGGCGGCCGAGCTGCACGCGCGCCTGGCCCGTCAGACGGCCGAGGTGCGCTGGGAGCTGGCTCGCGAAGAGCTGCGCGAGCGTCGTGGCTCGCTCGTGGCCGCCGAGTCGGCGGCGGCCACAGCGCGGTCAGAGCGCGACGCGGTTCAGGCCGAGCTCGGCGTCGTCGCCGCTCGTCGAAGCGCCGCCGAAGAGGCCCTTGCGCTGCGTTCCGAGCAGCGCGAGCGGCTGGCGACACGGGTCGAGCGCGCCCGTGCGGCGACCGAGCGGATCGCACACCGACTTGAGCGCGTCCGTCAGGCCGCCGAGCAGATCGGCGCGACCGCCGAGCGCTCGGGCCGCCGCTTGGCGCTGCTGCGCGAGCAGGAGTCGGCCGACCGGTCCCGGTCCGGTGAGAGTGCCGCCGGCGATGACCGGATCGCCGCGCTCGAGCAGGCGCTGGCCGTGCTCGACGCCGATCGCGCCGCAGCGCTGGAACGCGAGCTGGTCGCGCTCGGTGAACAGCACGAGGCGGCGACCGCGAGGGCCGCCGCCGCCGCCGCCGAGGTCGAGCGGCGGG
>CAZYMM010000082.1:0-9620 GCA_964648515.1 uncultured Conexibacter sp.
GAGCAGCGCGCCGAAGAAGGCCGTCAGCAGCGCGAGCGGATCGTCGCCGGGCACCAGCAGTGGGCCCGGCGCCTGACCGGCCGCCGCCGCAGCCGCGCGTTCGGCCGACCCGATCAGCTCGCCGTAGCCGAGCGTCCTGCCGTCGCAGCGCACGGCGGTGCGCCCCGCCGGCAGCTCACGTGCGCGTGCCAGCGGCCCCGCGACCATCGAGCAGGCCCGAGCTGCGCACATGGGCGGTGACGAACGTGGCGATCACGACCTTGAGCAGGTCGCCGGGGACGAAGACCCAGGCGGCCTTCGTCGCCTGCCAGAGCGAGAGCCCCGTCTTCCAGGCCATCCCCGGGATCCCGAACGCGTAGACGACGACGATGCCGCCGATCACCATCGCCAGGCCGATCCGCCACCAGGAGGTCGCCCAGCGCCCGCCGGGCGGGCTCAGCAGACCGACCACCGCGGCGCCGAACGGGAAGCCGATCAGAAAGCCGGCGCTCGGCCCCTCGAAGACGCCGAGCCCGCCGCGGCCACCGGCCAACAGCGGCGCGCCGAGCGCTACCAGCGCCAGGAACAGCAGCACCGAGAGGAAGCCGCGCCGCCAGCCGAGAATCCCGCCCGCCAGCATCACCCCGGCGCTCTGCATCGTGATCGGAACGGTCGAGCCGGCGCTCGGGTAGAGGCCGGGATAGAGGCCGAGCGCGGCGATCACGGCCGCGAACAGGGCGATCAGAACAAGGTCGGTCGTGCGCGCGATCGGTGAGACGGCCGAGGTGTTGGTCGACATGCGGCGCTGGACGATACCCGCGCCGCGCGATCAGCGGGCGCCGCCCGGCCGCCTCCTCAGACGCCGGTGCGCTCGGCGTGCTCTTCGAGCGCGGCGTAGGCCTCGTCGATCGCCCGCTTGGCGGCCGTGATCCGCGCCGTCGACTTCGCCGACTCGTACTGCGTCGCCCAGCGCGCCGGATCGGACAGCTCGCTCTCCAGCTCGGCCAGCGCCGCCTCCGCCACCCCGACCCGCCTCTCGAGCCGCGCCAGCTCCCTGACCGCGTTCTTGCTCGGCACCTTGGCGGCCTCCTGGCTGCCGGCGTCCGCGCCACGCAGCCCGCCCCGCAACGTCGCTCCGCCTCCGGCTCCGCTCCCGATGTTGCCGGGCGGGCTCATGGCGCTCCCGCCTGCGACCGGCCCGCCGGTACCCGCCCCCGCGCCCGCAGGACGGGCGGGGGACGCCCCCGAACCCGCGCTCGCGCCCGCAGGACGGGCGGGGGACGTCTCCGAGCCCGAGCTTGCGCCCGCGGGACGGGCGGGGGACGTCTCCGAGCCGTGTCGGGTTCCGGCAGAGGAGATGTCCCCCGCCCGTCCCCCACCCCGAGGCACAGGCCCGAACCGGTCTTGCCCGTCAGCTAAGCGCTCAGCCTGAACCTGAGCGTAAGCGACCCAGCCGCCCAAGTACGACCGCAGCGTCGCGTGCTCGACCGCGATCGTGCGCGTCCCGACCGCCTCCAGCAGCGCCCGATCGTGGGTCACCAAGAGCAGCGCGCCGGCAAACGAGGTCAGCGCATCCTCGAGCGCCTCGCGCGACTCGAGGTCGAGATGGTTGGTCGGCTCGTCGAGGATCAGCACGTTCGCGCCCTGCGAGAGCAGGATCGCCAGCGCGACGCGCTTGCGCTCGCCGCCGGAGAGAGCGTCGAGCGGCTTGTCGGCCTCCTCGCCGCTGAACAGGAAGCGGCCGAGCAGCGCGCGGGTCTCGTTCGGCGTCAACCCGGTCTTGTAGGCGACGGCCTCGGCGACGGTGCGTGCGGTGCCGGTGCCCTCGAGCTCGGCGTCGTGCTGGCTGAGGTAGCCGATCTTCAGGTTGTGACCGGTCCGCAGCTTGCCGGAGTCGAGCTCGCGCACGCCGGCCAGCGCCTCGATCAAGGTCGTCTTGCCGACACCGTTGGGCCCGACCAGCGTGACGTGCTCGCCGCGTTCGAGCCAGAGCTCGCCGCCACGCAGCAGCTCCTTGCGATCGTCGTCCTCACCGACCGACAGCCAGCCCTCTTCGAGCTCGAAGATCACGCGGCCGGTGCGCTCGGGTTTGGCGAACTGGAAGCCGAGCGTGCGCGTGTCCTTGGGGTCCTGGCTGACGCGCGCGGCCTTCTTCTTGTCCAGCGCCTTGACCCGTGACTGCGCCTGGCGGGCCTTCGTCGCCTTTGCCCGGAAGCGCTCGACGAACCGCTCCATCCGCGCGATCTCGGCCTCCTGCTTGGCGATCTGGCGCCCGAGCGCCAGCTCACGCGCGGCCTGCTCCTTGCGCCAGTTGTGCCAGGTGCCCTGGAAGCTGCGGCCGCGCCCGGCCTCGAGCTCCAGCACCCCTGTCCCGACCGCCTCCAAAAACCAGCGGTCGTGGGCGACGAGCGCGATCGCGCAGTCGAGCGTGGTCAGCGTCTGCTCAAGCCATTCGAGCGACTCGATGTCGAGGTGGTTGGTCGGTTCGTCGAGCAGCAGCAGATCGGCCTCGACGGCCAGGGCGCGGGCCAGCGAGGCGCGTGTCAGCTGGCCGCCGGAGAAGGTCGCAAGCTGGCGTCCCTTGGCGGCGTCGTCGAAGCCGAGCCCGTGCAGGTACTGATCGGCACGGTCACGCCAGCCGTAGCCGCCGACCGCCTCGAAGCGGGCGTAGACATCGGCGTAGCGGCCGATCGCCGCCTCGTCGCCGGCCGCCATCGCGTGCTCGAGCGCCGTCAGCTCCTGCTCCAGCGCGAGCTGGTCACGGCAGCCGGAGAGCACATACTCGCCGAGCGTGACCTGACGCTCGCGCGGCGGCCGCTGGTCGTGCAGCGCGACGCGCGTGCCCTTCGCGAAGATGAGCTCACCACCGTCGGCCGAAGCCTCGCCGGCGAGGATCCGCAACAGCGTCGTCTTGCCCGCGCCGTTGCGTCCGGCGACCGTGAACCGCTCGCGCCGCTCGAGCTTGAACGAGACACCGGTCCAGAGCGGGGCGCCGGCGATGTCCTTCTTGAGGTCCGATGCGATGACTACGGCCACAGCGCAGCATGGTAGGAATGGGCGGTGCGCACCGCTCTCGCCGTCCTGCTGACCACGCTCGTCGCCGCTGCGCCCGCTGCGGCCCAGACCGATACGACGGTCAGAGGTTGGGACGGGGCGCCGGGCCCGCGCGCGTTCGACCGGCTCGAGGTCTCGGAGTACGGCAGTGCGCACGCAAAGACCGTGCTCGTGCTGATGCCGGGCACGATGGGCGCCCGCGGCGACTTCCGCCTGATCGCCAAGGAGATCGTCAAGCGTGTTCCGAAGCTGGCGGTCTGGGCCGTCGACCGCCGGGGGGTGCGGCTGCAGGACACGTCACGGTTCGCCGCCTACCAGGACGGGAAGATCACGCTCCAGCAATTGATGGACTGGTACGTCGGCTGGATCGGCAACCCGCAGATCACCGACCACTACACGCCGCCGGACATCGCCAAGCTCGGCTACGCGGCCGGCTGGGGGCTGCCGGCCTACATGCAGGACATGCGGCGCGTCGTCGCCGCGGCCCGCATGGGCGGGCGGAGGGTGATCCTCGGCGGTCACTCGCTCGGCGCGTCGGCGACGCTGGCCTACGCGGCCTGGGACTTCGGCGGCCGGGCCGGCTGGCGCGACCTCTCGGGGATGGTGCTGATCGACGGCGGGCTGCTCGGCTCGTTCCACGGCACGACATCGCTGAGCGAGGTGCGGACCCGACTCGCCGCAATCCGCAAGCAGCCGTTCCTCGACCTGCTCGGCGTCGGCCTGCCCTGGGCGGCAGGCGTGCTGGCCGAGGTCGGCGCCTACGCGGCGCTGAACGAGCCGTCGGCACCGTCGATCCTGCAGGCGTTCCCGCTGCTGCCAGCGGACATGAAGGCGCCGATCCCGGCCACCAACGCCGGCCAGTTCGGCTACGTCTTCGACGCCAAGACGAGTCCCAAGAACCTGGCGCTGATCCAGATCCACTCCGGCTCGCTGGGCCCGGACGGAGGCTGGGTCGACGACGGGCCGACGCCGATCGCCCGCGCCGCCGCGCTGTTCGCCCACGAGCCCGGCGACGCCGTCGAGTGGTTCTACCCGTCGCGGCTCAACCTCGACGTCGACGCCGCGTCACCGATGCGGATGACGAAGGCCGCCCGCGAGCTCGGGCTGCGACTGCGCCACACCGACGCGATCCGGCTGCCGCTCTACGCGCTGCAGACCTCGCTGACACACGGCAACGTAATCAAGGGCGCCCGCGCCCTGATCGCCCGCACCCCGATCCGCCGCCTGCCGAAGGCCGACCGCACGCTCGTCGACGCATCGGCCTCAGAGAGCCACCTCGACCCGCTGACCGCGGCGCCGGACCGCAGCCGCTTCCTGCAGACCGTGATCCCGTTCCTCAAGCGGCTGGCGAGGTAGGGCTACGGCTGCCGCGGTTGGCGGTGCTCAGGCCGTCAACGTGGGCAGAGCTTCAGCTCGCCGATCGTGCCCCGGATCAGACTGCCGTCGGGACCCAGATCGTACGCCCAGGCGGTGACGCAGGCGATGGCCCCCTGATGCGTCCGGCGGAGAGTCAGGGTCCGGACGATCGTTGTCCTTCTCCTCCCCAGCGGAAAACTGCGCGTGCGGCGGGATCCGGTATCGATGCACCCGCCCTTGGTGCACGGACCGGCCATGAAGCTCCCTCGTGTCGGTCGCTTTGCCCTCACCACAAGCTTCAGCGTGACGCGGACCTGCCGCGGCGACTGCCTCGTCGCGCGGATCGTGAACAGCCCACCACCGTTCACATTGGGCGTCGCCTTCGTGTGGCGTGTCTTGACCACCGAAGTTGCGTGGGACCCGGCCACCGAATTGGTGGGCAGAAGAGCGACAGCGGCCAAGGCGCTGCTTATGAGGATCGTCGGCCTGGTGGTCATCGGGAACATCTTCCCCCCAAACGAACGCCGGCGACCGAAGTTACGGGCGGCGACGTCCTTCGGGTCTGTTGTGCTCGCGAGCGTCGGGCACACCAGCGCACAAGTTCACGGACTCCTGTGAACGTCGATCAAGTGCTGATGAGGACGGGCAGAAGCCGCTTGCGGACGACCAGGATCGCCTGCTGCTTGGTCAGTGCGGAAGCGTCGAAGCGGAGCTGCCTGGCTTTGTCGTCGGCGGCGTCGCCTTGCGGCGGTACGTGGTCATCAGGATGTTCGAGCGCGACGCGCAGCGCCGCTCGGTCGGGGAACTGCTCGTACGGGATCGGGAACAGCTCGCGGCCGACGGCGAGCTTGGCATCGACGAGCGCGCCGAGCTTGGCGGCATCGATCTGGCCGGCGAGGCGGTAGAAGGCCCAGGCGACATCGACGTAGTGCTTCATCAGCCCGTGGGCGCACCACGCGACGATCTTCTCGGCGACCTGCTCGGTGAGGTCCATGACGGGCACCAGCGTGCGGGGCAGCTCCAGCTCGGGGTACGGATGGACGAGCACGAGCCGTTGCGCAGGCTCGAGTAGGCCGCGCCAAGAGACAGTGAAGGTGAACTCGCCGTCGACGGGCTTGCCGCCGATCCCGGCGAAGTAGGCCTCATAATCGACCGGGCGGGCGATGACGAGCTTCTTGCCGGGCTTCCAGCCGAGTACGTCGCCGGGGGTGACGGTCAGCTCGGACTGGTCGACGGTGAGCGCCTCGGCGAGCCGGTCGCGATCGGGTGCTTCGCGGATGCGCCGCGAGGTGTCGGTGTCGCTCATCGTGAAGCGCGGTGAGCCGCGCAGGCGCATCGCCATGCCGCCGGTGAGGACGAGGTCGTCGTTGAGCGCGCCATCGTGGACCATCTGCGCGACGGTGACCAGGCGTGCGATGTCGCGAACGATCGCGTCGCGCGGCATCTTGAGGTCGCGCTGGGCGCGCTCGATGTCGTCGGGCAGCGGCCAGCGGGTGATCTCGAAGCTCACTTGGCGTACTCCAACCAACCGTCGATGGCGCGCTCGGGCAGGTTGACCACGACACCGGTGTCGCGGTCGCGCTTCCACGGGCCGTCGCCGAACGCTCGCGAGGCATCCAGCAGCGTGCGGCCGGTGAGCGGTCCGTTGATGGCGCGGATGACGCGGCGAGCTTGGCGGACGTGGCCGGTCTCGCGCAGCCAGAACGCCAACCGGGCCTGAACCGCGGCGCTGCGCTGCTCGGCGTGGCCGGTCAGACGCACCGGGTCGGCCCGCTGCTCGCGCATCGCGCGCTCCCATGCACGCACCCAGACCTCCGGCGGACCGCAGCGCTTGGGCTGGTCGAGCGTGTCCAGCAGCGTGCGCTCGATGTCGGACCGGTATGTGAACACGCGCCCGTCGCGCTCGCGCTCCACTCCGCGCCAGTCGTCCTGGCGGATGTGCTGGACGACGATCAGTCGTCGTGCGCCGAGCTGCTGCTCGGTCGGCAGGCGCACGCCGCGGATGCCGACGTAGACGGCGTCGGGATCGATGTCGGTCAGCCTGTGATCGGCCAGCGCGCTGAGATAGCCGAGATACCAGTCGCCGCGACCTTCGAACTTCGCCGCCAACAGCGTCTTCAGCGGAGCGGCCTGCTCGATCGTCGACGCGCCCGGCGGCAGCACGATCCAGCGTTGCTTGCCGATCGAGGCCAGGGAGCCGCGACGGACCATGGCGTTGAGACGACGCTCGACCGGCATGGTGTCCCCGGCGGCCTGGGCGCTGACGTTGAGCCAGTCGGCATCGTCGGGCAGACGCACGAAGACTCGGCCGCGCTGCGCGATCGCGTGCAGTAGGGCCGCATCAGCAGAAGGCGTGGATCGGACCATCATCTTCATCTCTATCCATGAAGATAGCATCTAGTGACGATAATGATGTACAAAAGCAACGGGACGATGTTTCTGCGTCCAACGAGACGTGCATCAGCCCTTCGCCCCTCGGTACGACAGCGTCCCCCCGTCCCTCTGAAACGCGACGATCAGCTCGTTCTCGGCCGCGGTCCGTGCGGCCAGATCCTCGTTCTCTGCGAACAGCCCTTTGAGCTGCGCCAGCCCGTCGGCCGACTGCTCGCAGAGCCGCCCGGCGAGCGTCAGCGCAACTGTCTCGGCTTCGGCCTCGGGCGCCCGCGCGCAGACGAAGCCGGCCCGCTCGGCCTCGTCGATGCCGACGACCTTGGCGGTCATGATCCACTCCTTGGCACGTGCGAGGCCGATCAGCGGCGTCAGCCGCGCCGGCCCGACCGGCACGCCGAGTTTGGCGCCGGGGAACAGCAGCTTGAGGTTCTCGCCGCCGACGCGCAGGTCGCAGGCGGCGGCCAGCTCGGCGCCGGCGCCGACGACGTTGCCGGTGCAGACCGCGACGGTCGGCCGCGGGAAGCCGGCGACCCGTGCGTAGAACTCGCCGAACGCCGCCATCCGCGCGACGCCGGCCTCGTGATCGAGCTGCTCGGAGACGTCGGCGCCGGCGCAGAGCGCACGCGGATCGGTGCTCGAGAAGACGAGCACGCGCAGGCTCTCATCGGCCGCAAGCTCAGCCAGCGCTCCGTTCAGCTCGGCCAGCATCGCCGAGCCGATCGCGTTGCGCTGGGCGGGCCGGTCGAGGCGCAGCAGCTCGATGCCGTCGGGTAGGCGCTCACGCCTGATCTCACTCATGCCGCCGCATTGAATACGATGCGCAGATCATGCGCCGCCTGCTCCCCGCCGTCGTGTTCACGCTCACCGCTCTTGCCGTCGCTGCGCCCGCCGCGATCGCCGGCACATCGTCCGGTGAGGGCACCTGGGGTGAGGTCAACGACAAGGTGACAACCAACGCGGGCTTCATCGTGATCTTCGCGATCCCGCTCTTCCTGCTCGTGATGACGCTGCTGCAGTCCAAGCTCGAGGCCCGCAAGGAGCGCCGCAAGGACGCGGCGAAGGCCGCGGCCGCCGACGGGCGCTGGGACGGCGGCTGGTAGCCGCCCGTCCCGGGTGAGCGCCCGGGACAGCCGCACGCAAGCCGGTTAGGCTTGCGTGATGCAGTCGTACTTCATCACCGGCGGCACCGGCTTCATCGGCCGCTTTCTGATCGCGACCCTGCTCGAACAGCGCGAGGGCACGATCCACGTGCTCGTCCGGCGCAGCTCGCTGCCGCGGCTGCGCGAGCTGATCGAGCGGCTGCCGGGCGCCGCCAAGCGCGTCAAGCCGGTCGTCGGTGACCTGACAGAGGCGCTGCTCGGCGTCGGCGAGGACTGGATCGCCCGGCACAAGGGCAAGATCGACCACTTCTTCCACCTCGCGGCGATCTACGACATGACCGCCGACGACGAGTTCAACCAGCGCGTCAACGTCGAGGGCACCGAGCACGCGATCGCGCTCGCCAACGCACTGAAGGCCGGCTGCCTTCACCACACATCGTCGGTCGCGGCCGCCGGCGACTACGAGGGCACGTTCACCGAGGCGATGTTCGACGAGGGCCAGCCGCTGCCCTCGCCCTACCACCGCACAAAGTTCGAGTCCGAGGCGCTCGTCCGCGCGACCGCCAAGGTGCCGTGGCGGGTCTACCGGCCGGCGATCGTGGTCGGGCACTCGCAGACCGGCGCGATGGACAAGATCGATGGCCCGTACTACCTGTTCAAGACGATCCAGCGGCTGGCGCAGACGCTGCCGCGCTGGACGCCGCTGGTCGGGCCCGAGCTCGGCCGCACGAACATCGTGCCGGTCGACTTCGTCGTTGCGGCGATGGACCACATCGCCCATCTGCCGGGGCTCGACCGGCGCGCCTTCCATCTGGTCCACCCCAAGGGCCAGCCGACCGTCGACGTCTTCAACGCGATCGCCGCCGCCGCCGGCGGACCGCAGATCCGCGTCCGTGTCGGCGGGCCGGTACGCAGGCTGCTGCCGGCGGCCGGCGCCGCACTCGACACCCCCGGCCTGCGCCAGGCGCGCGACACGATGCTCGAGCAGATCGGGATCCCGCCGGAGATCCTCGGCCACGTCGACTTCAGCTGCCGCTTCGACGCGACGCAGACGCAGGCGGCGCTCGAGGGCAGCGAGATCGTCTGCCCGGAGTTCGACGCCTATGCGCCGGTCCTGTGGTCGTTCTGGTCGCAGTTCCTCGATCCGCGGCCGCATCTGTCGCGCTCGTTCCGCAAGGCGATCGAGGGCCGGACGGTCGTCATCACCGGCGCCTCCTCGGGCATCGGCGAGGAGACCGCGATCAAGGTCGCGCGCGCCGGCGGCATCCCGATCCTCGTCGCCCGCACGCTCTCCAAGCTGGAGACGCTGCGCGCCCGGATCATCCGCTCCGGCGGCAACGCCTACGCCTACTCCTGTGACCTGTCGGATCTCGAGGCGATCGACGAGCTCGTCGAGGTGCTGCTCGACGACCATCCGCGGATCGATGTGCTCGTCAACAACGCGGGCCGTTCGATCCGGCGCTCGATCGCGCTCAGCGGCGACCGCTTCCACGACTTCGAGCGAACGATGACGCTCAACTACTACGGCGCGATCAAGCTGACGATGGGCCTCTTGCCGCGGATGCGCCAGCAGGGCGGCGGCCACATCACCAACATCAGCTCGATCGGCGTCCAGACCGCACCGCCGCGGTTCAGCGCCTACATCGCCTCGAAGGCGGCGCTCGACGCCTGGACCCGCGTCGTCTCCTCGGAGGTGATCGGCGACGGCATCACGTTCACGACGATCCACATGCCGCTCGT
>CAZYMM010000083.1:0-9618 GCA_964648515.1 uncultured Conexibacter sp.
GAGCCGGGCGGCGCGTGCGGCCGCGAGCTGCGCCTGCCGCGCGGCGAGCGCCTGGCGGATCGCACCGGCGCCGTCGCGCTGGCTCCGCGCCGCCACGGGCTCTTCCGTGCGCTGTCTGCGCAGCCGGCCGAGCCGCACGACAGCCTGCGCCGCATCGGTGCGGGCGGTTGCGACATCGGCGACCAGGCGCGCGTCGGCGTCGCGGACGCGGCGCTCGAACTCGATCCGGTCGAGCACGTCGGCGATCCCGCCGGCGTCGAGCACGATCGTCAGGAGATCGGGTTGGGCCGTCTCGTAGCGGCGCACGAGCAGCCCGGCGAGCACCGTGCGCCCCTGCCGCAGCCGCGTGCGCGTCCGCACCAGCCGGCGCTGCTCGGATGCCAGCTCGTCCCGGGTTCGCGCCAGCGCGGCGGAGGCCTCGCGGTAGGCGGCGTCGACCTCGTCGAACCGTGACTGGGCGGCAGCGACCTCGCGGCCGATCCGGCGTTCCAGTGCGCCGAGCCGGGCGGCCGCCGATCCCGCCGCTCGCTCGCGCGCGCCGCTGCCGGCGATCCTGTTCTTGAGCCCCGACTCCGACGGCGCCTGGGCCAGCGCGCCGCTGCCGGCGCAGGTCAGCAGCGCCGCGCAGACGACGGGGACACCGAGCCGCGAACACGAGCGATTCGGAACAGACCATCTGGGCGAGAGGGACATCGGCCGGTGCCGACGCTAGCGACGGCCCGGCCCCGCGGCGCAGCGGCGGTTGCAGCCATACTGCCCGGCGATGCGCCTGCTGTTCGTCTGCCTGGGAAACATCTGCCGCTCGCCGACCGCCGAGGCGGTGATGCGCGAACTGGCCGAGCGTGAGGGCCTTGCGGACGCACTGACGATCGACAGCGCCGGGACCGGCGACTGGAACGTCGGCCGGCCGCCCGATCCGCGCGCCGCGGCGGCGGCGGCCAGGCGCGGCCTGACGCTGACGGGGCGCGCCCGGCAGGTGCGGCCCGAGGACTTCGAGCGCTTCGATCTGATGCTCGCCGCCGACCGCGCCAACGTCCGTGACCTGCACACGATCGTGCCCGACGCCGGCCGCACGGCCCGGATCGAGCTGCTGCGCTCGTTCGATCCGCAGTCGGTGGCCGACGGCGAGCTCGAGGTGCCGGATCCGTACTGGGACGGCGAAGACGGCTTCGAACACGTCCTCGACCTGATCGAACGGTCCTGCGCGGGCATTGTCACACAGCTACTGGCAGGCGATTTGAGGCGCTAGCCTCGCGGCGCCATGTCCGATCCGCGCCAGGCCGGAGGGCCTGCGCCCGACGGCCATCAAGATCCGTCGACCGCTGCCGTGCCGCCGGCACCGCCGCCTGCGCGGGAGAGCGAGATCGACCTGCTGACGCTGGTGATCGCCGCCTGCGCATCGGCTGCCGCCGCCTTCCTGACGTCGCTGGTCTGGGAGCGCGGCGCGCTCGCGTCGGCGGCGGCGACGCCGGTGATCGTCGCGATCGTCAAGGAGGCGCTGCGCCGGCCGTCGACGGTCGTCAGCCAGGTCTCGCCGAAGCTGCCACCGAGCGTCGGCCTCAAGGTCCGCCACCACTGGCGCGTCGCGCTGCTGACGGGGCTCGCCGGGTTCGCGATCTTCGCCGCGATCGTGACGGTCCCGGAGCTGATCGCCGGCTCGTCGCTGCTGCGCGGCAACGAGCGGACGACGCTCTTCAGCGGTTCGCGACCGGCGCGCCGCAGCGCGCCGCCGAAGGTCGTGACGACGACCGCCCCGCAGACCACGGTGACGATCAAGACCGTCACGGTCGTGACCACGACGACCCCCACCCAGACCCAGACGACCCCGGTGACCCCGCAGCAGACCACGCCGCCGCAGACGACGACGACGACGCAGCTGCCGGCGGCGCCGGCCGACACGACCGCCGGCGGAGCCGCGGCGCCCGCACCATGACCGGCGTGCCCGACCGGCTCGTGATCCGTCCCGCACGGGCCGCGGACTGCCCGGCGATGACCGAGATCTACAACCACGGGATCCGCGGCCGGATGGCGACCTTCGAGGAGCGCGAGCGGACGCCGGACGAGCTCGAGGCCTGGCTCGGCGATCCGATGCCGGTGCTGGTCGCAGAGCGGGACGGACGGGTGGTCGGCTTCTCGCGCGTCAAGCCGTTCAGCGCCCGCGAGGTCTTCGCCGGCGTCGGTGACCACGGCATCTACGTCGCCCCCGACCAGCAGCGGCAGGGGATCGGCCGCGCGCTGCTCGACGCGCTTGCGCAGGCCGCCGCCGCGCAGGGGATGTGGAAGCTGACCTCGCGGATCTTCGTCTCCAACGCCGGTTCGATCGCCGCCCATCAGGCGGCGGGCTTCCGCATCGTCGGCGTCCAGCACCGGCACGGGCTGGTCGATGGGGTCTGGCGTGATGTGGTGCTGGTCGAGCGCTTGATCGGCCGTGCGCTCGACGGCGACGGCAACGGCCAGGTCGTCTCAGACGTCGAGCGCGAGCGTGACGCGGTCGGCGAGCAGCCGCCCGCGCAGCGTCAGCACTGCGCGGCCGAGTCCGAGCCCGCCTGAGTCGAGCAGCCCGTCTGCGGCGCAGCGCGCGGCGCCCGCGCGACCCGCTTCGGTCAGCTCGTCCAGCGGCAGGCCGCCGGCGAGCCGCACACCGAGCATGATCCGCTCGAGCCTGGCAGCCCGGTCGCCGGGCAGCTCGCGGCCGGCGGCCGGTGAGCGTCCGGCGGCGAGCGCGTCCGCCCAGGCCGACGGATGGAGCGTGTTCCACCAGCGCACGCCGCCGACCTGCGAGTGCGCTCCGGGACCTGCGCCCCACCAGTCGCCCCCCGACCAGTAGCCGACGTTGTGCGCGCAGCGCGCCAGCGCACCGGCCGCCCAGTTGGAGATCTCGTACCAGTGAAGGCCGGCGGCCGACAGCCGGGCGTCGGCGGCTTCGTAGCGCGCGGCCAGCACGTCGTCGTCGGGCGCCGCGACGGTGCCGCGGCGGATCTGCGCCGCCAGCCGCGTCCCCGGCTCGACGGTCAGCGCGTAGGCGCTGATGTGGTCGGGCCCGGCGGCAAGCGCTGCGTCGAGCGAGCGCTCCCAGTCGGCCGCGCTCTCGCCCGGCGTGCCGTAGATCAGATCGAGCGAGACGTGCTCGAAGCCGGCAGCGCGGGCCTCGCGGGCGGCGGCGACCGCCCGGCCCGGCGTGTGGCGGCGCTCGAGCACGGCGAGGACGTGGGGGGCGGCGGACTGCATCCCGAGCGAGAGGCGCGTGTAGCCGCCGGCGCGCAGGGTCGCGAGCGCGGCGGCGTCGACCGACTCGGGGTTGGCCTCGGTCGTCACCTCGGCCCCGGCCGTCAGGCCGAAGACGCTGCGGATCCCGTCGAGCAGCCGCACCAGCTCGCCGGCGCCGAGCAGTGTCGGCGTGCCGCCGCCGACGAAGACGGTGCCGGCCGGCGGCGCGTCGTCGCCGAGCACCCGTCGCGCCAGCGCCAGCTCGGCCAGCAGCGCGTCGACGTGGCCGCGCGGTCCGGCGTCACCGGGCGCGGCGATGTAGGTGTTGAAGTCGCAGTAGCCGCAGAGCGCGGCGCAGAACGGAACGTGGATGTAGAGGCCCAGCGGCCGTGTGCCGAGAGCGGCGAGCGCCGGCGCGGGCAGCGCGCCGTCGGCCGGGGGCGGTTCGCCGTCGGGCAGGCGGGCCATCGGCAGCAGGCTACGGCGCCGGTCGCTACGGTCGCCGGTGATGGCGCGTGCGCTCGTCCTGCTGCTCTCCCTGTCGATCGTCGCCGCCGGCTGCGGTCAGGCCGCGCCGAGCGCGGCCGAGCGCTACGCGCAGTCCGTCGACGGTGTTCAGGCCGGCCTGACGAAGGCGTTCGCCGCCACCGCCGAGGACGCCGCTCCGACCGGCACACCGGCCGGCGACGACCGCACGCTCGGCGGCTACCAGCGGGCCGTCGTGCTCGCACGCACACGGCTGGCCGCACTGACGCCGCCGGTGCAGGCACGCGCCGCCCATCGTGAGCTGCTGGCCGCGATCGACGGCTACGTCGAGGTGCTCGACGATGCCCGCACCCGCCTCAGCCACGCGACGGTGCGTGACGTCCCGGCTGTGCGGGCACGGCTCGAGTCGGGGCTGGCCGCGGCGGCGGCGCGGCTCGACCGTGCCCGCAGCGCACTCGACCGGGCGCTGCGGGGCGCTACGAGCGGGAACGGCTCCTAGAGCAGCTTGATGAGCGCGATCACGATCGAGATCAAGACACAGATCGTGATCACGATCTGCCCGTAGAGGAACGTTCGCGGCATCCGCAGGGATGATGGCAGGTACCTGGTCTCCGGTAGTGTCGAGCTCATGTTCAGCGTCCTCGTCGTCGGCACGGACGGGTCGGAGACGGCCGGCAGCGCCGTGCAGCGGGCGGTCGAGCTGGCCGCGACGCTCGGCGCCCGGCTGTTGATCGTCTCGGCGTTCGAGCCGGTCGTGCCGAGCCGACTGCGAGCCGAGTCCCAGCAGGCGCCGCCGGACGTGCAGTGGATGATCAACGCGCGCGAGGAGGTCGAGGCGACGCTCGCCGAGGCCCAGGCTGTCGCGCAGGAGGCCGGCCTGACGGTCGAGACGTTCGCCCGTCAGGGCGACCCGGCCGACGCGATCCTCGACGTCGCCGAGGAGCAGGGCGCCGACCTGATCATCGTCGGCAACAAGGGGATGACCGGCGCCAAGCGCTTCCTGCTCGGCTCGGTGCCGAACAAGGTCAGCCACCACGCGCCCTGCAGCGTGCTGATCATCCGCACCTCCTGAGCATGCCGGGCGGCTACTGCGCCGGGGCGGGTGTGGGCGCCGGAGCCGGCTCGGGGGCCGGCGGCGGAACCGGCTGCTTCGGCGCGGTCGCCGCGGCCAGGTCGAGCAGCCCCCAGCCGTAGCGCGTGTCGTAGCCGGGCGGTCCGAGGTCGCGGGCGGTGCGTTCGAGCCGGCGCGTGATCGCAGCCGGCGACGGGTTGCGGCCGATGACGCCGCTGGCGACCACGGTCGCCGCCGCGGCCGTGACCATCGGTGCGGCCATCGAGGTGCCGATGTGCGAGCCGAGCGCCAGCCGCGTGTGGCGGGGCCCGAGCAGCGTCATCTGCACGATCCCGCGGCCGCTGGGGCCGGCAGGGTCACAGCCCGCGTCGGGGTAGTCGCCGTCGCTGCCGCCGCCGGGAGCGACGAGGCCGAGCGCCGAGCCGGTGTCCGAGTAGTCGGCGACGCAGCCGTGTTCGGTGGTGGCACCGACCGCCAGCACCTCGCGCGAGCGCCCCGGGTAGGGGATCCGCTCGAGCCCGGAGTTGCCGGCGGCGACGACGATCAACACGCCCTTGCGCCGCGCGTAGCGGAACGCGGCGAGCAGCTGCGGGATGTCGCGGGCCGTGTACTCGGGCGGGAACTCGAGCGAGAGGTTGATGACCTTCACGCCGCGCCCGACCGCGAAGCGGACGCCGCGCGCGATCGCCGTCGCGTCGCCGTTGCCGAACCGGTCGAGCACCCGGACCGGCAGCATCCGCACGTTGTAGGCGATGCCGGCGAGCGCGATCCCGTTGTCGGTCTGCGCGCCGAGGATCGACGCGACCTGCGTGCCGTGGCCGTACTCGTCGGTCGGGACGCGGTCGCCGTCGACGAAGTCGTAGCCGGCGAGGAAGCGCGAGCGCGGCAGGTCGGGCGAGGCCGCCCGCGGCGGCGCCGGCCGGTAGGCGACGCCGGAGTCGAGGATCGCGACCTTGACGCCGCGCGCGCCCGGCGCCCCGGCGCGGATCAGGTTCTCCCAGCCGGCAGGCGCGTTGATCGAGAACGGCCCGTCGAGGTACCACTGCGTCGCGCGCCAGCCGCCCGGCTTGCCGGTGCGGCCGGGATCGTTGGGAATGAACTCGGTGGCCGGGGTGCCGACCGCGTGGGCGACAACGTTCGGGACCGCGTAGCGAACGCCGGGACGGCTGCGCAGGCGGGCGATCGTCGCTGCGACGTCGGCGGTCCTGATCACGCGCGGCGCCATCGGGTCCTGGCCGCGGAGCGAGACCGCGACCTCGCCCGGCGCGGCGGCCGCCGTGGGCACGGCGATCAGCGCACAGGCGAGCGCGAGCATGGCGATGAACGGGCGGCGGGGCATGGCGAGAACCGGGCGGCGTGGCTGCGCCCGGTACACCATCATGACGCGTGTGAGCGCGGATGACGCCGGTTGGATGGATCTTGCACTCGAGCAGGCACGGCTCGCGCTCGAGCACGGTGACGTGCCGGTCGGCGCCGTCGTCGTCGCCGGCGGCCGCGTGATCGGCCGCGGGCGCAACGAGCGCGAGCACCGTCAGGACCCGACTGCGCACGCCGAGGTTCAGGCGCTGCGCGACGCGGCAGCGGCTCTTGGCAGCTGGCGCGTGCTCGACTCCACGCTCTACGTCACGCTCGAGCCGTGCGCGATGTGCGCGGGGGCGATCGTGCTCGCGCGCGTGCCGCGCGTCGTCTTCGGCTGCACAGACCCCAAGGCTGGCGCGGCCGGCAGCGTCCTCGACGTGCTTGCCGACCCGCGGCTCAACCACCGCCCCGAGGTGACCGGCGGCGTCCGCGAGCACGAGGCCGCCGGGCTGCTGCGTGAGTTCTTCCGTCAGCGGCGCTGAGCAGCGGTGGTGAAGCGCCAGCGGCGTTCGACCGCTGTGACGACCGAGCGCCCGGCGGCAGTCCGTGTGATGAGCTTGGCGCGGACCGCGACGAGGTAGGTGGTGGCGGCGCGCAGCGGCCGTTGCGGCAGCAGCACGGCACCGCCGCGCAGCAGCGGTGCGACCGCCCTGGTCCGCATGTCCTGGGTCACGATCCGGGCGGCCCGGCCGCCGGCCGGGCGCAGCGAGGCCGAGAGCACACGCAGACCGGCGATCATCGGCTGCGGGCTGTCGAACTGGATCGTCAGCGGCATACCGATCGTCTTGCGCCGTGCCGCCCCGCGCACCGCCCGGCACGGGTCCGGCGTCTCGACGCAGGGGATGGCGGGCACCACCCCGGTCTGCCCGTCGGCGGGGTACGGGTAGCCGGTGACGCGCGCGACCGTCGGGCCGCCGATCCCGTCGATCACGCCCATGCAGGCGATGCCGTGCTCTGACCAGTAGCCGGTGCTGCGCAGGCGCGGGTCGAGCAGCGCGAGCCGGTGGTAGGCGCTTGCGATCCAGACCTCGGGCCCGGGCATCGACCGGCGCGTGTAGGCCAGCACCGAAGTCCGGGCCGCGTGGTCGCCGGCGGCGCTGTAGCCGGCCGTGCCGCGGATCTCGAAGTGGCCGACGACCGGCGTGCGCGCGTATGCGGCAGCGTGTCTGCGGCAGGCACGCGTCTGCGCCGCGTCGGCGGTGACCGGCCGCAGGCCGGCCTGCGCGCGGATCGTGTTCAGCGACGAGATCGCAGCGCCGGGGGTCGGTGCGGACGAGGCGGAGGCGGTGCCGGCGGCGCCGGCGAGCAGTGCGGTCAGCAGGACTGGGAGGCGAACACGGGCACGGTAGCGCTGCGGCCGGCCACCGGGCTTGCGCCCGTCCGTGCGCGTACGCGACGATGGCCAGATGCCGAGAACGCGTCGCTCCGTCTATGACTTCGTGATCGTCGGTGCCGGGTCGGCCGGCTGCGTGCTCGCGGCGCGGCTCAGCGAGGACGCCGGCGCGAGCGTGCTGCTGATCGAGGCTGGCGGCAGCGACCGCCACCCGGCGGTGATGATCCCGGCCGCGTTCGCCGCCCAGTTCCGCAGCTCGCGCGACTGGGCCTTCGACAGCGACCCCGAGCCCGCGCTCGGCGGCCGCCGCCTGTTCCTGCCGCGCGGCCGGATGCTCGGCGGCTCGAGCTCGATGAACGCGATGCTCTACGTCCGCGGCCGGCCCGAGGACCACGTCGCCTGGGAGCAGGCGGGGGCGACCGGCTGGAGCTGGGATGCCTGCCTGCCCTACTACCTGAAGGCCGAGAACAACGAGCGCGGAGCGAGCGCACACCACGCGGTTGGCGGCCCGCTGAACGTCGCCGACCAGCGCTCGCCGCGGCCGTTGACCGGCCGCTTTCTGCACGCCTGCGAGGCGGTCGGCATCCCGTACGTGACCGACTACAACACCGGCGTGCAGGACGGCGCGTCGCTGGCGCAGGTCACGCAGAAGCGCGGCCGCCGCTTCTCAGAGGCCGACGCCTATCTGCGCCCGGCGATGGGCCGGACCAACCTCGACGTGCTGACACGGTCGCTCGTCACGCGGATCGAGCTGAGCGGCACGCGGGCGACCGGCGTGCGTGTGCGCTCGCGTGGCGGGGAGCGGCTGATCGGCGCCGGCGAGGTGATCGTCAGCGCCGGCGCGTTCGGCTCGCCGCAGCTGCTCCAGCTGTCGGGGATCGGGCCGGCAGCGGTCCTGCGGGGGGCCGGGATCGGCGTCGTCGCCGACAGCCCGCAGGTCGGCGAGAACCTCCAGGACCACCCGTTCGTGACCTGCATCTGGGAGAGCCGCGTGGCCGAGTCGCTCTACGGCGCCGACCGCCCGGCCGGGATGCTCGAGTGGCTGCTGCGCCGCAGCGGCGGCCTGACCTCGAGCGTCGCCGAGGCGTTCGCCTTCGTCCGCAGCCGGCCGGGACTGGCGGCGCCGGATCTGCAGTACCACTTCGCGCCCGCCTACTTCAACGAACACGGCGCCGCCACCTACGAGGGGCATGCGTTCACGACCGGCCCGGTGCTGATCACGCCGCGCTCGCGCGGATCGGTCCATCTGCGCAGCGCCGACCCGGCGATGGCACCGCGGATCGTGACCGGCACGCTGACCGAGGCCGCCGACACCGAGGCGCTCGTCACCGGCGTCGAGCTGGCGCGCGAGATTGTCGCCGCCGCGCCGCTGCAGGCGGCCCGCGGCGCCGAGCTGCTGCCCGGCGACGAGGTCCGTGGCGACGCCGCGATCGGGCGCTGGGTCCGCGAGCACGTCGAGCTGCTCTACCACCCGTCCTGCACGGTCGCGATCGGCGGGGACGGTGCGCCGCTCGACCCCGAGCTGCGCGTCCGCGGCATCGACGGACTGCGCGTCGCCGACGCCTCGGTCTTCCCGCAGGTTCCGGGCGGCAACACCAACGCGCCGACGATCATGGTCGCCGAACGGGCCGCCGATCTGATCTGCGGCCGAGTGCGCGAGCCGGCCGGCACGGCACAGGCGGCGCCGGCGTGAGCGGCGCCGGTCAGTCGTCCGCGGGCAGCCAGCGCGCGAGCGCGGCGTCGAGCTCGGCCTGACGGACCGGCTTGGTCAGGAAGTCGTCCATCCCGACCTCGGCGCAGCGCTCGCGGTCGGACTCCCGGGCACCTGCCGTCAGCGCGAGGATCGGTGTCCGCCGGCCGGCGGCCTCGGCGGCGCGGATCCGCGCCGCCGCCTCGAAGCCGTCGACCCCCGGCATGTAGCAGTCCATCAGGATCAAGTCGTAGTCGTTGCCGGCAGCCAGCTCGACGGCGTCGCGGCCGTTCTCGGCCACGTCGGCCTGGATGCCGTGGCGGCTCAGCCGCAGCAGCGCGAGCTGCATGTTGACGGCGTTGTCCTCGACCACCAGGACGCGCCTGCCGCCGCCCGTGACGACCGCCTTCGGCTCACCGTCCGGCCTGTCTCCGGCCGCGGCCGCGGGCGCTGCCTCGCTCAGCCCCGGCA
>CAZYMM010000084.1:0-9540 GCA_964648515.1 uncultured Conexibacter sp.
AGTTATCACAGATCGTGTGGTACCAACTTGGGCGGTGACTACCGGCGAGGTCCGCGCAAACTGCGGTGATTGGTGATGGTTGAGGCTGCTGGAAGCCGCCGGAAAGGTCCCCTACCAGTGGCCGGTGTTCACCTACCGGCCCATCCGTGCGTCCAGCTCGGCGGCCAACTCCTCCAACTCACTGTCGCTCATCGCCCGCACGGCCTCACAGTTGGCGCCCATACCTGTCGCATGTTCGATCCGGAACCGCTGCTCACGATACGTTTCGGGCTTGCGGGCCTTCAGCAGAAACTCGATCAGATGACGGTCGCCGGCAAGCGCCAGGTCGAGCGCGGTCTGCTCAAGCCGGTCGGTCACTTCGCTCTCAACGTCCGACCATGCCAGCGCGAAAGTCTCCGACCGCTGCCGCTCCTCATACACCGTTGACCGTCCAACCCTCGCCGCCTTGCACGCAGCGGTCACGGTGCCGTGCGCAGCGAACGCCTCCAGGAACGCCGGTCGCCAATCACGCCGAGACTTCGCCGGTTTCATGCTCTCGACTGCGGACATGCGTTGGATTGTGTCCCCGGTTGCGGCCTCGTGCGTTGTGTCGGATATGTCGTGATTGTGGGCATGGTTGGATTGTGTCCCCGGTTGCGGTCGGCCTCGCGCGCGTGAGTGTCCGGTCTGTCCAAGACCAGCCCCCAGACCCGTACGGAATCCGAGCGAGGCCCCTGTGTGGGGTCAAAGAACACACAGGCCGGCGGCACCCTCCCTCCCCCGCCCGATCGCCGCAGCCGAACGACCCGACCGACGTTGACTGATGGCTTTCGGTTCTCACACCGGCATCGACAGTCGCGCCAGGTCGTGCGACTGTCAGCAGCTAAGGGGGCACGAGTTCCCGTCGTCAGCACGGTGTCCCGCGAATGAGATGTGCAACGCACACGCCGATGTCTTTCGCCGCGAGTCCCCTGAGAACCACGTTTCCCGGCATGTCGCCGTCACCGAACCTTTGCGTCTACCGAGACGGTGGCGACGAACCAGTCCGTGACCTCTTGGAGTCGAGCAACCCAACGGATCGCAGCGTGCCCGGCACGCAGTACGTCCAAAGGGCCAGGGTGAGAAGGCCGACCCACCACCAGGCAGCCCAGAGAGCTACGACGACGAACAGCCCGGCCGCCAGCAGGCCCATCGTTGGGTAGAACTCCCCGTGACGCCACGTTGAGTCTCGTTGAGAGAACGGCAATCCATGCTGTCGCTGCCAATATGCGTCAAGGTCTTCGTCGTCCTCATCGTCGTCCTCGTCCTCGCCCGGGCTGTCGGGCGCCGGGCCGGGCAAGGGCAGCAACACGGCCAGGAGACCGCCTTCTGAGACCTCATCGCCTGGTTCGCCGTGAAGGAAACCGACTTGAGCCCGTGTTGATGCCGGGAGGTCCATATCGGCCTGCTCACAAGTCAACACCACGATGGGATCTCCCTCCCGGACGTGATCGCCGACCGAGACTAGCCACGCTTCGATCGTCAATACACCGAAACCGGCAGGCGCTCGAAGCTCTGATGGCTCTGCATACGTCATGGGCGCACCCTAGTCGCCGCCAACGAGGCATGCGAAGGGGCGCCGCCTGGACTGAGGCGATCGCGTGGCACATCGAGAACCAGCCCGAATCGACATCCGCGCCGTGCCGACGAAACACAGTGCCCGTAGGGCCGATTGGCTAGCAAATGTGGCTAGCAAGCCGAAAACGTAGGCGACCACACTACGGCCTGGCATGCGAAAAGCCCCTGTATTTGCAGGAACTTTCCGTAGTGGAGCCAGCCGGGATCGAACCGGCGACCTCCTGCTTGCAAAGCAGGCGCTCTCCCAGCTGAGCTATGGCCCCGCAGCCAGGGATGCTAGCGGCGGCGCTCCCGCCGGCGGCCCGGTGACGCCCGGACCGCCGGCGAGAGGATCGAGGCGCGGCAGCGAGAACTCCGGGCCGCCGCGCGCTTTCTGCGTCCTACAGCCCCCGAGATATGAGCGGGAGCTCGCGCAACGGCCGTTCCCCGTGACCGCGGCGCACCTGTGTCACACCAGTTTTCGGCATTGGACCCATGACCCATGATGGGACTGGACCCATGATCGAGCCGGCCGGGCAGTCCGGGGCCACACCGATGGCCCCGCGGATCAGAAGTCGAAGTCCTTCGGAGGTTTCTGTTCGAACCAGAGCCGCTCGTGCTCGGGCGTCTCCTGCAGGAAGTCGGGCGTCGCCTCGAGCACGTCATCGTCGGTCGCGGTCGGGTCGCCTGCTTCGGCCGCAGGGCGGCGAGCGTGATCCCGGGCGCCCTCGGGGGCCAGCGCGTCCTCGATCTCCTCGATCGCGTACGACTGCGTCGGCTGGTCGACGGCGTCGTCCTCGTCGAGCTGTTCGGCGAAGGTCGGCTCGGCCGCAGGCTCGTCCTCGATGACGGCCTCCACCTGGTCGGGGACCGGCTCGGCGAACTGCTGCGCCTCGGGCTCACCGGCCACCTCGGGCTCGGCAGAACCCGCGGGCTCGGCCGGGGCCTCATCCTCTAGATCGTCGCGGCCGATCGGCCCGAGTGCCTCGCTCTCCTCGCGCTCGAGCTCGTCGGCGGGTGCGCCGCGCCGGCGCTTGAGCTCCAGGTGCTCGCGGATCGCGTCGTCGAGGTAGCCCATGGTCACGAACAGCGTACCGGCAGCGGCCACCACAGTGCCCGTCGTTCAGCGCGCCACGACCGACCGGTTCTTGCCCGCGCGCTTGGCCTGATAGAGCGCGGCGTCGGCGGCCGCGACCAGGTCCTGGGCGTCGACACCGGCACCGCGGCCGCCGGCGACGCCGAGACTGGCCGTGATCGAGAACGGCCCGCCGGTCGCCGGATCCTCGGGGTTGAAGCTGAGCGCGGCGATCCGCCCGCGGACACGCTCGGCGAAGTCCTCGGCACCGTCGAGTCCCGCTCCCGGCAGCACCACGGCCAGCTCCTCGCCGCCGATCCGCCCCGGCGTGTCGGGGTCACGCGATGTGCTGCGCAGAACCTCGGCGACGCCGCGCAGCACCTCATCGCCGGTCTGGTGGCCGTAGGTGTCGTTGACGCGCTTGAAGTCGTCGATGTCGAGCATCACGAGCGCGAGCTCGCTGCCGAGGCTGCGTGCACGCTCAGCCTCGTGCTCGAGCCGCTCATCGAAGTGGCGGCGATTGGCCAGCCCGGTCAGCGCGTCGGTGACGGCCTCACGAACGGCGAGCTCGTGCTGGCCGACGTTCTCGACCGAGACCGCGGCCTGCGAGGCCAGGTACTCGAACAGCTCGCGCTCGCTGCCGTTGAACGGGCTTGCGGCGCGCCAGACGCAGATCAGACCGCTGACGCGCAACGGATCGACCTCACCGGCGCCCGCGCGCAGCGGGAAGCCGACCGCGTTGCCGTCGTCCCGCTCGACGGCGATCAGCGTGTTGCGCTCCAGGACCGCAGCCTCGGCCTCGTCGACAGCGCCCCAGGACTCTCCGAGGCGGCCGACCGAGGCGACCACCGTGTAACCGGCGCCCGGCTCCTGCTCGATTCGGGCGCGCCCACCGTCGGCGCCGAGCGTGTCGATCGCGGTCTCGACGAGGATCTGCAGCAGTGCGGCACGGTCGAGGTTCGAGGCGAAGGCCTCGCCAAGGCGGCGCAGCGACCGCGCCAACCGGACGCGCTCACGGCGCAGATCGTCGATGTGTTCCTGGAGCTGGACCGACATCGCGTTGAACTCGTTGCCGAGCTGCGCGAACTCGTCTCGTCCCCTGACCGGCACCGTCGCTGAGAAGTCCCCGCGACCGATCGCGCGCGCGGCCTCGAGGAAGCGTTCGATCTGGCGCTGCAGCGAACGCGAAACGATCGAGCCGGCAACCAACGCCAGCAGCACAAAGCCGAGGATGATCAGCAGCGCCACCCAACGGCCGCGCGTGATCGCCGCCTCGGTGTCCGAGACCGGCTCAAGCGTCGTGACTTGGAGCTGGGCGCCGGCGAAGTCGCGGGCGCTGAAGGTCGAGGTGCGGTAGTCGCGACCCCGGGCGCGGATCGTCGCAGGGACGTCCTTGAAGGTCAGCGAAGCGAGCTTCGGGTCGGTTGCCGCCAGCGTGCTTTCACCACGCCGGATCACGACCTCCTCGCCGGTGACGCGCCGGGCCGCGGCCGCGAACTCGCCGGCCAAGGCCGTCGACACCTCGACCACCGCGAGTGTGCTGCCCTGCTCGGTCGCCGCGACCCGCGCCGGCAGCACCGCGTCCGGATTGCCGGCGTCGGCCAGAAGATGCCCGCCCTTGCTGACGCGGATCCGGCGGGCGCCGTGGGTAAGCGCCGGATCCAGTGCCCGCTTCAGCGCCGCCTGATCGTCGCTGCGCAACGCTGCCGCCACCGCCGGATCACGGACGATGCCGCCCGCCAGCTCCGCGGCGCGACGCGGCTCTTCGTCGGCGAGCCGGACGACGGCACCCTGGCGGGCGCCGAGCCGCGCGTCGAGCTGACCCTGCTCGCTGGCGGCGATCAGGTGGAACATCACGAGCGCGACCGCGATCGTCGGCAGCAGCACGACGAGGAAGAAGAACAGCCGCATCCGCGCCCGGAACGACGGCAGCCGAAGCCGCGAGGCGCGCTGGGGGTCGCCGGCCATCGCCACGGACCCTAGCTACACTGCATGACCGCTGCGGGGCTATAGCTCAGTTGGGAGAGCGCCTGGATCGCACCCAGGAGGTCGGGAGTTCGAGTCTCCCTAGCTCCACTTCACGGCGGGCTTTGCCGGACCGAACCCCCGTGCCGAACAGGCCGGAGTGGACGTCCTGACGTCGACTTTCGCCTGTTCGGCACGGGGGGCGGTCGCGGTCAGGTGGCGTCGAGGACGCGGAACGTGATGCCGGCGCGCTCGAGCCGTTCGCGCAGCACCGTGCCCATCGCCTGGGCGGTCGTCAGCTGGCCGGCGAGCTGCGGCAGATCGTCGAACGCCAGACAGAGCGCGGACTCGGCCAGCATCCGCGATGTCTCGCGATAGCCGGGGTCGCCGCCTGCGACCTCCGTGACGACGCGGCGGCCGCCGCCCTCGGCGACGAAGCGCACCGAGAAGGTCGAGCGGTCCATCCGCTCGACGCTCGGCCCTGTCCCCGGCGCGACGCGGTCTCCGATCGCGCGGCGCAGCGGCGGCAGCTGCGCGGCGACCATCAGCCCGCTGACCGCCGCCGTCCCGCCGATCACGGTCGGCAGCCGGCGGATCGCCGCATAGTGGCCGTAGGTGAACCGCGGCCCGTACTCGGCAAGAGCCCGCGCCGAGCGGGTCACGATCGCAGCGTCGATCGTCGGCCACGGAACGGCCCAGTAGCCGAGCGCACGATGCGGGCGCGGCGTCTCGTTGCGGACCTGCCGGCCGTCGCCGGCGCCCGCCGCCTTCTCGGCCGCCACCCGCCGGCGAGCGGCCTGCGCCATCTGTCGCGCACGCCCGAAGGCCAGCAGCGCGGAGTTGAACGTCCCGCCCGAGAACATGCCGCCTTCGGTGCGCACATAGCCACGGACGTGCAGCGGCAGATCACCGGGGAACTGCTCGACGGTGAACTGGGCGCCGAGGTCGTGCGGGATCGAGTCGAACCCGCAGCAGTGGACGAGCCTCGCACCGCTGGCGAGCGCAGCGTCCTGGCAGTCGAGGTACGTGCGGTCGACGAACTCCGGCTCGCCGGTGATGTCGGCGTAGTCGGTGCCCTCGGCCGCACAGGCAGCGACAACCTCGCGGCCGTGGAGCACGAACGGCCCGGCCGTGCTTGCGAGGACACGCGTGCTCGCCGCGACGTCGCGCAGCGCCGCGCGGTCGGCCGCGTCGACGACCACGAGCTCGGCATCCGCCACACACGGCACGGCCTCGGCAAGCCGCTCGCGGACCTGCTCGAGCTTCTCGCGGCTGCGACCGGCGAGCGCGGTCTTCGCGCCCTGCGGCGCACGCTGCACGAGCTCGGCCGCCGTCAGCGAGCCGGTGAAGCCGGTCGCGCCGAAGAGAACGATGTCGCGGTCACGGGCCACCCGGCAAGCGTAGGGCGAGCTGCTACCGCTTGCCGCCCTTGCGCCTGCCGGCCTTCTTCGCCGTCATCGTCAGCGTCTTCTGGTAGATCACCTTGGTCTTGCCGTCCGCGAGCTGCTGGGTCGCGGTGAAGACAACACGAAGCCGCCGCTTCTTGGCCAGGATCCGGCGGCCGAGCGTGCCGAGCCCGACCGACACCTTTGCCTTCTGGCCGCCGCGCAGCGTCACCTTCTTGGTCGCCAGCACGCGCGGCTTCTTGGCCTTCTTCTTGGCCGCCGCCCAGGCGCTGGCACCGCCAAAGCCCGGCACGTACTCGCGCTCACGGATCCTGTAGATCACGGTGCAGCGGGACTCCGGCGGGCCGACACAGATCTGGTTGGTGTCGATCGCACCGTTGCCGGTCTGGACCGGCGTCAGCTTGAGTGTCCCGACCAGTGCCGGCGTCGGCGTCGTCGTACCGGGGGGAGTGGTGACCGGCGGCTGAGGCCCGCCGCCAGGCGGCGCCACGGCCACAACGCCGGCCAGCCGTCCGAGCTTCGAGCTGGTCGCGTTGCCGTCACCGAACCAGATGTTGCCGCTGTCGTCGGCGGCGATCCCGAGCGGCGGGTCGTCGAGGCCGGTCTTGTAGACGGTCGTCGCCGGCGGCGTGCCGTCGATCCCCGACGGCACGACCCGGACGATCGCGTTGGCCTGGCTGCCGGAGAGCCCGCCGTAGACGGTCATCCAGACCGTGCCGTCGGGAGCCGCCGCCAACCGGCGCGGGGTGCCGCCGGCGAGCGTCGGATCGACGCTTGCGATCGTGTACTGCTCGAACTGCGAGTTGGCCGGATTGAAGCGGCCGAAGCTCTGTTGGATCTCGTTCGTGTACCAGGCCGCACCATGCGAGTCGATCGCGACATCGCGTGCCCCGTGCCGGTGTAGGAACCTGAGCAGGGACTGCCCGTTCCGCACGGCAGCGACCACTCGTCGTAGTGATCGGTGGACGGCGTGTAGCGGGCGATCCGGTAGCCGGCGTTGCCGGGGGCGGCTTCGGCGAACCACGGGACGCCGGATGCATCGACGGTGACGCCGTCCGGCTTCGCGTCGTAACGCAGGCTGTTGAGCGCGACGTTGCCGAACTGGGTCGCGATGTTCGGGCCCTCGGAGAGCGCGCCGTTCCAGCGAGCGACGCGTGCGCCGGGGTACTGGCCGGCGTTCGGACTCGACGGGCCATAGGGCGCGTTGCTGGTCGACCGCTCGCTGAACCAGACCCCGGCGGCACCGGGGATCGCGGCGACGTCGGCGATGTCGATCCACGGCGGAGTCTCGAGTCGCGCGTCGGTGATTCCCGCCGCCTGCCCGGGCTGCATCTGGGCCGGGACTGCGGAGCCGTAGACGCCGTCGCTGCGGACGAAGTAGAGCTTCTGCTCGAACGCATTCCATGCAACCGATCGCAGGAGCGTCGCGCAGCAGTTCTGCCCGGCCGGGTTCGGGGTCGGGAAGAAGCCGAAGCCGCTGCTCGCACCGGCCGCCGCCTGGCTCGTATCGAGCCTGCCGAGCTGAGCCGAGGGCGAGACGGGATCGGAGATCGACTCCGAACCCGGACCCTTGGCGCCGAACCAGATGTTGCCATGGCCGTCACCGGCGACACGGACGCCCGATACCGAGTAGCCGCTGGGGAGCGGGAAGTAGTCGGGCGTGGCCGCAGCCGCCGCGCTGGGCGCGAACGCGAGCATGACGAGCAGAACGACCGGACCGAGATGCCTCCTCACGCCCCAGTCCTACCGTCTGATCGCAGACAAGGCGAGAGCCCGGCTTCCGACGGCACTCGCCAGGGTTCTTGCATACCTGTTCGAGCGGCTCACGATCGCGCCCGATCTGAGCCCGAACTCGTTGTCGCCCGCGGAACGGCTCCGGATTGCCCGGCTGCTCGTTCCGGATTGCCCGGGGTGTTGTTCCGGATTGCCCGCGACAGATCAGCGCCCTCTGGGCATAGCCACAGGCGTAGACGGATCGCAGGCCTCAGAGCAGCCCGGCCGCCACCTCGGCGACGTGGCCGGCGTTGATGCCGAGCCGTTCGAGCACCTCGGCGCCCGGTGCGCTGGCGCCGAAGCGGTCGATGCCGACGGCACGGTCGACCCAGCGCTCCCAGCCGAACGTCACGCCGGCCTCGACCGAGACGCTGGGCAGCGCCGACGGCAGCACCGACTCACGGTACTGCTCGTCCTGAGCGGCGAACAGCTCCCAGGAGGGCATCGAGACGACCCGCGCGGCAACACCACGATCTGCCAGCAGCCCGGCAGCGGCGATCGCCGTGTGAACCTCGGCGCCGGTGCCGACCAGCGTCAGCTGCGCGGCCTCGCGCTCACGCAGCACGTAGGCCCCGCGACCGACGAGATCACGATCGATGTCGGCGAGGACAGGCAGGTTCTGGCGCGAGAGCAGCAGCGCGGCCGGGCCGTCGAGCTCGGTCAGGATCACGCGCCAGCACTCGGCGGTCTCGTTGGCATCGGCGGGGCGCAACACGGTCAGCCCCGGGATCGCGCGCAGCGCGGCGAAGTGCTCGACCGGCTGGTGGGTCGGCCCGTCCTCGCCGAGCGCGACCGAGTCGTGCGAGAAGACCCAGGCGACCGGCAGCTGCATCAGCGCCGACAGCCGGATCGAGCCGCGCATGTAGTCCGAGAACTGAAGGAAGGTCGAGCCGTACGGACGCACGATCCCGCCGTGTGCGGCAAGACCGTTGACCGCGCCGCCCATGCCATGCTCGCGGACGCCCCAGAAGACGTTGCGGCCGCTGCGCGAACGGCTGAAGCGCTCGGCATCGCCGCCGGGGAACTCGGTCTTGGTCGACTCCGAGAGGTCGGCTGCGCCGCCGACCATCGTCGGCACGAGCGGTGCCATCGCGGCCATCACCTTCTGCCCGGCGACCCGCGTGGCAAGCGCGTCCGCACCCCAGTCGATCGCCCGCAGCGCGTCGGTCAGCCCGGGCAGCCGCCAGCCGCCGTGAGCGCCGCCCGCCCAGGCGAACTCCCACTCGCTCGCCAGCACGCCGGCCGACTCTTTCCACTGGTCGAGCCGCGCCTGCCAGCGGCGCTGCGCCTCGGCACCGCGCTCGGGCGCGAACAGCTCGTAGACGCCGTCGGGCACGACGAAGGTCGCGTCGGGGTCAAGACCCATGATCGCCTTGGTCGCCCGCGCCTCCTCGCTGCCAAGCGGAGCGCCGTGGACCTTGCTCGTGCCCTGCTTGTTCGGTGCCGGGTAGCCGATGATCGAGTGGACCCGGATCAGCGTCGGCTTGTCGGTGATCCGCCGGCCCTCCTCGATCGCGGCCTCGAGCGCGACGAGGTCGTTGGCGTCGTGGACGTCGAGCACATGCCAGCCGTAGGCCTCGAACCGCTTGCCGGTGTCCTCGGTCTCGAACGACAGCGAGGTCGGACCGTCGAGCGAGACGTGGTTGTCGTCGTAGAGGTAGATCAGCCGGCCGAGGCCGAGGTGGCCGGCCAGCGACGCCGCCTCGGAGGCGATCCCCTCCATCAGGTCGCCGTCGGAGACGATCG